>CAMWQA010000005.1 GCA_947176265.1 uncultured Clostridia bacterium | reverse complement strand
AAATTAAATGAATTGTTGCTTGACACAGGCAAGCGCAACAATCTAATAAATTTCAGGGACAACAAGAGCAATACGCTTGAAGTTGTGTATCCCGATTTCGACGCGCTTTTTCACAAGGCTGACGGCAACGTAGTCTTTGAAGTATTCGATCCTCAGATTGACGTAGACGAATTTGAAGACAGAATGAGCGAAGCCAAACTCAAAGAAAAGCTCAAAGACAAGTTTAAATATATTGACAATTATTCCAAGAAGATTAAGAAGGCAAATCAAATTCTCGTATACAACAAAGACGTTACTCCAATCAAGGCTTTGCGCGGTATTGAAAAGAGAGCAAAGATTGCCATTGAAGAGACTGGCGTCAACATTGCGTATATGGCTTTTGGATTTATCACTTGGCACGATGACAACGAGCCTGAAGTATTATACGACGCGCCGATACTGCTTGCGCCGATAAGTCTTTCCAAGTCGTCGACCGTAGACCCTTATAAAATCAAAGTTACCGGCGACGATATGATACTTAATCCGACTTTTGCATATAAGTTGCAAAGCGATTATAAGATACAGTTGCCCGAGTATGAAGACGAGGGTATCGACGGATATTTGCAAAAGGTTGAGGAACTTGTGAGTAAACTCAAATGGCAGGTATCAAAGGTATGTAAGATAGGTCTTTTTTCTTTCTTAAAAATCAATATGTATATGGATTTAAAAGACAATGCGGATACCGTTTTGCAAAACGCTAACGTACGCAGTCTTTTGGGAGAGGGCAAGACGACGTCTTTTGCGGGACAACTCCAGGAGGCGCAATACAACGTCGTGGACGCAGACTCGTCTCAGCTCAAGGCGATAGAGATGGCAAAAGCGGGCGAGAGTTTCGTATTGCAAGGACCTCCGGGAACTGGCAAGAGCCAGACCATTACCAATATAATCGCCGAGTGTATGGGAGACGGTAAAAAGGTGCTTTTCGTGTCGGAAAAACTTGCCGCTCTCGACGTGGTATACAACAAGCTCAAGCAAGCGGGACTTGAAGATTTTTGTTTGCAGTTGCATTCGCACAAGGCAAACAAGAGAGATTTCATTCAAGAGCTTTGCCGTACGATGCGCCTTAGCAAGAGCGGAGTATCGTCAAAGGCTTACGAAGAAGAAGACAGACTCAACAAATCGCATATTATTCTCGACAATTACGTCGACGTACTGCACCGTCAAAACGACGTAATAGGCAAATCTCTTTACGAGCTTGTCGAAGAGGTGTGCGCTTGTCAAAGCTTGGCAAGGCTTGATTTCTTTGTCGACGACATAGAGAATAAAGGCGACGAATACGTCAAAATTGCCCTTGATTTGATAGATAACTACGCAGAATACACGCAGTCGATAGGCTACGATTACAAGACCAATCCTTGGTACGGCTTCATAGACGAAGATAATTCGTACCAACAGAAGTTCAAGACGAAAGCGTCGCTTGAAAGTCTGTCGCGCAAGTTGGCGGAAGTAGATAAATACGCGCAAAAACTTTCCCAAGATTACGCTATAGAGAATATAGAAACGTTGGAGCAACTCGGCTTATACGCAAAGCTATTTGAATTGATTGGCGGCTCGACGTATATCACTGGCGCGCTACTTGACAAGAGGGTATTCAGAGGAGTGTCGGAAAGGATACTTAAATTGCGTCCTATTGTCGACGAAATCAAGACTGTCGAGGGCGCGATTGCGGCGCAGTATAATCAAGATATATTCAAGCTTGACGCGGATAAAGCAAACGGCGTTTTGCAAAAAAGCGGCGGTACGTTTACACGTCTTTTCTCAAAAGAATACAAGAGCCTTATTGCGCAAATTAGCGCAAGCAAGAAGAACGGTAAAGCAAGCTATAAAGACGCGTTGATATTAATCAAACTTTTGATTGAATTCAACTCTAAATCTGCGGATTTTGGCAAGCTTGAAGAGGGCTTAAAACAAAAGCTATCTTCGCAATACGGCGGAGTAAATACCAATTGGGACGCTCTTGACAAAGAACTTGCTGCACTCAAAGAATTGTTTGCAAAGATAAGCGATTTTGGCAATTTGGCGGACGGCGACGACGGTTTTGGATACTCTTATGACAAAGAGGAATTAAACGAACTTGCAAAAGATATCAACGATATGATTGCAAGTATCGACGGCGAAGAAGTCACGGGGTATTTTGATAAAGCGATATTCGATATAAATACAGTTTCGTACAAAGACGCGGAGAAAAAGTTGAGAGACTGTCTGGATAACTTTGACAAACTTGACAGTTGGACAAGATTTCTCGGCGTGCTCAAGGCGATGAGAGAAAAGGGCTTGACGACGTATATCGACGCGGCTGTCAAAGAAGAGATATTGACTCAAGATTTGAGCGTGGTATTCAAAAAGATATTCTACAGTCAGTGGATTGACGTCATTATTCAAAGAGAAGCGTTTTTGAAAGTATTGCCGAGAGTGGCGCACGATAAAACCGTCAATATCTTCTGCGAAAAGGACGTGCGCGGATTTGAGATAGGTAAAGCAAAAATTAGAGCGACGCTGTCGGCGTTGAGACCCGACTTGAGTCTAGTTGCGCCGGGTAGCGCGGTTGCCAATCTTCTCAACGAGGGCGGCAAAAAACGCAGACAGAAATCAATAAGGACTTTGCTGTCGCAAATAAGAGAACTTGCGCAAAATCTCAAACCTTGCTTTTTAATGTCGCCGCTTAGCGTAAGCACATTCTTGACGCCCGACGTTAAATTTGATTTGGTAGTGTTCGACGAGGCTTCGCAGATATTCCCGCAAGACGCGATAGGCGCGATATACAGAGCAAAACAGCTCATCGTCGTTGGCGACAGTAAGCAGATGCCGCCTAGCAACTTCTTTACGTCGGTAGTAGACGTAGAGGACTACGAGGACGACGAAGACGTCAAAGACTTTGAATCCGTGCTTGACTTGTGCTCGACCGTACTTCCGCAACTCAGGCTTAAATGGCACTATAGAAGCAGGTACGAACAGTTGATTGAGTTTTCCAACAAGAATTTTTACGAAGGCGATTTAGTGACTTTCCCGTCGTCCAAGACGGACAGAGATGGTATTGGCGTAGACTTCAAGTACGTCGAGGGCGGAACGTTCGACCACAAGACGCGTACCAACAGAGCGGAAGCGGACTACATAGTCGACCTTATCTTTGAGAATATTCAAAAGTATCCCGACAGAAGTCTCGGCGTAGTTGCCTTCAGCATATCCCAACAGGATTTAATTGAGCGACTTTTGGCAAAGAGAAGATTGCAGGATTCTCAATACGAAGAGTTTTTCTCCTGCGAGAAAGACGAACCGTTCTTTGTCAAGAACTTGGAGACTGTACAGGGCGACGAGAGAGACACTATCATATTCAGCGTAGCGTACGGCAAGGACAAGGACGGCAAAATGTCGCAAAACTTCGGACCTATCAACAAGATGGGCGGAGAGCGCCGTCTCAACGTAGCTTTTACGAGAGCAAAACTCAACGTGCAACTCGTTGCGTCAATTCACGGTTATGACATCAATCTCAAGAATGCAGGTTCAACCGGAGCGAGATTGCTCCGCGACTACATAGAATTCGCGCAAAACGGCTCGACGGATTTCGTCGGCAATGGCAGCGCGGAAGAGCAATTTGCAGAGGCTTTTGACTTTGAGATGCAAGTCGCAGAGTTTTTGCAAAACAAAGGCTACGAGGTCGACGTCAAGATTGGCGCGTCGGCAGGCAGCGTGGATATGGGAGTCAAGATGCCGGGCGGAGAAGATTATATATTGGCGGTAGAGTGCGACGGCAGGTCGTACAAGACGGCAAAGAATACGAGAGACAGAGACAGACTCCGCAAGAGCGTATTGCAGCGCATGGGCTGGCATTATCACAGAGTATGGGCAATTGATTGGATGCAAAATCCCAAGGACGAAAAGGACAGATTGCTCAAGGCTCTTGAAGAAGCTCAAAAGATGCCCGTTGACAATTCTGCGACGGACGCAGGCGTAAATCTCGATGATTTTGAAGAAGAGAAGATAAGCGTAGATTTCAAGTTCGCCGAGTATGAGACGGCAGATTTCGATAATGCCAGAAAGGTCGGCAAAGGCGACTATCTCAAATACTTGAGGTTGGTGCTTGAAAAGGAAGCTCCGCTGTCCGAAGAGTTGTTCTTGAAAAGGACTTTGAGAGACTTTGGCAGAGAGAAGCTCACTGACGCGGTATGGGAGAAATTCGACAGGCTTACTTCAAGGTGTCAAAGCGAAGGTATAATTCGTAAGGACGGCTTTATGTATCTCAAAAACAGGCCTGTGGAACTTCGCGCGCCGAGCGACGGTTTTTCGCGTGAGATAAAGTACGTTGCGCTCGAAGAACTTGCAAGCGGTATGTTCAAAGTGATTAAAAAGAATATTACCGTTGACAGAATGGGATTGTACCGCATGCTTACAAAAGTATTGGGATTTTCCAAGTTGGGCGACGCTATGGTCAAGAGATTTGACGAAGCGCTACAACTTCTCAAAGACGATATAGATATTGACGGAGATGAACTGTCAATTAAAGGCTGATACGGCAAGGAGTATATATGTTGTTATTCAATAAAGTAAATACCAATCAAGATATAGAGCAAATGTCCCGCCTAGCGACGTCGATAATGAAAAAGCATTACGACCCGATAGTGGGTAGCAAGACCAACGATCACATGTTGGAGAAATACCAGTCCGTCCGCGGGATTACCGACGAGATAAACGGCGGAGCAGAATACTATTTTGTAAGTCTTGACGGAGCAAATATCGGCTTTGTCGCCGTAGACGCAAAAGCCGACTATCTTTATTTGAGCAAGTTCTATTTGGCTATAGAATACAGAGGCAAAGGCTACGCAAGCCCTATGATGGCTTTCGTCAAGGACTACGCCAAGGCGCGCGGATTGAAAATGATAAAACTCAACGTCAACGCCGACAATACCAACACCGTAGGCGCGTATAAGCATTTCGGTTTTGAGGCGGTTGAGGAGTATCAGAGGGACGTGGGCGAGGGCTTTTTTGTTCACGACTACGTTATGGTGTACCGCGAGCGCGTATAGCGGCGCGCCTTCCGTCCTAACTGCAGGTCTCAGAAAGTCGACGTGTACGGCAAGTACACTTGACGACTTTACCTCGCCTTTGAGCGGGCGAAAATCACACCGTTCTCCGCGCTCGCCTCTCGCCGTCCCCTAGAGGGGAAGGCGCTGCGAAGTAGCGGAAGGGGGGTATTGTCATTTCGAGCGAAGTCGAGAAATCCCAAACCTTTTGCATAATATCCATAATATGCGAATAAATATTCAAAATAACTATTAAATTGCATAAATATACATTACCGATTTATAATTATGCATAAATTATTAAGATTAAGGTTAAAAATTGCAAAAAAATAAAAAATTTGTGTATAAAAATACTTGCATACTCCACAAAATGGTGTTAGAATGATAATACAATAAAATTTATAAGAGGTAACACGTTATGAAAAAGAAAGTTTTGATAACTCTTTTGGTAATGGCCATCGTAGGCGTAAGCTGTATGGCGTTTGCCGGTTGTAGCTCAAAAGTAAAAATTGGTTTCCAATCGGGAACTACCGGTCAATTCTACACTGAAGATTTGGGCAACGTACAACCTGTGCAATATCCCAACGCTACTTTGGCAGTTCAAGATATGATCAACGGCAGAATAGGCTACGTCATCACAGACATTGCTCCTGCAAAAGCTATCGCCGCTAAATTTGCCGACAAAGTCAAAGTAATAGATTACGGCTTGACGGAAGAGCAGTATTGTTTTGCAATCAACCCCAAAGATACGAAGGGTATCAAAGAAAAACTCAACAAGTTTATGAAAGACCACGACGCTGAATTGAAGGCTTTGCAAAACGCGTACGTACAAGGCACAAACGAGAAGAAGGTAATTTATTCTGCAAAGAACCCAACCAATCCTTTGACTGTTGCGACAAGCCCTGACTTCCCGCCGTTTGAAAACGTAAGCGGAGACGGTTTTGAGGGATACGACCTTGAGGTTATGGACATGTTCTGCAAAGAATACGGATTTGACCTTGTAATCAACAGCATGGATTTTGATTCTATAGTTCTCAACGTAGGCAACGGACAGTCTGACGTTGGCGCAGCCGCATTGACTTGGAGCGAAGAGCGCGCAGAGAGCGTAACTTTCTCCGACGCATATTACGACGCAACTCAAGTAGTCATCTGCTTGAAGAGCGACACAACTTTTGACAATTGCAAGTCTGCTAAGGACGTCGAGGCAAAACTTGCCGCTTTATAAGATAAATGGATTTAGCTAAATCTTGGAATGCATTTTATGACCAGATGGTCACAAACAACGGCTATACGAGGGTGTTTGACGGTTTTAAGAACACCCTTGTAATTGCATGTTTGGGACTTGTCATAGGCATTGTTTTGGGCATAATTCTTGCCGTCACTAAAGTCATTCCTCAAAAGAAAACAAGCGCAAAGATATTTTCAAAGTTGACGGACGTATACGTTGGATTGTTCAGAGGCACGCCTATGGTAGTCCAGCTACTCGTCATGTATTACGTAATTTTCCCATTGATAGGACTTGGCGGCATTCCGCCCGTTGTCGTAGCGGTCATGGCGTTTGGTATGAACAGCGGCGCGTACGTATGCGAGATAATGCGAAGCGGTATTTTGTCAGTCGACAAAGGACAGATGGAAGCGGGCAGAGCGTTGGGCATGGGATACGGCAGGACAATGTTCAAAATCATCATACCCCAAGCCGTCAAGAATATTTTGCCTACGCTGGGCAATGAATTTATATCCCTTGTCAAGGAGACTTCGGTGGCGTCCTTTATTACCGTAATAGATATGACCAAGGCTTTCCAAAACATTGGCGCGGCGAATTACGATTACTTCATGCCATACATAGTGCTTGCGCTGTGCTATTTGGTAATCGTCTATATAATAACGCTGATAGTAAAATTGATTGAGAGGAGGATGAGAGCAAGTGACAGAAGATAACGTTTCCCCAATCACAACCGACGTGGTTATGCCCAAAGACGTAGTCTACGTATCCGAGGACATTGTCAACACTGGTATTGGCGTAATAATAGACGTAAAGAATATCTATAAATACTTTGGCAATCTCAAAGTCCTCAACGGCATATCGTGTTCAATAGGCAAGGGCGAAAAGGTGGCAATCATAGGTCCGTCGGGTAGCGGTAAGAGCACGTTGCTCAGGTGCATGAACTTGCTTGAAGAGCCGACCTACGGCGAGGTATGGTTGGACGCAAGCGTCATGACTCCCGTAGACCCTTATTTGCACAAGAGTATTCTTGTCAAGTCAAATACCTATAAGAAGCGTATGGTCGAAGAAATCAAGACTATGCTTGGCAAGGACGAGAAAGATAAACTGAAATACGACGACGCAGTCAACCTCATCGACAAGACGAGCCTCGAGAATTTGTCTGAAAAGGTTTTGATAGAAATCAAATCCGGCGACAAACTCAAGAAGAGCGAGGGCGCAGAATTTAAGAAAGCCGTCAAAGACTACAAGACGAGATATGGAATAAATATCAACAAGGCAAGACAGCGCGTGGGTATGGTATTCCAGCATTTCAATCTTTTCAACAACTTGACGATTTTGCAGAATATGATACTTTCGCCCATTCAGCTCAAACTCAAGACCAAAGAAGAGGCGACGAACAAGGCTTTGAAGTTGCTTGAGCGAATAGGACTTCTTGACAAGAAAGACGAATATCCGTCCAAACTTTCCGGCGGACAGAAGCAAAGAGTAGCTATTGCAAGGGCGCTCGTTATGGATCCCGAAGTAATGCTCTTTGACGAGCCTACCTCTGCGCTTGACCCAGAGATGGTCGGCGAAGTGCTTTCGCTCATCAAGGACCTTGCTAATGAGGGCATGACGATGGTAATCGTCACTCACGAGATGGGCTTTGCAAGAGAAGTCGCCAATAGGGTGCTTTTCTTAGACGGCGGAAATATCGTAGAAGAGAATACTCCCGAAGAGCTTTTCGGCAATCCAAAAAATGAAAGATTAAAGGACTTTTTGTCAAAAGTGCTCTAACTGTCCTCATACTTTTGATTTTTTGTACGTCATTTCGATTATAAAATGTCATTTCGCTAGAGCGGAGTGGAGTGGAGAAATATCAATCCGTTTGCTGTCATTCTGAGCGAAACGGAGTGAAGTCGAAGAATCTATATTAAAGGCGAGATAATACTCTCGTCTTTTTTTGTTTTGACTAATTTCGCTGTCATTTCGACTATTTATAATGTCATTTCGACAATTAATTATGTCATTTCGACCGCAGTGGAGAAATCTCAATCCGCTTACCGTCATTCTGAGCGCAGTCGAAGAATCTAATCTTATGAGCCCCATTCGACTTCACTGCGTTTCGCTCAGGGCGACATATAATTTGTCATTTTGACCATTTTATGCTGTAATTTTGGCTATAGTCGAGAAATCTCTAAACTTTCCAATTTTTGGAAGGGTACAAAGCCTTAGATTGTTAAAGTATTATCAAAATTATTTATCAAATTAAAGTGAATGTATTCAAATTTAATAAAAATTGGTAAATTTTACCAAAATTTTACAAAGTTATTTATTGACTTTCGTATATTGTAGTGGTAGACTATCTAATGGAATATTAAAATTTCTTAAATTTTATATATGAAGTGCGCTTTAGCGCAGGAGGGAAATTATGAAAATTAGCAAAGGACGCAAAATTACGGCGTGGGTTACGCTGTCTATTATGCTTGTTGCAGTCGTTGCTGTTACGGCGGGGGTTTTAACAAACGTCCCCAAGACGTATCAGGATAACGACGTCGCGATGGCAACTACAGCGCTTAATTATACGATTGACCAAGCATCGTACGGATTTGATAATGTATCAATTGCCTATTTTACTTTAGACAAAAACAATGGTAGCGATAAAGGCGATTTGAAGGTCCTTTATCCCAAGACTATTTATATTGACAAGAGTGAAAATCTTACAAATGCAGGATATTATTTCGCCTACGACGGTTGGTCGTTGACTAGTGCTACAGGTGATAATCAAATTTGGGCGTTTGACCATCTATTCGGTTACTTCAATTCAGGCGCGCCATCGGGAGAAGCGGGTGCGATGCATGCTGTGTTTGACCAATATGGCTCAGTTAAAAAAGTTAGATTGAATGATTCCGGGGCAGAGACCGAGACATTGTCAGATAACCCGAACTATTGCGCTTCAAAATCGTATGGCGGAACTACAAACACAACATCATTGATTTATGGTAGAGATGTAAATATCGCAGTAAAAGTTCCTATTAAAGGAAGCGTAAAATCAGATTATTATCCTACTGCTAACTCAAACGGAGGATATACCGCTAAACAAAGCGTATTCCAACTTGGTTGCGGAAGGATTTTGGCGTTCAATCAATATTATTCTAATGGATGGAAAGACTGTACCGGTCAGGCGCACTTTGGCGACTGGTTGTGGGGTAGTAAGAATGGCGGTCCCGGTACTGGCGTATTTCACAGTATAGCTCCTTTTAAGACTGAGAACAATGACAAAGTAAAAATAAACAATGTAGAGTATACAAAATCAAACGCTTTGTATGTAAATAACTATCCGTATACGAATTCATCGGGGCAAACAGTTACGCAAAATGAACATGGCAGAATTGCTAACGACATTAGAGTAAATATTTATGTTTATGACAAGTCGAAATTAGACGCAGCTGTAAAAAGATTTGAAGACAACGTACAACTTTTTAAGACGTTGAGCGGGGATAATGCGCTTGCTGACGCTGCAGCTAACTATCTTACGTCAAGAAAAAAAGTGCTTACGGACAGAGAAGTTACGCAAGAGCAAATCAATACTGCTGCCAAAGAGTTGGATGATTACGATTTCCAACTTACAGTACCTACGACTTCCGAGCAAAGCGCAAGTAGAGGTAGCGTAACTTATAACGGCTCAAGCCGTACTCCAGCTTCCAGTGCTTTGGGAAGATTTGGCACAAGCAGCAACAAATATTTTAATATTCAATATAAACTCAACGGTTCGACTGTAACCGAAATGAAAAACGTTGGCGAGTACGAAGTCTACGCTCAACCAAAGACTGTCGACAGCATGAAATTCTGTTGGTCAGGCAAAAATACTGATTATAAGAAAATAGGTACATATACTATCACTTCTGCGCAAATGGCGTTTAAAACTGGCGTGCTAAAGAGTAAAGTTGATTATACTTACGAAAATAATGATTTCAACGTTACCGTAGCGTCGGCTCTGCAAAGCGGATGGGGGACGTCTTTGGCGGATAATCAATTCAACAATTATTACAATTCTACGGACAATCCGAGACAGGTTTATGTCAAAGTAGACGAGGCGGGTAAGAATCCTGCAACGGGTATTACTTGGACGGGAGTTACTGCAGGCAATACGGTCGCTTTAAAGAATGCGGGTACATATACAGTATATTACAAGATTACGGCAACCAACCACAGCGATATTACGGGAAGCTTTACCGTAGAGATTGCAAAAGCTTCTATGTCCTTAAAAGAAGGAATTATTGAAAACAAGACCTTTGAATTCAAAAATTCTGCTTATACCATCGATTTAAATTCGGCGCTTAAGGCAGACAAGACGGTTGAGTTTGAAGGCTATTATTCCGACGGCAACCCAATGACGATAGTCTACGTCTTGGACGAAGCCGGCAAAAACGTCAACGACATTACTTGGACTGACGCGTCGTCGGTATCTATAACAAACGTAGGCGCGTATACCGTATACTATAAGGCTAGCGCGGCAAATCACAACGATTTTGCATCTAGCTTTGACGTGACTATTTCTAAGGCAAATATTCAATTGACCGTCGATACCTATAGTCAATATTACGGCGATACCTTGTTGGATTCAGAGGGCATTATCGACAATATGTTGACCAAGACCGCCAAAGTGCTTAACGCAACGGCTTGGGCTGACATAAAGACGTATCTTAAAGATATTTGCACGTTCAGCGTTTCGGGTACTACGCTTGCGGACGGTTACGTCAAAGTGGGCGAGTACGCTATCGGTTATACAAAGAATACAACTTGGAATGACAGAATTGCCAATATTACATTTACAAACGACGCAAGCAAGGCTTATAAGGTCGATCCCAAATCCGTTAGTGTACAATGGACTCAAAAACCAAATATGTATTACAACGGCGAAGGCGGAAAGAGACCTAGCGCAGCAATCGTAGAAAGCGATCTCCTCAGCGGTACGAGTTCGTCTTTGTCAGCCGTCAGAATCAGCGGCCCGGGCAAAGACTCTGAGGGCAATTCTGTTGCGCTCGAAAAGAACGAAGCTATATACGCAGGAACTTACGAAGCTTACGTAACTTGCACCAATGAGAACTATGCGGTTGACGAAGACGATATGAAGTGCGAATTTACGATTTTGCGCCGTCCAATCACGGTCGTGTTGCAAGACCGCGACAGAGTATACGCAAGCAAGGGTACTGCGACTGCAGTATGGAATAAGTATACGTCCACTGATTTGACCAACAACAAAGACGATGAAGTATATTCGGCTACGATAGACACTACGATTGTCAAAGATGGCAGCGGCGTGCTCGTAGACGCGGCTACTTCGGTATTTAATATAACCAACAACGCTACCGAAGACGATTATACGTCTACCACCGAGTCAGAGAGATACTTTAAGGTCAAGACGTACGCATTGACGTTGACGCTTACCAATAAAAACTACGTTCTAACTGACGCAAGTGAGACGACTGCTGACTTCGTAATCAATCCCGCAGAAATAGGTTGCGGCATACAGAGTATTACAAGCAAGGTCTACAACGGTCAAGATCAATCTATCGCAATGTCCAACAACAGTACCAACGTTACTCTTCAAGGATACGAGGCTACTCACAGAGACGGCGTAAAGATACAGTACAAGACAAGTTCAGAAGGCGCTTATGCAGACGCCGTTACCAGAAAGGATTACGGTACGACGACGGTTTATTACAAGATCACAGCGCCCAATCACGAGGCTCTCGAAGGACAGTATACCGCGTCAATTTCTCGCGCAAGCATCAGTATTACTTTGACTACCTCCAACGTTACTGCAACTTACGGCGACGCAGTTCCCACTTCGGCGCAACTCATCGAGAAGTTGGGTATCACGTTGAATTGGACGAGCGAGAGCGCCAAAATCGCAGATATCAACAGCAGAATTGCTTTTGCTTTAGCCAACGTAACCGACCGCCGAGCAAACGTAGGCGATTACAGCTTGACGCACAAATATATCGGCGAAGAAGTAGGCAAGACCAACTTTAATATTACTTACGTAGACGAATGCGGTATTGACGTATATACAATCGAGCCAAAGTCGCTTTACGTAGAATGGAAGCAGTCAGGCGGCAATTGGGCGGCTAACGGAATGGATTATTCCTATGACGGCACAGCTCCCGTATTTACTCCAGTTGCTCCCGATACGTTGGAAGACGGCACGGAAAACGTAGTCGTAATCGACGCAACCAACCGCGATACGATAACGTTGGCGGAAATTCAGCTTGACGACGACATCGTTGGCAGCTATCCGGTCAGCACTTCGTTGTCTAATGCCGACAATATCAAAAACTATACTATCCAAAATCCGACGGCTACCTTTAAGATTGTCAAGAGAGTAGTTAATATTTACGCAAAGAACCAAACTGCCGTTTACGGCAGAGCAAAGACCGTTGCATTCGCATCGACGTTAGTTTCTGATAAACTTGCAAATGCAAAATGGGCTTATCCGGCTGACGTTACCGATGCCAACAAATTCTTGGGCGACGATTATTCGGCTTACCGCCTTACTTCCGAAGCGCAATCCGCTCCCGAAGGAAGCTATAAGGATGCAGACAAATATTCTATTGAGTTGGAAATCGTCGACAAAAACGTTGCCGCCAACTATGATGCAAAAATCATTACCGACGGCGCGCCCGAAGACAGAAAGGCAGTCTTTGAGATTACCCCAGCGGCAATTCACTTTGGCGCAAGTAGATTTAATATCGACTTTGACGAGCCGACGGAAAATAATTTCGTCACTAAGACGCAAATGAAGAACACAATCGATACCACGCTCAAGACTAGTCTCGACGAATTTACCGTGGAAATGAGCGATATTTTCAAAGATGACGACGCTCAATACAGCAGTATCGACAACGTTCCTACTGCCAATTGGGTATCTACCCAAACTACCGACATAGGCGACGATATTACCAAGGTCGGAGTATATTACGTGTGGGTAAGAATTACGCACCACTGCGCAATTCACAATCATAGCAATTACGAAACTTTCGAGACCAAAGTTCAAGTCAATATTTTGAGCGGTTGGGCGTCTATTAAGATTGTCGGAAAGGTTGAAGACGCCGAATACGGTAATGACGTTCACAATTCCAAAAAAATCTTTAAGAGCTTGAAGGACGGCGGTTTAACAGTTTACGGTGGAATTAAACTCGACGCTGTTAATTACAAGCCGTTTACGCTTGATATTCTCGAGGAATACGTGAATAATGATTACGTCGAGTTCTACGTGCTCAACAGCGACGCTTCCAAGATGAAGAAAAATGCCGCTTACGGCGAGTATACTATAGAAATCAACGTAAAAGATAACACTCAAGAGTTCCAAAACTTCCGTTTCTTGGACGAAGACGCTAAGGCTAATACAGATAAGCCGACCACCAATACCAACGCTTACGTAGTAGGTCAAAGAACCATCGGCATGATATGGGGACAAATGGATGAAGTCTACGGCGAACATTCGGAGACAAGTTACAGCCACACTTACACTTTGGATAACTTGTTGGATGGCGACGACGTCGGCTATACCACAGAGTACTCTAAATTCATTGACGGTAATTGGGTAGTCGTAAGCCACTCCGAAACGTTGGCAGTAGGTAAATATAAAGTTGAAATCAAGACGATAGACCACCCGGATTATAAGCTTCCTACAGGCGGTTTGTATAAAGAGTTCACAATCTCAAAGAGAGAAGTTGTCATTGTGTTGAAAGACAGAGAACTTATGTACGGCAATGAAAACGCCCAAAAAGGTACTACCATAGAGAATTATCTCAATACGAGAATTCAAGGCTTTGACCGTTATACGGTAGACGGCAAAAATGCCGACGGTACAATGCAGGCAGGCAAATACGATTTCCTTGCCGGAGATAACGTTGCCAATATCTTTAGATTTAAGTTGGGCGAGTATACACTTGACAGCAAATACAGTTATCTTTTTGCAGGAGATTACGATATCACGATTGAGAATACAAGTCTCAACTATGACGTGAAGATCAAGGATGCAAAGCTCGGCAAGTTGACGATTACAAAGTCGACCGGTATGACGTACGCAAGAGATTTCATTACGTCCAAGGTATATCAAGGCAAAGAAATCAACGTCGTTGACCCAATCGGCAATGTATTTAACTATATCAATTTGGTAGGCGACGAAGATAAGTTGCTCGAAGGCAAAGACGCTAAGACTATCGTCGAGTATAAGCTCAAAGGCGAGGACGACAGCAAGTACGATCCTGAGTATAAAGTAAAGGATGCAGGCGACTATACTGTTATCATAAAAGTTGACGAGCCCAACCATACCGTCAAAGAATTTGAAGTTACTCTATCCGTTGCTCAAGCTTACGTCGTAATCAATATGACTCCGACGGCGGAAAAAGAATACGGAGATACCGAGCAAGACGTTCTTGACAAAGAAGAAGACGCAGAAATAGACACGTTTAGCAAATGGCTTGTTAAGCATTGTAATATCACTCTTACGGCTTACGACAAGCAAGGAGGAGCTAAAATTACCGTTGAGAACATAAAGAATGACTTTGAGTTCAAAGTCGTGGCTAAAGGCAACGGCAACAGTACTGCTCTCGAAATAGGCTCGTACGGCGTGGGTACTTACAGAGTTTACCACCGCCCCAACGTAGAGAAGGACGGCAAAAACGTGATGGACAATTATATTGTCGATTACGTTGAAGACGCCGAGGCAGACAATGGATATTGCAACTCCGACGCTTACAAGATTATTCCAAAGAAGGTCAGCGAAGTAGTTTGGACTACGACAAACCATATCGACGGAGTGGACAATAAGTTTGAATTCTCCAACTCTCGTCCAAGTGTGACTGCGACTTATACGCTCATTGGAGAAGAATCGGCTACGACTATTCCATTGAAGTTTACAAATGCAAACAATGAGGCCGTAACGTCCTACGGAGTAGGTAAGTATTACGCAACGATTGACATCGACACCGATGATTCAAGATACGTTAAGCTTGCCAATTACGATTTCGACGACGTCGAAGCGTATGAATTTGAAGTCGTTGCAAAGAAAGTAACGGTAATTATCAAAAATCAATCGTTAGAGTACGGCAAAACCGACACCAAGGTTGGCGAATGGGATTGGTCAGATCAATTTACCCGCGTAGAGGCAGGCACTTTTGTAGGAAATCCTGTAGAATTGTATATTGACCACAAGACGGATAAGAAATATTACGACGTTGGAGAATATCACATTGCCGGCAAGTGCGTATCGTCTAACTACGACATAGATTTCAGAGGCGAGGACGAAAACGGCCAAGCAGGTAACAATCATTATGCAATCTTTGAAGTTACGCCGGCTGATATGAGCGTCTCATATCCAAGACACTCTGTTCCGTATGACGGTAAGGCGTTCAGCGTTGATGTAAAGAGTATTTTGGCTGCCAACGAGAAATATAGCCTCAAAGGCGAGGGAGACGTGCTTTGGAATAGCGCAACCGTTACCTATAAGCAAGAAGACGGATCGTATACAAGCGATATTGCCGTCATCAACGGACTCGCAGACGGTTTGGTAGTTGAATATAAAGTTCAAATTGCCAACCACAACGATTACGAGGGTTCAATTACCATTGATATAATCCCCGCAAAGATTGTCGTCAATATTGCAAAGGGCGCAACGAGCGTTTACGGAGATAGCTTGCTCGCTTCCGATAAGTTGTTTGAGTACGCTACGCTCGATACCGAGGAGTCAAGCATTTCTGTGGATATCAAGTCGATTATGACGCTTAAAGTAGTGACTAGCGGTAATGTCAACAAAGGTAATTATAATATTGGATTTACTTTGAAGTCCGGATGCGAAGGATTGTACGAAGTAGAACTCGTCGGCGAGGAATCGGCTTATGCGGTTACCGCAAAGACGTTGACGCTTTCATGGGTTTATGCAGGCGCGTTTGAGTATGACGGTACGGATAAAGAAATCAGCTATACGCTTGACGGTATTGTAGGTCAAGACGAAGTTGTTGTCAGCGACTTGACGAATTACTTGTTCACTGACGCAGGCGAGTATACCGCAACTGCTTCTCGTTTGAACAACGGCAATTACGTTCTTGCTCAAGAGGCTAAACTCAATTGGACGATTAATCCAAAGAGCGTCGAAATTGATTGGGTAGCAGGAGACTTCACTTACAACGGCTCAGCTCACACGCTTGACACTCCGACAGTTAAAGACAATCAATTGGTTGGAGACGATGCTTGCGATATCAAAGTAACAGCTGAAGACGCTATCAACGCAGGCGAGCATATCGCTACCGCTGAGTCGCTCAACGGCAACTACGTAATCAGCAACAATAGCTTTAAGTTCGTTATCAAGCAAGCCGGCGTAAGCATAGACTGGAAGGAGACCCAATTGACGTACAACGGCAAAGAGCAAGCTCCTGCCGCAGAAGTTAAGGCAGGTCTCTTCGGAGAAGATAAGTGCAACGTCGTTGTCAGCGGCGCTCAAAAGAACGCGGGCGACAAATATACGGCTACCGCAACGCTCGACAATTCCAACTACAAGATTGACGGCGATGCTACTTGCGAATTCAAGATAACCGCTAAGGCAATTACCTTCACTTGGGCAAATACCGATACTCTCAAGTATACCGGAGAAGCTCAAGCTCCTACCGCAGTCGCTGTCGGAGCAGAAGGAGACGATGAGATTGAGTTTGTAATAGAAGGCGCTCAAGTCAATGCCGGCACGGGATATACCGCAACGGTAACCGGCGTCAACAACGACAACTATATTATCAACGAAGCTCAACAGACGAGCATGACCACCAATTACTCTATCGGCAAGGGCACCAATGAATTCGTTGAATTCGTAGCTCCCGATAAGAACTCTGACAAATTGCCGTGGACCGGTAAAGATAAGCCTGACGCTAAATGGGGCGACGTAACCGTCAAGTATTATTCCGACGCAGATTGCACGCAAGAAGTGACGGATATCGATAACGCAGGCGAAGGTACGTATTGGGTTAAACTTACCGTTGCAGGTACTGATAACTACGACGAAATCAGTCAGGTATTTGAAGTTGTGGTTGAAGGCGGTTTGAATCTCATAATCATAATAGTCGGCGCAGTCGTTTCACTCGTATTGTTAGTGGGCGCTATCGCCGTAGTAAAGTCAACAAACAAGAAAAAACATAAAGGAGGCGCTGTATGATAAGTTTAATAGGCGCTCTTACCCTTACGGTAAAACTTTATATCTGCATTGCAGTATTTGCAGTGTTGATAGTCGCAGAATTACTTGCGTTGGTTATGCTCGTAAAGTGGAAAAAGAATTTTAAGAAATCTGTCGCTAATAAAGAGGCAGAGAATACGCAAAGTGCTCTTGAGGATACCCCTCAGGCAGACGACAACGCATTGACGCAAGAGCAGAATGACGCTCAAATCGAGGAAGAAATCTCTATGCAGACTGAAGAAACTCAAGATACGGAAGAGATTCAAGAGACTGTCGAAGAAAGTCAAGAGGTTGAGTCAGAACCTGTCGAAACGGTTGGCGAAGACGGCGAAAAGCCCAGCGATAACAAGTGGTCGGCATTTGCCTTTGCTCCGCTTATGTTGTTGTCGGCTTCGGCGCAAGTTGCGACTTTGAGATACGTTTTGTACGCTTTGATAGGCGCGTCGGTACTTCTTGCCGCAGTCGTGCTCATTACGGCTTTGGCATTCTCCAAGTCTTTGACGAAAGCTCCAAAACAAAAGGCAGCTAAGCAACCTGCTCAAGAACTCGTTCAAGAGACGGCGCAAGAAGAGCCTCAACCTGTTGAAGAACCCGCTGAGGAAGTTGCCGAGCCTGTCGCAGAAGAACAAGCAGTCGAGGAAGTTGAAGAGTCAATCGTTGAAGACGAACTTACTGTAGAAGAGTCAGTCGAGGAAGAGGCTGCAGAAGAAGCAGTCGAAGAAGGGCCTATCGAAGACGAAATTGTTGAAGAAGAACCAATCGTCGAAGAAGAGGAAGAACTCGTTGCCGAAGAAGAGCCTGAAATCGAGGAAGAGCAACTCGTTGCAGAGGAAGAGCCGGTAGTCGAGGAAGAAGCGATTGTTGCAGAAGAAGCTCCTGTCCGCGAAGAGACGGTATTTGTAGTAGAGAAGCCAATACCTATGTTTGTCAAGCCAAAGCTTGCTCCCGAAAAGAAAGAGGAGAGGATAAGAGAAAGAACGGTAGTTATCGACAACGTAACCTACACCATGAGGGACGACAGATACTTGTTTAATCCTGCCGAGAACGATTGGTACATAGTGCTTACCAAGACCTTTACTGCAAAACTTATTCAGTCAGAGGATCGCGTCAAAGATTATTACACCGAATTGAAGAACGAATTGCTTTCGTATAAGAAAGTACACGCAAGAATGAGCAAGAAGCGCGAGAGCTTTAATTTTGGACGTACTTGCTTGGCGCGTTTGACGATAAGAGGTAAGACGTTGAGATTGCACCTCGCCTTAGACGCAAACGATTATGCGGAGACCAAATATCTCGTTGAAGATACCTCGAGCGTTAAGTCGCTTGCAGATACTCCGCTTATGTACAGAATCAAGAACGACCGCCGTCTCAAATACGCGAAGGATTTGATTGCCGCTGTTATGGCGCAAGTGGGAGCTGTTAAGCAAGAAATCGAGCCTGTCAATTACACCGAGATGTATCCTTATGAAGAGACCGAGCCGTTGATTGAGAGAAACCTTATTACTCGCAAGTGGTATCAAGGCAGAGTCCCAGAGGACAAGGGATTTGACTTTGCTAAGAAGTCCTTTAAGGCAAAACTTATTCAGTCTGAAGAAATCGTAAAAGAGTATTATTCTATATTGAAGAACAGATTGCTCTCGTATAGAAAGGTCAACGACAGAATGAGCAAGGCGAGAGAGAGTTTCCGCTTTGGAAGAGCTTGCGTAGCCCGTATGTCGATCAGAGGCAAGACGCTCAAACTTTATCTTGCGCTCAATCCGGAAGATTACGTAGATACCAAGTATAAGTTTGAGGACGCATCCGACGTTAAGTCAGTTGCCGATACGCCGTTCCTTATGAAGATCAAGAATCCGCGCCGTCTCAAATACGCGCTTGAACTCATTGACGAGGTTATGGAAAACTTCGGAACTAAGACAAAACGCGATATTGACGAGTTGGATTACGCTGCCGATTTGCCATTCGAAAGTACAGAGGATTTGATGGAGAAGGGACTTGTCGTCAACGTACACGTCAAGAGCAATTCCTTTATGGGTCAACGCCTTGCAATGAGAGCAAAACTCGCAGAAGACGAAGCTGCGGCAGACGAAGACAACGACTAAAATATATCGTTAAATATCAAAAGACGGAGAGAAATCTCCGTCTTTTTTATTTGCGCTTTTCGACAAAAATAGTTTTGTTTTTATTATATCTGTCAATCCTTTATTTATCTTATACGCTATAATGCTATAAGAGATTTCAATTAAGTTTTCACGGCATTTTTATTATCGATTTACTCTTGCCCGTGTCTCTTAATAGAATTCTCTTTTGAAAGGAGAATTGTATGGCAAGAAAAATAGTCGTGACGTCGGGTAAAGGCGGAGTTGGCAAGACGAGCGTACTTGCTAGTCTTGGTATATGTCTTGCTACGAGGGGTAAGAGCGTGCTTATGATTGACGGAGACGTCGGTCTCAATAATTTGGACGTTGTCATGGGTATGGAAAACCAAGTGGTGTACGATATGGCGGACGTGATTGACGGCAAATGCCATATAAATCAAGCGCTAATACAGGAAGAGGGACTTGGACTGTATTTGTTGCCGTCGGCGCACGCGTATAGCAGCGAGAAACTTACCAGCGCGGTTTTTGGCGAACTTATCGCGCGCATTGAGAGTATGTTCGACTTTATTCTCATCGACTGTCCTGCGGGTATTGACGGCGGCTTTCACAGAGCCGTGAGTTGCTCCGACGAGGCGATTGCCGTCACAACGCCGCATATACCCGCCATAAGGGACTGCGACAAGGTGTTGGGATTGCTTCGTAGTTACAAGCTTAATTCCGTCAGCCTTATAGTCAACAGAGTACGCGGAGATTTCGTCGTGTCGGGCAAGATGATGGGCGGCGGAGAAATATCAAAACTATTGCGCTGTCCGTTGATAGGAGTAGTTCCCGAAGACGACACTATCACGGTGTATTCCCAACTCGGCAGAATCGGCATGAATACGTCGTCGTCGCGCGACGCAATAGATATGATTGCCTGCAATATTCTCAACAATACTTTTAAGCTCTATGACGTCACGAAGGGATATAGAGGTTTATTGGGCAAAATCAAGAGACTGGTATCGGGTAGGTAGAGAAATGAATGAAAGCAAGATGATGGAAAAGCGGCTCAAAAAAGTGCTCATGCAAGACAAAATCAACGCTTACGAAGGGCTTACGAGAGCGCTTGAAAGCGATTTAAGAATGTTGCTTGGATGCTATATGAGTCTGTGCTCAGACGTAAATATCAATATCGACGTCGTCGAAGGCGGAGAATACCAAATAAATATTTCCGCCAAAGCCGACAATATAAACGCTCCCAATATTATCTGATAAAATTTTAAATTTAAGTCATATATTCGCAACGTCGCAAATAAACTATACTATCTTATGTATAGGAGTTTGTTATGAAATACGACGATTACAAAATTACGGAAAGCGTAAGTTTCCCCAACCAAAATATCACACGCGCAAAGAATGCTAAAACCAAAAAGAAAAAGGTCAACGTCTTGGACGTATTTATCGTTCAGGCGCTTATTTGCGTAGGCATAAGCTGCGGAGTATTGATTTCGCGTATAATCGAGATGGGTTTTTAAGACGTGAAAATAAAGTTGCATCCGCTCTTTTGCCTTCTTGCGGGGGTATTCCTCGTACTTGGTAAATTTGAGCTGTTGTGCGGATACCTCGTCAGTATCGTTGCGCATGAAGTAGCCCACAACAGAATGGCAAAGCTAAGGGGCTACGGAATGGGCGTCATTACGATAATGCCTTACGGCGGTTCTTTGGAAAGCGGAGACGACTACAACGACGGCGACAATATTCTTATTGCGCTGTCCGCGCCGTTGTTTAATCTGGCGGTTGCAACCTTTATAGTAGCTCTTTGGTGGCTTATACCCGACGTATACAACTATACGCTTGATATCTGTTTTGCCAATCTCTCTTTGGGGTTTGTCAATCTCTTGCCGCTTTATCCTCTCGACGGCAGTAGAGTAATCGTGTCGCTTGTCAAGAAAAAGTTGCGCGCCGTAAAAATACTCAAATGGCTCACGCTGATTTCAGGCGGAATTATGTTTGTGGGCGGCATAGTCTCGGCGTTTTTTACCTTTAATATCACGTTGCCAATATTCGGTCTGTTTTTGATATTGAGCGGCATTTTTACAAGTAAGGGACAGAGTTATTATCATCTTGCAAATTCAAGACCTTTTGTCAAAGACTATACGCAAGGGCTTAAAGAAGAGGTTGTTTATATCTCTGGAGACAGTCCGCTGTTTAAATTCTTGCGTTACTTGGGCAAGGATAAGATTTGCAAATTCATAATCACAGACGGTAATGGAGGCAGAGTCTGCGAAGTAGAAGAACGCACTTTAGAAAAGCTGTGCATGACTCACGAATTGAACGTGAGTATCATTGACGCATTGCAGGATTTTTCAAAGTAATTGGAATAATAACGATTTTGACTTTCAAATATTATATTACTTAAAACATACCCAAGTAAAACTCATGAGAATGCAATTATGTTTTGACTTGAGTAAGCATAAAAATACCTTGCAAAAGCAGGGTATTTATATTATAATATAAATTGTATAACTATTTAATAATTTATCTAGAGGTAAGTGTATGTATTACGCAGGTGTGGATATTGGCGGTAAAAATACCAAAATGGGAATTGTAGACGATTTTGGCAACGTGATGTCATCTATGACTTACAGGACGCAAAAGGAAAGAGGCTACGACGCAATTTTGCTTGATATGATAAGCAATATCAATTCTTTGTGCATGGAAGCGGGTTTTGATATCAAAGAATTGTCGGGTATAGGCATAGGCGTGCCGGGCATCGTAAATTCTCGCGCGGGATTGGTTATGTCTTGTTCCAACCTAAATTGGAAGGGCGTTGACCTTGCGGGAGACGTTAAGAATCTTACGGGAAAAGAATGTAAGGTGTGCAACGACGCAAATTGCGCCGCTTTGGGCGAACAGCGTTTCGGTAGCGGAAAGAATTTCAAAAACCTCGTCTTTATCACGCTCGGTACAGGAGTAGGTTCGGGCATAATACTCGACGGCAAACTTTTTGAAGGACTTGGTTGCGCCGGCGCAGAAGCTGGACATATGGGAATACAGGTTGACGGCGACAAGTGCGCTTGCGGTAACAAAGGTTGTTGGGAAGAGTTTATATCTGCAAAAGCTTTTATCGAGCAGACGGCAGCCGCAATAGAGCAAAATCCCAATAGTTTGCTTGCAAAGATTTGCAAAGACGGCATAAGCGGCAAATCTGCGTTTATTGCTGCAAGGGAAGGAGACAGCGTCGCAAAAAACGTCGTAGAAAAATACATAAATTACCTCACGTACGGATTAATTGGCTTGACGAATATACTTCATCCGCAAGCTTTCGTACTCGGCGGAGGTATTGCCAACGAGGGCGCAGAACTCATTTTGCCCGTAAAGAAAATGCTCAACGAGTATATAGACAACAACGGTTTCTATCCATACGTCGACGTAGTAGGCGCTAGCCTAGGCAACGACGCAGGATATATGGGCGCTGCAGCGCTAGTGATGTAATATGTGGGACAAACTAAAGGACATTTTATTGCAAGTACAAAAGCCTGCGCGATACGTGGGCGGAGAATATAATTTGCCGGATATGGACAAGCCCTGCAAAGAAAGGGTCTTGCTGTGCTTCAGCGACAAATATGAAGTTGGTATGAGCAATATCGGTACTAGGATTCTATATCATATGCTCAACGATATGCAAGATATCGTCTGCGAGCGATGCTATGCGCCCGACCTCGATATGGCGCAGCTTTTGAGAAAAAATGCATTGCCGTTGTTTTCTATCGAGACCAAGCGCGACGCAAAATCCTTTGACCTCATAGGATTTTCCGTACAGTTTGAATTGCAGTTTACCAATATAGTTTATATGCTTGATTTGATGGGCATTCCGTATTACGCAAGCGAGAGAGGCGACGAGTATCCGCCCATCGTTGCAGGCGGTCCGTGCGTAGTCAATCCAATGCCGTTTGCGCCGTTCTTTGACGCGGTGTTGATTGGCGAAGGTGAGAAAAATCTCAAAGAACTAACGCTGTTGCATATAGAGTGCAAAGAGCGAGGCTTGTCAAAACAAGAATTTTTGTTGCGAGCAAGCAAGTTGGACGGCGTGTACGTGCCTTCTCTCAACAACCCTACGAAGAGAGCCGTAGTTAAGGATTTGGATTCGGCGTATTATCCCACCAAGATATTAGTCCCCAACTGCGATATAGTGCACGACAGATCGTCAATCGAATTGTTCAGAGGTTGCGCCAACGGTTGTAGATTTTGTCAGGCAGGATTTTATTACCGTCCTATAAGAGAACGCAGCGTCGATACTTTGGTAAGACAGGCTTGCGAGCTTATGGACAGCACGGGCTACGACGAGTTGGGACTTTTGAGTTTGAGTACGAGCGACTATTCGGGACTTAAAGAACTTGTCGACAGAATAAAAGTAGAGGCGGACAAGCGTAAAATAAAAGTGGCTTTGCCGTCGTTGAGACTTGACAGTTTCGAGGCGGAGATATACGAAGAGATTCAAGGCGCGTCGCTGACTTTTGCGCCCGAAGCGGGTACGCAGAGACTGCGCGACGTAATCAATAAAAATATAAACGAAGAAAACATACTTTCTTCTTTGACGGCGGCAATGAAGTACGGAGTGAAGAACGTCAAACTTTATTTCATAATGGGCTTGCCGACCGAGACACAAGAGGATTTGCAGGGTATTGTAGATATAGTGCATCTGATAAAGAGTTTGCACGCTCAATACGGTACGTCTAAGTTGCTCAATATAACTGTCTCAACTTCTATATTCATACCAAAACCGCTTACGCCTTTCCAGTGGGAAAGACAGATTTCCATGCAGGAGATGCTTGACAAGCAGGCTTTTATGAGAGAAAAGTTACGCTTGAAAAACGTCAAGTATTCTTGGCACGGAGCAGAGTCGTCAATTATCGAGGCTGTTTTAGCGAGAGGAGATAAGTCGCTTGCAAAGACTATCGTCAAGGCTTACGAGCTTGGTTGCGTATTCGACTCTTGGAGCGAGAATTTCGATTACGGCAAGTGGCTTGATGCATTCGAGTTAAGCGGCGTCGACTATCAAAAGTTCTTAGACGGATTTGACGAAGACGAAGAGTTGCCGTGGGATATTATAGACAACGGCGTGACCAAGACGTATCTTCTCAAAGAAAGGCATAAGGCTTACGAGGGCAAGTGTACGCCTAACTGCCTCAAAAAGTGCAACGGTTGCGGTGCAAATAGATTGGAGAGGTGCAGGATATGATAATACTCAAGCATTTCAAAGTCGACGACGTCAGTTACGTTTCGCACAAAGATATATTGCGAGTGTTGCAAAGAGGACTCAAGAGAGCAAACGTGGACGTAAAGTATTCTCAAGGCTACGTTCCGCACATGTTGACTTATACCACTACGCCCGTACCGCTTGGAGTGCAGTCCGTTGCAGAATATTTTGCAGTTGAGTGCAACGGCGTCGACAAAGACGAAATGCTCGTCAGATACAACGCGTCCATGCCCACGGGTATGCGCGCGGTTGCGAGTTTTTATAGGGACAAAAATCCCAACTTGGCAGCTATAGTTACGGCAAGCGATTACGAGGCGGTATGCGCTAAAGTCTTGCCTAAAGAGATTGAAAGTATTGCAGAATGTCAAAGTTATATCATATCCACTAGCAAGAAAGGCGAGGTAGTGCAGAAGGACGTCGCTCCGTTGATATACGGATTGAGAGTGGAGAATAACAAACTCTTTATGCGACTTGCAAGCGGCAACGCCAACTTGCGCGCGGATAGCGTAGTCAATCATCTCAATGAAAAATTCGGGATTGATATCAAAATCAACGATATTTGCCGTAAGGCGCAGTTGGTTGGAGAAAAGGGGAATTTTATCGACGTGGAGGAATTGCTTAAATGAAAGATATTTTGATAAGCGTAAATCCAAGCGATACGCAAGTATGTATCGTGTCTGACGGCGAACTCGTCGAATTTTGGGTAGAACGCAAGAATATGACGAGATTGGTGGGCAATATCTACAAAGGCAGAGTGCAAAACGTTCTCAACGGTATGCAGGCGGCTTTTGTAAATATAGGCTTAGAGCGCAACGCTTTCCTGTACGCGGGCGATACGCTCGAATACGGAGAAATTCTCAAAGACGTCACGGATAAAAAGCTCAATCTCAAAGCGGGCGACAATATCTTGTGTCAGGTTACCAAAGAACAATTCGGCTCAAAGGGCGCAAGAATAACCATGAACGTAACTCTCCCGGGCAGGTCAGTCGTGCTTATGCCTCAGATAGATTACGTAGGAGTAAGTAGAAAGATTACCGATGAAAATGTAAAACAAGAACTCGTTGACTTTGTAAACAGCGTAAAACCCGAAGGATACGGCATAATACTTCGTACGCAGTCCGTTGATTGCAGTAAAGAGGAGATACAGGAAGAGATACAAGAACTCGTCGCTAAGTGGCAGAAGATAAAAGAAGCCAATATGACTAAGCCGGCGGGCTCGCTCATCTATAAAGAAGAGGGCGTGGCGATAAGAGCGGTGCGCGATATGCTACGCGACGACGTAGACCGAGTTATTATCAACGATAAGAAATTGCTTGAAGAATTCAAGATAGCCTTTTCTGCGCTCAACGAAAAGAAACCCGACCTATTCGTGCTGTACGAAGGTAAGGAGAGTTTGCATAAAAAGTTTGGTTTGACCAAGCAAATAGAAGGACTTTTGCAACGCAAAGTAGTACTTGCCAACGGCGCGTATCTTATAATCGACCGCACGGAAGCATTGACTGTCATTGACGTAAATACCGGCAAATACGTGGGCGAGAAGAACTTGGAGCAGACTGTATTTGAGACCAATTGCATTGCCGCAAAGGAGATAGCCCGTCAACTGAGAGTCCGTAATATCGGAGGTATTGTCGTAATCGACTTTATAGACATGGATAATCCCGATCACAACCAAAAGGTGCTTGACGTCTTGCAAGAAGCGCTTGCTTTGGATAGAACCAAGACTTCGCTTATAGGAATGACTCCGCTTGGACTTGTGGAACTTACCCGTAAGAAGACGAGGAGTATGCTTGAGAGCGTAATGTTGCAGACCTGTCCGTATTGCGACGGCAACGCATACGTCTTGTCAGACGAGGTAATGGCTGGTATGCTCAAAAATAAACTCAACGACGTCTTTGCTTGCGAAGATAATAAAGCCGTGCTTGCCACGGTCGCGCCAAGCGTATTCAATAAGATTTTTGCATACAGACTTTTGGAAAAAGAATGCGCAGGGGAGTGGCGCGATAAGAGAATATACCTTACTCCCGACGATAGAATGCATATCGAGAAGATTGATATCAAAGTTTTGCACGGAGCAATACTCGACTTGCCGGATAAGGCAAAGATGTTGTATTGAGAAGTTGTATTTAAATTATTTCCAACGTCTTTTGCAATAATCTTTTGTATTGCATTTTGGACATTTTAATTTTACGTATTTAGTAGGCGTTCCGTCCAAATCGCTTAGCATACCTTTGGTAAAAAAGGTTTTGTAAGGATTTGTTTTGAATTCGTGTCCACATTTAGGACATTTATAAATATCGCCTCTGAACATGAGGGGTATAATAATAATTAAAAGTATGATTGCGATTGCTAGGCAGATGCCAAATTCAGCCCAACGATGGTTTACTGCACAAACCAAACTAAAAGCAAATAAAATACCGCATAAGGTGCCAAGTATAATAGTGGCATAGGCGCAGACTGTATTTAAAAAACTTTTAGAAGACTTTTTGTTTTTCATAGTTATCTCTATAATAACTAAAAAAGCCACTCGTTTGAGTGGCTTTTTATTTTTAATTAAACTTCTTTTGCGTAAACGCTAACTTGCTTTTTATCTTTGCCTTTGCGCTCGAATTTTACTACGCCGTCGATAAGAGCGTAGAGGGTGTCGTCCTTGCCGATACCTACGTTGTTGCCAACGTGGAACTTGGTGCCTCTTTGTCTAACCAAGATATTTCCTGCCAAAACGAATTGACCGTCAGATCTCTTTGGTCCAAGTCTCTTTGACTCGGAGTCTCTACCGTTTCTGGAGCTACCTACACCTTTTTTGTGAGCGAAGAGCTGAATATTAATAAACATATTATTTTACCTCCAATTCTATAAAATCAGAAAAGCCTTCATGCAAATCTGCTATCCCCAACATCATCGTATTGAGTATAACGTCGCAGTCGTGCCTTGTCGCTTTGTCGAGATTTCGGGGGAGAGTGGCTTTGAGATAACCTCTTTTGTCGTCAGTCTTATAATCGACGTCTACGCCTGCCACACTGAAGAGCCCCAATACCGCCGTCTGTACTATTGACGAAAGGGCGGAGCATACTATATCTTCTCCTTCCACTCCATAACCGGTGTGTCCCTCGCACTCTATCTCAACAATGCTGTTGTTTTGTTTTGTTACGAATACCTTGGTCATTACGCCTTGATTTCTGCTATTTTCAACGCAGTAAAGGGTTGTCTGTGACCTTGACGCTTACGCTCGTTCTTCTTGGACTTATACTTGAAAACAACGATTTTCTTTGCTTTGTCCTGAGCTACCACTTCGGCAACTACCTTGGAATTTGCTACTTCCTTGCCACAAGCGATTTTGCCGTCATTGTTGAGCATAACAACGTCAAGTTCTACCTTCTCGCCAATCTCTTTATCGATCTTCTCGACTTTGATGATTTCGTCCTTGGCTACCTTGTATTGTTTGCCACCTGTCAAAACTATTGCGTACATTGAATACCTCCTCTTACCAGTCTCGCTGAAACGGGTGGTCTAAGACACTTTGTGACCCTACTCATGCGGCTCAGTAAGCATATTATCATATATTAAGTCACGTTGTCAAACAAAAATATCAAAATTATTTATATTTATATAAATACGGAGTAGACTTAATTTCTTCAACTAAGTTATAAAGATTTAATCTTACTCAAATCTCCGCTGCAAAGAATTTCAAGATTTTCAAATATTTTTTCTTTTGACCAATCCCACCACTTTAAATTCAACAAATACTCAATTGTATCTTCGTCAAATCGTTTGCGGATTACCTTTATGGGATTGCCGGCGACCACGGCATACGGTTCTACGTCTTTTGCCACTACTGAATTTGCGCCTATGATTGCGCCGTCTCCGATGTGTACGCCCGGCATAATAGTTACGTTTTGACCTATCCAAACGTCATTGCCGACGACTGTATCTCCTTTGAGCGGTAAGTCTTCGAGCGACGGAGTAGCCTTTTCCCAACCGTGTCCCATAATATTGAAGGGGTAAGTTGTGACAGAGTTCATACGATGATTGGCGCCGTTCATAACGAATTCCACGCCTTTTGCAATTGCACAAAACTTGCCGATTATAAGTCTGTCGCCGTTGAAATCATAATGATGAGTGACGTGACTTTCAAAATTTTCCGCGCCTTCGTCGTCGCTGTAATACGTATAATCGCCCACAATTATATTAGGACGGGTAATTACGTTTTTGATATAACAAATACTGGGGATATTCTCATTTGGGAATATTTTATTTGGATCCGGACCTAATTCTTTCAAAATAATACCGCCTTTTAGATTATCTTATTAGCAATTTATTTTATTATATAATTTTACTTGCGCTATGTCAAATCTTATAGATTTAAGGCGTTTGATAAAGTAGTCGTGATAATATAAGTTCTGGGTATAACTATTTCCTAACCCCAAAAGTTAGAATTAATGTGTGCTTACTTATGGCGTATTAAATCAAAAGGTATTGAAAAGTCTGCTAAATTGTGCTAAAATTAGACAAAACTAATCAAAAGGTGCAAATATGCTTATACAAAAGAATAGTATAATAATAACGGAACTCAAAGACTTTGATATAAGACATATTCTCGATTGCGGTCAGATTTTCAGATACGAGAAATTGGGCGAGGGAGAATATAGAGTTTATTCAAAGGACAAAACTTGTTTGGTCACGCAATACGACGGCAAAGCTGTCATTGAGAGCAATGACCCCGAGTATTTTGCAAATTACTTTGATTTGCAAAGGGACTACGGCGAGATAAAGCAAAAACTTAAAGGCAAGCCATTTATGGATGAAGCTATTGAGTACGGACATGGCATAAGAATACTCAATCAAGACAAATGGGAGATGCTCATCAGCTTTATTATCTCGGCAAACAATCATATCCCGCGCATAAAGGGAATTATAAGCAGGTTGTGCGCTAATCTCGGCGAGAATATGGGAGATTATTACGCATTTCCGTCTCCTCAAGCAATGGCGAGTAAAGACGAAGAATTCTACAAGGCTTTGGGCGCAGGGTATAGGGCAAAGTATTTGGCAGTTACGGCAAGACAGGTGGCGGACGGCTTTGATCTTGACGCTATAGATAGTATGGACGGCAATACGGCAAATAAGAAGTTATGCACCCTTATGGGGGTAGGCAGTAAAGTCGCCGATTGCATATTGCTATTTGGATATCACAAGCAAGACGTATTTCCCGTAGACACTTGGATAAAAAAGGTGTATAAGGACGTAGTAGGCGATACCGTAGACAACAATAATATTATAAGGCGAAAGCTGATAGATATTTACGGAGAGTATTCGGGATATGCTCAACAATATCTTTTCTTCAACAAAAGAGAGAATTAAACGACAAGAGAAAAATTAATGTAAATACGCTAGTTGACGGCACTAAAGACGACGATTCAAGAGACGGTATATAAGGATATATAATATGAATTACGCAATTTTAGTGGACCTCAACAGTATGCGACTTTCTTACGATAGTTTTGCCAAGGCTATTGCAAGTCTTGACGGCAAGATAGCGTATGCAAAACTCTATGGGTATAACAACAAGAGAAACAACGACTTCAACTCCTTCATCAAGACGTACGGGGCGGAAGTAGCTTTGCCTGTCAACAACCGCAAAAAGGTGCGCATAGATATTAGGCAAGTAATTGACGCCGTGACGATTGCCTGCACGCGTATCAACGTCGACGCGTTCTTTATTATTTGCAGCGAACTTGATTCAATAGCTATGATAAATTCTCTCAAGAAACTCGGTAAGCGTGTAATTATGGGCATTGAGTCGCCCAGCTTCGTAGCGGAGCAGTGCGACGGGTACATTATCCTTGAGCGTTCTTTCCCAGAAGAGGAAGAAAAGAAACCTTTACCGTTGCCTAGAGATGATAAGAGCGACGACGAGTTTTTGCCGTATAGCGGAGTAAAACAAGAAAAGAAATCAGACGAAATGGATAAGATAAAGCAAGAGTTAAAAGAACTTTTGGACAGCAAGCGTCGTCAAAAGAGCGAAATAGAAATGGGGCAGAGCGTACTTCAACTTGACGAATTACTCAAAAAGTATTTTTAATTTTGTCGCTAAAGGTTTTTAAATCTTTTTTTGTATCTTCGGAAAGATTATTGAAATCGGTGTCTGTGATTGCTCCCTCTAAAGCGTATAGATGCACGAGACAGACGTTGGGGTATACTTCTTTGAGCTTTAAATAAGCGTCTTTTGCTCCAATTTCGACAAGTTTTTCGGCGCTTTCAATACCTACGCTTTGGAGTTTGCACTCCATTTCTTTGCCGATATTGAGCATCTCTGTCAACTTTGTCATTGATTATAATAAATCCTTTTTAATTATGAGAAACAGTTGTAAATTATTTTGATTTTTTGCGTTGTTTATTGGTTTTACTTTTCGCGCGCAACTTTTCTATAAATTCAGTTTCCTTTTGCGCGATTCTATCTCCCCACGGAGAAGAGTAATTGTAAGGCGTAACGAAACCGCTAAAATCTTTCTGCGTGCGTTCCAATAACAATGTCATTGTAAGTACCAAAGCCATAAAAGGATATGCGACGAAAGTACCCGTATTGATAAGAGAATAACCTTCAAAACCTATAAACACTGCAAGGCAGAAGAGATTAAAGGAATTTTTGATATTTTTAAATAGTATTTTCAGACGCGTTACGTAGAAATAAACGTATGCAATTATTCCCATTGCTCCCATAGACGCTATGATTTGGAAGAACGTGGAATGGAACCAATATACGCCTATTGCGCTAGTGTGCGTAAATGGACCGTAATATCCTTTTCCAACGCCAAACAGCGGATGAGATTTGAACAACTCCCATGCTTCTTTATAAAGATTGCTGCGGCCGGAAGTGCCGAAACCTCGGCTGAGAAGAGCAGAGAGCATAGTGTTGATATCTTTCATTAGGCAAAGGTAAATTATTAACATACCTAGCACTACGATTCCGATATAGAAGAAATGCAATCGCTTATTAGGAGCTTTGATTATTGTAAATATCAATGCCGCCACGCCGCTGATTATGCCGAATATTATACCGCCTCTGCTAAAAGTGAGCACGAGACAAACGTATTGGAAAATGCCAAGCGCAAGATGTATCCAACCTTGACGGTAGCGCGTCGAGAGGTACATCGTCATACCTGCAGTGAAAATCAAGTAAGTGGCCACGTCGTTTCTATCAGCCCAGCCAACTTCCCATACTGCGCTCTGCCAATCGTGTACGGGGACTTTGCTTTGCGCAATTACAGTAATAAGCTGGAAGCAAATTATCAATCCTAGATACATTAAAGATTTAGAGAAATACAACGGTATATCGCGTTCATCATCGCGCTTGAGGTAATTGCTATACAATAAATATACGGCAGGAACGCCCACTCCCAACATAAAGAAATCGGGGAGAACTCTCATAAAGTCTTGCTTTATCGTCGAACCGACGCCGCCTAAAAGCAATGCGTAAGCTACGGCAACTAATGGGAAAAACATTTTTCCCAACTTAAATTTACGACCTCTGTTTTTGATAAGGAAGAAAATAAAGCACATACCAAAAGGTATAGCAAGAGGCCACAAGTAAGTATAGTCTGAAAATTTGTCAGAATAGATCAGCAAAACTCCGCTAAAAATGTTGATGGTAAGGGGTAAAATATCATCTGAACCCAAAAGCGCTAGACAAGACAGAACTACCAGTCCGGTTATGCCCAAAGGCGCGCACTTGGTTATCCAACCGACGAAAACTACGATACTTACCAAAGCAAGATAAAAGTCCGTGTATACGAATTTGCTAACGAAACTTTGGTATTTCTCGAATCCGATATTCTTTTTATTTTCAATTACCTTTGGTTGTATCATTGCTCTCCAAAACAGTTTATTACGCTTATGAGTAAATATATTACCGTTTTACCTTTTCTTGCCAAATATCTTAAAAAATTTCAAGCATCCGACAACTTTCCATTCCATTATAAATCATTTACATAAAAAGAGCAATTAAAAGAGCTATAAAATTATAATTAATTAAATTAATATTATAAGGCAGCGAAACGTTGACTTTAATTGAAAAGCGGAGATAAAATTGTATATATGGAACGCAATGAGAGAAAAAGAGCTTTGATATTAATTAACGCTTATGACGAACAAGCGGGGGTAATACACCAATCGTCAAGGTTGAAAGAAGAATTTGACGGGTTGGGCGTCGAGGCGGACGTAAGGCGCAACGACGGATTTTTCGTCTGTGTAGACGGCAACGGGGCAATTCGCAGCAAGTTGAGCGAATACGATTTTTGCGTATATCTTGATAAAGATAAGTATACGTCGCAGATGCTTCAAAAGTACGGTATGCGACTTTTCAATTCGCACGAAGCAATTCAAGCTTGCGACGACAAGATGATGACGAGCATATTGCTTGCCGGCAACGGCGTGCCTATGCCCAAGACGATGGCGGGACTGTTGTGCTATAATTACGACGGCGAAGTCAAGAAGAGTAGTCTTGATATAGTCGAAAGAGATTTGGGCTATCCTTTGATATTTAAAAAATGTTACGGTTCGCTGGGCAAAGGCGTAATCAAAGTTGACGACAGAGAGCAACTTGAAAGCGTAGCCAATAAATATAAGGGCGTACCGCATTTATACCAACAATATATATCCGCAAGTCACGGTAAAGATATTAGGGTAATAGTGGTAGGCGGGAAAGCCGTAGCGGGTATGCTCCGTAAATCGCGCGGCGACTTCCGCTCTAACATAGAGCTCGGCGGAGTGGGAGAGAAATTAGAACTTCCGCAAGCCGTGATAGATTTAAGTGAAAAGGTGGCAAAGCTGTTAAACCTTGATTATTGCGGCGTGGATATATTGATAGGCGACAATGAGTATTACGTGTGCGAAGTAAATTCCAACGCGTTCTTTAAAGGAATCGAGAACGTGACCAAAATCAACGTGGCAAAAGAATATGCAGAATATATTTATAATATGATGTATAAATAATAGGAGAGATATTCGACTTCGATCGTAATTACATTAGGCAGTATCGCTAGAATAAAAATCCCCCCTCGTTTGGCGAGAAGGGAGATAGGCAATAGATAAAAAACAAAAAATTACACGCCTCTTTCAATTGCCGTGATACCAGTACGGCAGACTTTGGAAATTCTGAAGCCTTTGTCATTTTGATTTTCCGACAGGGTAGCCATGAAGCTGTCAATCTTTCCTGACGTGCCTGTGAGTTCGATTATCATAGATTTTTCCGTTACATCGACAACGATTGCGCCGAATTTGTCGCAAAGTTCTATTACGAATTTATCGAAAAACTTATCTTCAACGGTAAGTATCTTTACAAGGGAGAGTTCGCGGAATACGCTGTTGTTTTCCTCAAGAGCCTGTACGCTGATAGTCTCTTGCAATTTTTTGGTTTGGTTAATAATTTGCGCAAGACCGCTTTCGTCGCTATCTGCTACGACGGTAATTCTCGAAATATGCGGGTCGTCCGTTGCGCTGACGGAGAGAGAATCAATATTAAATCCTCTTCTTCCGAATAGGGAAGAAATTCTTGCAAGTACGCTGGAATTATTCTTTACTACTATTGATATGACGTTTTTCATATTTTACCTCTCGTATTATATTAACTATTATACATATACCTTTTTAAAAAATCAACTAATTTTTATTGAGTCACTCATAAGCTCTCGCGGCAAATTTGTTCGCGTCACTTATCAAACCTCATTGCGCTGAAAACTGCGAATTATACAGCTCGTAATAGAATCCTCGTTTAGCAAGCAGATCTTCGTGATTACCTTGTTCTATTATATTGCCGTCTTTCATCACGAGTATTACGTCGCAACTTCTTATCGTCGAGAGTCTGTGGGCTACGATAAAAGACGTTCTGCCTTGCATTATGCGATAGAAAGCCTCTTGTATTTTCATTTCGGTACGCGTATCAATTGACGACGTTGCTTCGTCAAGTATGAGCATAGGCGGATGCGTGAGCATTATTCGGGCAATGCAGAGCAGTTGTCTTTGACCTTGCGATATATTGTCGCCGTTTTCCGTCAACAGGGTGTCGTATTTGTCGGGGAACTTTTCGATAAAGTCGTCCGCGCCTGCGAGTTTAGCCGCTTGCATTATCTCTTCGAGAGTGGCGTCTTGCTTGCCGTACGCGATATTATCTTTGATACTTCCTTCAAAGAGCCAGCTTTCTTGCAAGACCATGCCGTAGTTGTCTCTCAGACTGTTTCGCGTTATTTTTCTAATATCCTTGCCCGACATATAAATACTGCCGTCGTTGACATCGTAGAATCTCATAAGCAAGTTGATAAGAGTAGTTTTTCCGCATCCGGTAGGACCGACGATTGCAATCTTTTGACCTTGCTTTACGCGCAAATTGAGCCCTTGAATAAGCGGTTTTTCGGGCACGTAGCTGAAGTATACGTTGTCAATATTCAAGCTGCCGTCGCATTGTGTCAAAGTTTCGTTTTGAGCGTCGCTTACTTCCACTTCTTGGTCGAGTAGGGCGAATATTCTCCTTGACGCGGCGACTGCCGACTGTATTTCCGTAATGACTCCGGTAATTTCATTAAAGGGTTTCGTATATTGGTTGGCGTACGTCAGACAGGTGGAGAGAAGACCTATAGGCAAGTCTTTCGGCGCGCCTGCCCAAAGTGAAATCAACGCGCCCACTACGCCTACGCTTGCGTAAACCAAATTGTTGACGAATCGCGTACAAGGGTTGATCAGCGCGCCGTAGAATTGCGACTTGAATCCGCAGGTATATAATTCCTTATTGAGTTGTTCAAAGTCTTCTTGGCAGATATCCTCTTGGCAAAAAGCTTGAATGAGATTGCGACCTGTGAATATCTCTTCGACGTATCCGCTTACCTCTCCGCGCTTTACGGCTTGAGCGGCAAAAGTCTTGTGCGACCTCTTTGTGATAAATGCGGCGACGAAGAGCGAAAGGGGAGTGAGTACCAACACTACGAGGGCGATTATCCAATTGAGATAGAATAGTATTCCAAGAGTTGCGCCAATGGTAAGAACTCCGCTGAATAGTTGCGTAAAGCCCTGCAAAAGTCCTTCGGACACTTGGTCTATGTCGCTTGATATACGCGCTATAATATCGCCTTGTCTTTGCGTGTCGATATATTTCAAAGGCAAGTTATTTATATGTTCAAAGAGTTGATTGCGGATATTGCGAACAGTCTTGCATGTCAGCGAATTTACGCTTGCCGACAGTGTCCATTGCGCAATTGCGCCCACTGCAATCATTGCGGCAATTATATAGATGTACTTAAATACTTTGTCAAAGTTGACTGCGCCCTTGCCAATCATTTCGTCTATTGCGTATCCCGTCATCAACGGTATAAGTATCGACACTGCGACGGATAGAATGGACGCAATAAACGATATTACGATAAGCGGAGCGTAAGGGCGGGTATAGCCGATAAGTCTAAACAAAGCGCTTTGCTTTTTAGTCTTCATCTTTTACCTCCTCCGCCTGCAATTCGTTGGGGCTTTTTTGTTGTGAGTCGCAAATTTCGCGATATACTTCGCAAGTCTTGAGCAGGTTGTCGTGGGTATCTATTCCTACGACGTTGCCTTTGTCAAGCACGATGATTTTGTCTGCGTTCTTGATGGAAGTCGCGCGTTGAGATATGATAATTTTGGTCGTATCCTTTGGTAGGTCTTGATTGAGAGCTTTTCTCAAAGCAAGGTCGGTAGCAAAGTCCAACGCGCTCATACTGTCGTCAAGTATGACAATTTGGGGATTGCCCACCAGCGCTCTTGCGATTGACAGCCTTTGCCTTTGACCGCCCGAGAAGTTGCGCCCCTTTTGCTGTACCGGAGCGTCAAGCCCTTCGCTTTTTTGCATTACGAAATCGTACGCTTGCGCAGTCTTTAAGGCAGATATTATCTCCTCGTCGGTTGCGTCCTTTTTCTTCCATTGCATATTCGAGCGTATAGTTCCGCTGAATAGCATTGCCTGTTGAGGCACGAGTCCAATCTTTCCGCGCAGTTGCTTGAGCGGATATTTCTTTATATCGACGCCGTCGATTTCAAGTATTCCTTGCGTCACGTCGTAGAATCTTGGCAGGAGATTGATAAGGGTAGACTTACCGCTGCCAGTGCCGCCGATTATGCCCACCGTCTGTCCTTTTTGTATATCGATTGAAAGGTTTTTGAGAGCAGGCGAGCCGTTGCCGTATGCAAAATTCACTTCTTTGAAAGATATCGCGGGCGCGCCTTCGACTGCCGTCACTTGTTCGTTGCCTTCGTCGGTAATTGCAGGCTTAGTGGTAAGCAATTCGCTTACGCGTTTTGCCGACGCGTACGACTTTGAGAAAAGTACGGTCACGTTGGCAAGCACGACGAGAGCCAAAGATATTTGCATCATATAGTTGATAAAGGCAATTAATTCTCCTTGAGTGAGATCTCCCGCATTAATCTTAGTTCCGCCGAAATAGAGCAGTCCGACGATAGCCATATTGATAATGACGAATGAAAGGGGGTTGAGAAGGGCCGACACGCGACCTATTGCAATTACGCTTTTTGCATAATCTTGCGTGGAGTCCTCAAAACGTTTTTGTTCTCTGTCCTGTTCGGTAAATGCTCTTACGACTCTCATGCCGTTGAGATCTTCTCGGGCTATCCCAGTAATCTTGTCGAGTTTCTTTTGATTTTTTGTATATACCGGCAAAGTTTTTGACATAATCAGCCACAATACCAAAGCCACGAGGGGAGCTGCAATTAAGAAAATCCAACACATTGACGGCTTGAGTATGATTGCCGACACCGTTGCGCCGATTACGAGGAAAGGCGCGCGAATGGCAAGACGAATGAGCATCGCTACGCCAAGTTGAACTTGATTTATATCGCTGTTAAATCGCGTTACCATAGAAGACACGCCGAATTGGTCGCTGTTGCTCATAGAAAGGGTGTTGATATGATAAAATAGCGCGTTGCGAAGTTCAGTGCCAAAGCCTTGCGAGCATCTTGAAGCAACGTATTGACAAAAGAGCGCGGAAGCCAAACCAACCACGGCAAGCAGGACCAGCACTCCGCCCATTTGCAAAATATACGTCTTGTTATTGCCGTTGATACCCTTGTCGATAAGTTGAGCCATTACGTAGGGGACGATAAGCTCGAATATAGCTTCCAAGAGTTTAAATATTGGACCTAATATCAAATGTTTTTTATACTTTTTTAAGTACGGATAAAGATTTGACATAAAATACCATTCCTTTATTGACTATCTTCTAAAATTATTATAAAATATTATATAATGCAAACGATAATAATGCAACCGTTGGAGCATAATTCAATAAATAATAGTGTGTCAAACATAAAATACGATATAAGGAAATAAGAGAAATGAAAGACGGCTTTATTAAATGCGGATGCGCGTCGATTGACGTGATTGTAGGCGACACTGACAAGAATGCAAGGGCTATAGTCGAGGCTGTAGGCAAGGCGGACAAGCTTGGTATTAAGCTGCTCGCATTGCCGGAGCTTTGCGTATGCGGATATACTTGCGGCGATCTGCTTTTGCACGATACGCTTTTAGACGGCGTGGAAGACGCAATAGACTATATACTCAAGAATACGTCAAAGACTGACGTCGCAGTTGTAATAGGCGCGCCGCTTCGCAACGGCGGAAAGTTGTTTAATTGCGCTTTGGCAATATATAAGGGCGTGATACTTGGCGTCGTACCAAAAGAGAATATACCCAACTATGCGGAATTTTACGAGGCGAGATATTTCACTGGCGGGAATGATAGCGACCTTTACGAGATAGAAGTCGCCGGCAGACCTGCGCCGTTCGGACAAATGGTATTCGTCAATGAAAATGAAAAAGAGTATACTTTTGGAATTGAGATTTGCGAGGATGTGTGGGTAGCTAATTCTCCGTCGATAGCTTTGAGCGAAAACGGAGCAAATATTATCGTCAATATTTCCGCTAGCGACGAGGTAGTGGGCAAAGCCGAGTACAGAAAGACTCTTGTTACGGCGCAGTCGGGCAAACTCAATTGCGGATATATCTACGCAAGCGCAGGAGAGGGAGAGTCCACTACGGATATGGTTTTTGCAGGACATAACTTGATTGCCGAATGCGGTAATATACTTGAAGAAAGCCGACTTTTTGAAAACGGTATTATTTATACTGATATAGACGTAAAGCGTATCGCGTATGAAAAAAGACGCGTCAATACCTTTAAAGCGAGAGAGGATTTGATGGCGGTATGCTTTGGACAGGAGCTCAAGCAAAACAAACTGACGAGGAAGTTTTCTCCAACTCCGTTCGTTCCTAGCGATGAAGAAAAACGCAACGAGAGATGCGAACTCATACTCAAAATGCAAGCTATGGGCTTGAAAAAACGTTTGCAGCATACGAATGCAAAAAAGGTAGTGGTAGGCTTGTCGGGCGGACTTGACAGCGCGCTTGCTTTGCTTGTAATGGTAAAGGCGGCAGATTGCCTCGAGATGGACAGAAAGAGTATTTTGGCAGTGACAATGCCGTGCTTTGGAACGACTAGCAGAACCAAGTCAAACGCAGAGATTTTGGCTAACGGCTTGGGCGTGGACTTCAAAAGCGTAAACATATCCAAGACGGTTGAGAGTCACTTTGCGGATATAGAGCAGTCGAAAGACAAGTTGGACGTGACTTTTGAGAATGCGCAGGCGAGAGAACGTACGCAAGTGCTTATGGATATTGCCAATAAGGAAAACGGTCTTGTAGTAGGCACGGGCGATTTGTCGGAACTTGCTCTTGGTTGGGCGACATACAACGGCGACCACATGTCTATGTACGGAGTCAACGGCTCAATACCAAAGACTTTGGTAAGATATTTAGTCAAATATTACGCCGACACTTGCGACAGAATAGAGGTACGCAAGGCGCTCATAGATATTCTCGACACTCCCGTAAGTCCCGAGTTGTTGCCGTCAAAGGGCGAAGAAATATCCCAACAGACGGAGAGCTTAGTCGGGCCGTACGAGTTGCACGATTTCTTCTTATACTATATCATTCGTTGGAGCTATTCTCCCAAAAAGGTGTATAGAATTGCGCTTGATACCTTTGCAGGTAAGTATGATAAAGAAACCATTCTCAAATGGCTTAAGAATTTCTACAAGAGATTTTTTGCTCAGCAGTTCAAACGCTCTTGTTTGCCTGACGGACCCAAAGTGGGTAGCGTAACTCTTTCGCCGAGAGGGGATTGGAGAATGCCCAGCGATGCAAGCGCAAATTTGTGGCTTAAAGAATTGGAGAATCTTTGACCGATTAAATTATATATGATAACTAAAAATGCGGTATACTTATTTGTATACCGCATTTATTTAACTGCTACGCTTTTATTTTACTTTTTAATCTTTTGATATATAGCGTTAGTACCAGTGTCTTTGAGGTCGTCCTCGGAGTAGCTGAATACTATTTTAGATTCGCATTGAGCTGCGCCGCTGTACGCTACGATTTTACCGCTCCAGCTTTCTTTTACGTCATAGTATTTTGCAAGACCTACTTTCCATATTTGAACTACGAAGTCGCAATATTGATATTTCATACCGCTTCCGCCGTTGTCGTTTTCCAACATTTTTATCGTTGCGCCGTCGGCGTTTGCAACTTTGACGTCAACGGAGAATACCAATTCGTAATATGCGTTGCCGTTATCGTCGGTTTTTTCGTCAATCTTCACAGTTTTTTTGCTGTCGACGATATTTTTAGCGTTCCAGTTGATGCAGGTTTTTCTAGCTTCCTCATCGCTTCTAGAGCTTTTTGCGCTTTGATCTTCGCCCCATGGTGAAGTTCTCTTCCAATTGTCGACTGTCAAAAGACCGGTTTTGTCGTCGTAGATTATTCCGCTTTTGTTTGTTATCTTATAATACTTTCCGTCCTTGACGTATCTGATTTTAGCGTCGGTAAGAGTTCTTGAAGCAATAGCGTCAAAGTTGTGATTGACGGGAAGTTTAATAGTCGTGTCGTCTTTAAGCGTATCGCTTTGTCTTCTCAATCTTTGGTAGATGAGCTGACCGTGATTGCTGTTCATTTTGGTTTCGCCGATTCTGTCAATGAAATATGCAAAGTATGCGCATTCGATTTCATTTTTAGTAGCTCTTGCCATCATTTGAGCGACTTTTTCTGCGTCCGTGAGCGAACTGTCTGCGTAAATATCAGCCACGTTTCTCTCGACTTTGTTCATTGACGCAATATTAGCTTCGTCCGGATATTTGAGATAGTCGGGAAGTACCGTTGAGTAATCAATTTGAACGGTATCTACTTCTTGACCTTTGCAAGCGGCGAAGCTGAGACACAGCGTCAAAGCAAGCGCCAAAATTAAAGTAACGGATAAAAATTTTTTCATAAATATCTCCCTTTATCACATTTTATATTATCAGTATAAAAGCAAGTAAGGCAAATGTCAATATCTTTTTTTTGTAAATTATGGACGAAATAGGGAATGTCAATCCTGCGACGTTTACCATTGACATAGAGTTAAAAAGTAGTTATAATTATTATAGTATTATATATAAATATTTTATCAATATTATATAAGTATTATTGATAGCAAAGGTGTATTATGGTAGAGAGAATTGCGCTTTATCCCCAGCACGTGGCAAGATTGCTTGCTATTAGAAAAAAGATATACAAGGTCGTAGGGCATTTATCTTGCGAAGCGGCTTTGAGCAAAGAGCCTATCCCAAAGAGTATGCTTGACAAGGCTAATTTTTCTCCGTTTAAAAACGGCATGATTTGGGGTAGCGATTTTGACTGCGCTTGGTTTAAATTCAAAGGACAAGTACCTGAAGAGTGTAAGGGAAAGAAAGTCGTAGCGTTAATAAATATACAGGGCGAAGGCTTGGTATATATCGACGGACAGCCCAGACAGGGTATCACTCAAGTGCTTGACGGCATTGACCTGGTTCAGTCAGTCAAAGGCAAGCAAGCCGTAGACTTATTCAATCCCGCAGAGGGCGGAGAGCAAGTTGAACTCCTCGTTGACAGCGGTTTCAACGGCAAGCGTAACAAGAGCGGAGTCAAAGTCAAACTTATGCGCAAGGACTTGGCTACTTGCGACGAACAAGCGTTGACGTATTATTACGACTATCTACAACTAGTTATGGTCATGCTCACTTACGGCAAGAATAAGCATTTGACGGAAGAAAGACTTAAAGAGATAGACAAAGCTCTCAACCAATCTTATAAACTTGCAAAAAAGAGCATGGTAGAGGCTCACGAATACTTGAGCAAGATAATCACAACTCCAATTGACGACAAGGCGACGGAGTATACCGCAATAGGACACGCGCACATTGACCTCGCTTGGCTTTGGCCGGTAAGAGAGACAAAACGCAAAGGCACGCGTACCTTTGCAACTGCGCTAAATAATATCGACAAATATCCTAATTACATATTCGGAGCGTCGCAGGCTCAGCTCTTTGATTGGATTAAGCAAGAAGAACCAGAGTTGTTTGAGAGAGTTAAAAAGGCAGTCGCCGACGGCAGAATAGAATTGCAAGGCGGTATGTGGACGGAAAACGATTGCAATATCCCGAGCGGCGAAAGCATAATAAGACAGTTTTTATACGGCGAGAAATTCTTTAAGGACGAGTTTGGAAAGCAATGCAAGATGGTATGGCTTCCCGACGTGTTCGGCTATCCCGCGTCGTTGCCGCAGATAATGAAGAAATGCGGAAGAGATTATTTTATGACGATAAAGCTTTCTTGGAATACCGTCAATAAATTCCCGTACAAGACATTTTTGTGGAAGGGCATCGACGGCAGCGAGATACTTTCGCACTTAGCGCCTCAAGGCAATTACAATTCCACGGCTTCTCCGATGGCTATTACCAAGTCGGACAACGGTAATCCGCAAGGCGATCAAATCGACAAGGCTTTGCTTATCTACGGTATAGGCGACGGCGGCGGCGGTCCGGGCGAAGCGCACCTCCAAATGCTTGAGAGGCAAGTCAACGAAAAGGGTATGTGCAAGATAGTTCGCCGACCTGCGCAGCAACTTTTTGACGATTTGAAGAGCGAATACATAGAAGTAATGCCCACTTATGACGGAGAGTTGTATCTTGAGAAACATCAAGGCACCTACACTTCGCAATCCAACAACAAACTTTACAACAGACTTATGGAGCAGTCTTTGCATACGCTCGAGTGGCTTATGGCGGCAGCCAAAGTCAAGGGAGTCAAGTACGACTGTCCTAACCTAGAGAGTATATGGAAAGAAGTGTTGTTGTATCAATTCCACGACATTATCCCCGGTTCGTCTATCAACAGAGTGTATACCGAATCGGTTGCAAGATATAAAGAAATGTACGAGCAGGTGGGCGGATATATCGACGAGCTTTTGCAGATTTTGACGACAAGCGGAGGCTTGGGAGTAGTCAATCCCACTTCCTTTGACAGAGAAGAGTACGTCAAAGTGGACGAACGATGGTATAAAGCAAACGTCAAGGCGTATTCGTCGGCTTTACTTATGGGTATAAGCGGCGACGATAGAGAGGGCTTGTCGCGCGGAAGAGACTTTATTCAAAACGACAAAGTCAAAGTTCATTTTGCTAAAGACGGAACTATCGATTCTCTCGTCGACTTGGTCAACAACAAAGAACTTTGCGGAGACTACCTCAACAAACTCACGGTATATTCCGACCCCAAAATGTATTACAACGCATGGGACATAAATATAAAGTATACGGGTATGCGCAAATGGCAGTTCAAACTTGACAGCCACAAGTCGTATATCGACGGCGTCAGCGTAATAATGGAGAATATCTACACCTTTAAAGACAGTACGGTTATTCAAAAAGTCACTTTGACAAAGGGCGACAGCGCGGTGGTATTCGACACGACGGTAGATTGGAGAGAATCTTACAAGATGTTGCGCGCCGACTTCCGTCCGAGCGTATATTCAGACACAGTCAACTGCGATATTCAATTCGGCAACTTTGACAGGTCAACGTTAGAGGATACTTCCGTTCGCAAAGCGCAGTTTGAGATTTGCGCGCACAAGTTTATCAACGTCGACGATGGAGATTACGGAGTTGCGCTTCTCAATAATTGCAAGTACGGACATAGAGCAAAAGACGGACTTTTGTCGCTCAACCTCTTGCGTTCGCCAAAAAATCCCGACCCAGAATGCGATATGGGCGAACATAAATTTACCTACGTATTCTATCCGCACGAGGGCAAGTGGCAGGACAGCGACGTTGTCAAGCGCGGTTATATGCTCAACAATCCGCTTATTGTTAAAGAAGAAATGCCAAGCCTTGACAACCTCTTTGACATTGACGGCGACGTAATCTTGGAGACCGTCAAAGTCAGCGAAGACGGCAAGGGTATAGTAGCAAGAATATATGAGCGTAACGGCAAAGACTGCCACGCGACAATCAATGCAAAGTTCCATTGCAAAAAGGTATACGAGAGCAATATGATAGAGGACGACCTCAAAGCAGTGGATAGCGACGGCTTTGACTTTGGCAAGTACGAAGTGAAAACAATTATTTTTTACCTTTGACAATATGGGGCTGTCGAAATTTTACACGGCAATAATATGGGAAGGTGTCACGAAGTGACGGAAGTTGTGTTATTGTCATTCTGAGCGCAGTCGAAGAATCTAATCTGTTGAGACCCATTCGACTTCACTACGTTTCGCTCAGGGCGATGGGCTGCGCCATTGATAATGTCATTTAGATCGTAGTGGAGAAATCTCAATCCTATTTTAAAATCAAAAAAAGCCAATCGAAAGTTACCGATTGGCTTTTTTATTGCCGTAAATTAGCTGTTTTAACGTAAAATTTTCACAATTCCAAAAAAAGTATACTTTTACTGACTGCCTGTGAAAAGGCATAATTTTTCAAA
>CAMWQA010000004.1 GCA_947176265.1 uncultured Clostridia bacterium | reverse complement strand
TCTTTGTTATTTCAAAAATCTCGTCGGGGCTGACTCCTCTCTTCAAAGCCTCGTAGATGACGAATATTCTCTCGTCGTCGACGTCGTGAAGTTTTTCGTGGAGTCTCTCGTCTGAATACTTCTCGAACTTCTTGTCGTTGAGGGTGTTGTGAGAAATTTCCGCGCCTCTGACTGCTTTCATTATAGCCTGTTCGAATGTTACGCCTATTGCCATAACTTCGCCCGTAGCTTTCATCTGCGTGCCCAACTTACGGCTTGCGTAGAAGAACTTGTCAAACGGCCATTTTGGGAACTTGACTACCACGTAGTCTATCGACGGCTCAAAACAAGCGAAGGTGTTGCCTGTAACGGCGTTTTGGATTTCGTCCAACGTATAGCCTATCGCTATCTTGGTAGCAACCTTTGCTATTGGATAGCCGGTAGCCTTTGACGCCAATGCCGAGCTTCTGCTGACACGCGGGTTTACTTCGATTACCGCATACTCAAAAGAATCGGGATTGAGAGCAAACTGGCAGTTGCAGCCGCCTTCTACCTTGAGCGCTTCGACAATCTTCAAAGCCGCGCTGCGGAGCATTTGATATTCTTTATCAGCTAAGGTTACGGCAGGCGCGATAACTATACTGTCGCCCGTATGTACGCCTACGGGATCGAAGTTTTCCATACTACATACCGTGATTGCGTTGCCCTTGCTGTCTCTGATGACTTCAAATTCGATTTCCTTCCAACCGCTGATACATTTCTCAACGAGGATTTGGTGTATAGGCGAAGTACGCAATCCGTTTTCTGCAATCTCCAAAAATTCGTCTTGCGTATATGCGATACCGCCGCCGCTACCGCCTAGCGTAAACGCAGGTCTTATGATTACCGGCAAGCCAATCTCTTCAGCTACGCGTACGGCGTTTTCTATATCGTTGACGACTTCTGACGGAATAGTCGGCTCGTTGATTTCAGCGAGCGTATCCTTAAACATCTGTCTGTCTTCAGCCTTGTCAATAGTATCCACTCTTGCGCCGAGGAGCGTAACTCCCATCTTTTCAAGGAAGCCTTCTTTTGCAAGTTGCATACTCAAAGTCAAACCCGTCTGTCCGCCGAGTGTAGACAAGAGCGAATCGGGTCTTTCTTTTTCGATTATTCTTTTGACTGTGGTCAACGTCAAAGGCTCGATATATATTCTGTCTGCGATTGCGTTGTCAGTCATTATAGTTGCGGGGTTGGAGTTGACAAGTACTACTTCGAGTCCCGCCTCTTTGAGAGCGCGGCAAGCTTGCGTTCCTGCATAGTCAAACTCTGCAGCTTGTCCAATTACGATAGGTCCTGAACCTATTACCATTACTTTTTGCAATTTACTGTTGAGTGGCATTACTTTCTTTCCTCCATATTCTCCATAAATCTGTCAAACAAATATCCCGTGTCGAGCGGTCCTGCGCAAGCCTCGGGGTGGAACTGTACCGAAAATACGTTTGAATTCTTATAATTGATACCCTCGCAAGTTCCGTCGTTGACGTTGACGAAAGTCACTTGAGCGTTCTTTGGAAGCGTGTCGAGGTCAACCGCGTATCCGTGATTTTGCGTGGATACGTATACTCTGCCTGTTGCAAGGTCCTTGACCGGTTGGTTTCCGCCGCGGTGACCGTACTTGAGCTTGTACGTCTTTGCGCCTTGCGAAAGAGCAAGCAACTGATGTCCTATGCAAATACCGAACATAGGTATGCCGCTCTTGACAAGCTTTTTGATTTGCTTTATCTCATATACGTTTTCTTCGGGGTTGCCCGGTCCGTTTGAAAGCATAATGCCGTCGGGATTAAACTCGATTATCTCTTCGGCGGAAGTATTGTGCGGGAATACCGTAACTTCGCAACCGCGTCTTGCCAACTTCTCAATGATATTTCTCTTGATACCGTAATCGAGGAGCGCAACTCTCTTGGTCGGCTTCTTGACGGTGCAAACGACTCTCTTTTCTTTGCAAGATACGCTCTTGACTGCGTCCGTAATGACGTATTCGTTAAGAGCCTTTTTCTGCTCGTCGTTGAGAGTAGGCTTGTCGGTAATAATGCCGTTCATAACGCCGCTTTCTCTGACTATCTTGGTAAGCTCTCTGGTATCTATACCGCAGATACCTATTACGCCCAACTTCTTGAGCATATCGTCGAGCTTGCCTTGAGAACGGAAATTGGACGGCGCGTCGCATATATCTCTGACGATATATCCCTTGACTGCGCTAGCCGGAGATTCAAAGTCCTCTTCGATAACGCCGTAATTACCTATAAGCGGGAAAGTTTGACAAACTATCTGACCGTAATAACTTGGGTCTGTCAAAGTCTCAAGATATCCCGTCATTGCAGTGGTAAAGACTACTTCGCCGATTACTTCGCCTTCGACGCCAATCGACTCGCCTTCAAAGACCTTACCGTTTTCGAGAATAAGATAAACTTTTTTCATTTCTACCTCTTTTTCTTAATCGTATTGTTTTATTGATATAATTTTTTCCGCAATTTGTTTTTTGGATACTCTCATATCCATAGCCGCGCTTTCGATATATTTATGCGCTTGCTCTTCGCTCATACCCTCTTTTGCAATCAGCAAACATTTTGCTCTGTCCACGAGTTTGAGCTCTTCAATCTTGTCTTGCAATCTGCGATTGCTTTGCATAATTGAATTTATTCTGTTGTGGTTGGCGTACAGCGCTTTCAAAGTCTTGAAGAGTCCTTCGCCGGTCGCAGGCTTTGAAACAACCACAACTCCGTAGTCCTCGACTTTGTTTTCCACAGCTTCGCTTACTTCTCCGCGCACCAACATAAGCACGCTCATCGTGGTATTTTCCACTGCGTATATGGCAAGTTCGTACCCGAATTCGTCTACCAGCGGAGCGTTGATAATCATAAGCGCGTACCCTCTTTCCATTATCAAATGTCTTGCTTCGACGCTTGAGTGAGCCTGATAGACGTCGGCAAAGCCAACATCTAGCAACATTGCCGAAAGTTTACTTACGTATTCAGCCGTCGAGACGATTAGTACGCTTGCCATAGTTTTTCCTAAATTTTATTGAAGTACGTCTTATTAACAAACTCGTCCTTATCTTTTGACAACGAATAGTTCTTGTACTCGTTTTCCTCATACTCAAAGAACTTATCCAAAGTCTTACGCGGAATATATCTTGCGATAAACTCGCTGTTCTTTGCAAGCTCTATTGCGCTCATAAGGTCTTCGGGCAAACTCTCTACTTCGCCGACGTTTTTCACGTCCAACTCTTTGGGAAGCTTAAGCCCTTGCTCTATGCCCTCCGCGCCTGCAAAGAGCAAAAGCGCATAAGCGATATAAGGATTGCAAGACGGGTCTGCGGAACGAAGTTGCATTTTTGCAAGTCCGTCCTTCTTTATCCTTATGAGTTGACGGCCGTTGAGGTACGACCAAGCAATTTGATTGTAAGCCTCTATCTCTTCGTTGTTTTCCAATCTTTCGTATGAGTTGACGGTGGGATTGAGGAATACCGCCATTTCCTTTGCCCTTGCAAGTATACCTGCGACAAAGCTCTCGGCTTCTTTGGACCCCGAAAGACGTGTTGGGTCAAACAAGTTGTCGCCGTCTTTGAGAAGAGAAAGATTGATATGCAATCCGCTGCCTATCTCGTCTTTGAGCGGCTTGGGCATAAATGACGCGTGAAGTCCGTTCATATTTGCCACGGCTTTGACAACCGTCTTAAAGGTCAGCAAATCGTCCGCAGCCATAAGCGCGTCGTTGACCTTGAAACAAATCTCGTTTTGTCCCGGTCCTCTCTCGTGATGAGAACTCAATGGCTTGATACCCATTCTCTCCATTGTGAGACAAATATCTCTTCTTACGTTTTCGCCTTTGTCAAAGGGAGCAACGTCAAGATAGCCCGCCATATCGTGAGGCACGAGCGTTGGAGCTCCGCCCTCGTTCATTTTGAATAGATAGAATTCGCAATCGCTACCAATGAGACAAGACAAGCCCATCTGCGAAAGTTTGTTTTGAGCGTTTGCCAGCAATCCTCTGCCGTCGCCGTCAAAATCCCTTCCATCTAGATGTCTTATCTTACAAAAAAACCTCACTACGCTTCCGTGCTGGGGTCTCCAAGGCAACAGTTGAATAGTTGAGGCGTCGGGGTAAAGCAACAAGTCGCTTTCTTCGGGGTCGACAAATCCGCCTATCGAATAGGCTTCAAACGACACTCCCTTTTCAAAGGCGTTGGGCAACTCGTCGGCTATGATTGATATATTCTTGATATTTCCGAAAGAGTCGCAAAAGGTCAATTTGACAAATTTGACGTCATTGTCTTTGACAAAATCCAAAACTTCCTTTACAGTCTGACTCATAAAAACCTCTTTTGGAGCGTACTTGTCCAATATTTTTATAATTATATCATACTAAATCTTAAATATCAAGTTTTGTAAATAATAAATATATAAATATTTTAATACCTATCTTTTTAAACAAAGTATTTCGGCAGGATCAAGGTCTAAAACTTCACATAAGTTGGCGAAAGTATCGAACGCAGGCATAATATTACCTTTTAAATAATCTGATACTGTTTGCGGACTAACCCTAATTCTCCTTGCAATCTCAGATTGAGTTATACCGCTATATGTAATCGCCTCTTTAACGACCTCTTGAAACTTTGATTTAATTTGTTCTAACGTTATCATAGTCAATGACACCCCTTATAATTATAGTTTGATTTTATCAGGTATTACCTTAAAAACACTTGACCTTCAGGTAATACCTGAAATATAATTATAAAAATGTTACAAAGGAAGTAAAGACAATGAAACAACATAATTCAGCCATAATGCAAATGATGATGGGAGAGCGAGGCAACTTGGATGAATTTCATTCTAGCGACGAATACAAAAAAACTTTTGACGATTTGGTCGATAAAATCGAAGAATTCCAAAAACAAATTGCCGACAATCCAAAACTTTTGAAAGAGTTTATCGAATTGCAAGACGCTCACTTAAACGAAACCGTTCTCTACGCTTACGACGTATACAGAGAGGCTTTTGCATTTGGTCTTGCTATGGGACAAGAGGTATTTGGCAAGTAAGCGGCAACTTGTATATGGCGAGCGAAGGTGTTGTTTGCTTAAATAACGTATTTTTTATGGGGTTTAGCTACTTTGTATTTTAGTTAGGTATCACTACATAAAAAATCTGCTTATTGTGCAAATTACACCGAGCGAACCCATACTCCTACTAAAAAAATAAAAAGGCACGTACTCGAGTACATACCTTTTGACTTCAACTTAATTAATCTTACACGGAAGTATATAACTGCTTATAAGGATTCGCGCTATTAGCCGTCAGCACAAAAAACTCTTTACTCAAAATATCCTTTGGCTCATTGCCGAAATATCCGCAATACTCTTTGACGTACTGCTCTATCTCCTGCATATCCTCCGCGTTTGCCTTTCTTGCTACGATTTGCTCGGGCAAGTCGGGTAATTCGTCGCTACGCAAGATAATCTTACCGCCGTGCATGCCGTTGCCGGTAAAGAAGCCCACGTTGGTCTTGCTGTCGGTATTAATTCCAAGTACCAGTATTATTCCGCCCGCCTGATATTCGCCAAGGAAACTGCCCGCCTTTCCGCCAATGACGAGTACTGGAAATTTATCCTTGTAGGCTTTCATGTGTATACCTGCGCGGTAGCCCGCGTCGCCCTTGATAAAAATCTTTCCGCCGCGCATTGAATATCCCGTAGCGTCTCCGCTGTTGCCGTGAATGACTATAAGTCCGTCGTTCATAGTGTCGCCGATTGCGTCTTGCGCGCTTCCGTTGACGACAATTTTACAGCCGTCGAGATACGCGCCCATAGCGTTGCCGGGAGTACCGTTGATGGTTATCTCCTTACCGCCCACGCCCGAAGCAATGTATCTATGCCCTTGCGCATTGTCGATTACTATTTGCGTTTCCTTAGTTTCGCGTATTAGTTTTCCTATTTCGGAAAAATGCTTATCTGTACAGTCTATTTTCAGCATACTATTCACCTGCATGCTTGATACCTAAAATATCAAGTTCCTTTTCATTTAGTCCCACGCCTCTAAGCATAAGCCTATTACCTTTGAGCGCCTCAATTGAGTTGATACCCATACCGCCCATCATTTCTTTTATTTCATGCGTCCAAGCCGTTACAAGATTGACAAGTCTATTGCAACCAGTCTCGGGGTCAAGTCTCTTGACAAGCTCGGGGATTTGCGTAGCTATACCCCAATTACATTTGCCCAGATGGCACGACCTGCAAAGATGACAGCCCATTGCCATAAGCGCCGCCGTGGCGATATAGCAAGCGTCCGCGCCCAATGCGATTGCCTTGACTACGTCCGCGCTATTGCGGATAGAACCGCCGACGACCAAAGACACGTTGCCTCTTATACCCTCGTCGCGCAGTCTCTTGTCTACGCTTGCAAGGGCAAGTTCGATAGGTATACCTACGTTGTCTCTTATTCTCGTTGGCGCTGCGCCGGTACCGCCTCTAAATCCGTCGATTACAATAATATCCGCTCCGCTTCGGGCAATACCGCTTGCGACGGCAGCCACGTTATGCACGGCTGCGACTTTGACTGCAATTGGCTTTTTGTAATCCGTTGCTTCCTTAAGCGAATACACGAGTTGTCGCAAGTCTTCTATTGAATATATATCGTGGTGCGGCGCGGGAGATATTGCATCGCTGCCGACGGGTATCATTCTCGTCTTGGATATGTCGCCCACAATCTTTGCTCCCGGCAAATGTCCGCCGATGCCGGGTTTTGCGCCCTGACCTATCTTGATTTCTATGCACGCGCCTGCCTCGAGATAATCTTTGTATACTCCGAATCTACCCGAAGCAACTTGCACTATCGTATTCTTTCCGTACTGATAAAAGTCTTCGTGAAGTCCGCCTTCGCCAGTGTTGTAGAATATACCCAACTTCTCCGCCGCCTTGGCAAGCGACGCGTGAGCGTTGTAGCTTATTGATCCGTAACTCATCGCCGAAAACATAATAGGCGTACTCAATTTGAGCTGCGGCTGTAGGTTGTCGACAATCTTGCCGGTTTCGTCTCTGACTATTTTATCGGGTTTACTACCCAAAAATACCGTCGTCTCCATAGGCTCTCTCAATGGGTCGATTGACGGATTGGTAACTTGCGAAGCATTGATAAGTATTTTATCCCAATATACAGGCAGAGGTTGAGGATTACCCATGGACGAGAGCAAAACTCCGCCGCTCTCCGCCTGACGGTAAATCTCTTTCATTGAATCTGCCGACCAGTTGGCGTTTTCTTTATACGTATTGTCGGATTTGACAATTTTGAGCGCTCTCGTAGGACACGTTGCAACGCATCTGTGACAGTTGACGCACTTAGTATCGTCGGCAAGCATAATGCCCCGCTTTTCGTCAAAGGTATGTACCTCATTGGCGCACTGTTTGACGCATATCTTGCAATTTATACATTTGTTAAAATCTCTGACGACTTCATAGGGAGGATATATATAATTGATTGACATATTATTTTACCTCCTTTTTGTCGAGAGTTACCACAACTGGCTCTCCGCCCCTCGGCGACCATATCCTATCTAAGTTGGGTTCTATCGCTCTAATCGCGCATTCTTCGCTTGCGATATAAGTCATATCGTCCTTTTCGCCAACTACCATACTACGCAACTTAAGTCTGTCGTTAAGAGCCATAAGTCCGTTTTCAAATCCTACCATTATGCTGAAAGGACCTGTAATTAACAAGCTTGAAAAGGTATTGCGAAGGTACTCCGCCAACGCCCTCTCTTCGGGAGATTTTTTCTCAATTGTACTCCAAAACGGAGCGGCAATAACTCCCGCCATTTCCTGCATACTCAAGCCCTGACGACGGCACAAAAAGTCGACGACGTAAGCTATTACTTCGGTATCCGTCATAAGCGTACACTTATATCCAAACATCTCTATATAGCGTCTATTTGCGTCGTAAGACGATATTTCGCCGTTGTGAACTACCGAATAATCGAGCATACCGAATGGGTGCGCTCCGCCCCACCAACCGGGGGTATTCGTAGGATATCTGCCGTGCGCCGTCCAACAATACGCGTCGTATTCTTCAAGTCTATAGTACTCGCCTACGTCTTCGGGATAGCCAACCGCCTTGAATATACCCATATTCTTTCCGCTTGAGAATATATACGCGCCCTTGATTGTGGTATTGACTTTGATTACCATTCTCGCGACGAATTCTTTTTCGTCGAGATTAGTCTCGTGCAAACGCGCGTCAAGCGGCTTGACGAAGTATCTCAAAATAAGCGGTTCGTCTGATATCTTCTTGGTCTTGCGTATTGGTATCATAGACATATTGACGATAAAGAAGTTTTGATATAGGAAATTCTCCGCCTCTTTTCTTATCTCGTTGTCGTCGTAGAAAATATGAAATGCGTAAAAGTCCGCGTATTGCGGATAAATTCCATAGCCTGCAAAACCGCCTCCAAGTCCGTTGGATCTGTCGTGCATAGTGGCTATCGACGTGATAATTTTCTCTCCGTTGGTAAGTTTTCCGCTTCTCGAAAATATACCCGATATTGCGCAACCCGACGGTATTCTGACCTCGCCTTCTTTCAACATAGCAGTACCTCTAAAGGACGGAAAAGCCTCCCCGCCCTTTCCTTTTATCGCAATTATAATACTCCCAATTTATCCTTGTCAATAAAATGAAAAAATATTTTTTATATCAATGATATTTTTTTAATTTTACATAAATTTAAGAACAAATAGTACTTAAAATGGCGTAAATAATCGACAAATATCCATTAAATGACAATTATATCAATATTTTTACAGCATTGTCATCAAATACAAAAAATTATCTCTGCATAATATATTTCCCCATATTGTCCATATTAATATTTATAAAATTACGCGTGCAAATATTATATATAAGTTATATTTCGACTGCGTCGAAGTTATTTTGCCGCTATGAGGCAGTTATATTCGCCTATAGCGAGTGAGATTGTTCGCCTTGCGAACAGTTAAGGTTAATTTATTATATTTAGATTCTCCGACTACGTCAAAATGACGTCAAAAAATTTTGACAAAATTCGCAATTTTTTATTTCAAAACGTTTGACAAGCAATTTGTAAAAAGTTATACTGTCATTGTAGCAAAGGCGCTAACTAGGACTTCCCTAATTAGCGCCTTTTTTCTATCAAGAGTCTTTGATGAAGTTCTTGCGACAGCCTTGCTACCGATTTTCGCGTTAAGTGCGTCTACGCAACGCGCTCGTAACTCTGCTACGACCGCAACGCGTATCCTTCTTATCACAAAAATCGCTTACACAATCCTGCTCGCATCGCTTAATCAAATCCTCTTAAAATCTTAAGTAAATAAACTTTTTACAAAAGGAGATATACAAATATGGTAATGTCAGAACTCTTCGGCAGCCTCGTATTCAACGACACTGTAATGCAGGAAAGACTTCCAAAGTACACCTACAAGGAACTCAAATCGTGTATCGCTCACGATACCCCCATTTCTTTGAGCTGCGCAACGGTTATCGCCAATGCAATGAAAGATTGGGCAATCGAAAAAGGCTGTACGCACTATACTCACTGGTTTCAACCTATGACTGGTATTACGGCAGAAAAGCACGACGCTTTTATCCAACCCACTGCCGACGGCAAGGTAATAATGGAGTTCAGCGGAAAAGAGCTCATTAAGGGCGAACCCGACGCGTCTTCTTTCCCCAACGGCGGTATCAGAGCAACCTTTGAAGCAAGAGGCTATACGGCTTGGGACCCGACTTCTTACGCATTCATCAAAGACGGCACGCTTTGCATACCTACGGCGTTCGTGTCGTACACCGGCGAAGTTCTCGACAAAAAGACTCCTCTTCTCAAGTCAATGAAAGCGCTCAGCAAGACTGCTTGCAGAATTTTAAAACTCTTTGGCAAGGACGTCAGCAGCGTTACCACGACGGTAGGTCCCGAGCAGGAATACTTCCTCATTGACAAGAGCGTATACGAAAAGAGAAAGGATTTGATATACACAGGCCGTACGCTTTTCGGCGCGCCGGCTCCCAAAGGACAGGAACTTGAAGACCACTACTTCGGCTCTATCAAACAAAGAGTCGTTAAGTATATGGCAGACCTCGATACGGAACTTTGGAAACTCGGCGTACTCGCAAAAACCAAGCATAACGAAGTTGCTCCCGCTCAGCACGAACTTGCTCCTATCTTCTCGCAATCCAACGTAGCGTCCGACGCAAACCAATTGACTATGGAGATGATGAAAAAGATTGCAAGCCGTCACGGCATGGTATGTCTTCTCCACGAAAAACCGTTTGAGGGCGTCAACGGAAGCGGTAAACACAACAACTGGTCAATGTCCACCGACAAGGGCGAAAACTTGCTCGAACCTGGCGACACTCCCGAAGACAACGCTCAATTCTTGCTCTTCCTCGCCGCAGTAATCAAAGCGGTCGATGATTATCAAGATCTATTGAGAGTCAGCGTAGCAAGCGCGGGCAACGATCACAGACTTGGAGCAAACGAAGCTCCTCCGGCAATCGTATCTATGTTCCTCGGCGAAGAGCTTGACGGTATACTTACCGCAATCGCAGAAGACAGAACGTATAGCAAGAGAGCAAGATGCGAATACGAAATCGGCGTAAGCTCGCTGCCCAAGTTTACCAAGGACACCACCGACCGCAACCGCACTTCCCCGTTTGCATTCACAGGAAATAAATTTGAATTCAGAATGTTGGGTTCGACCTTCTCTATAGCAGGACCGAATATCATACTCAACACGATAGTAGCCGAGTCTCTCGACCAATTTGCCGACGAACTTGAGGGCGCAGAAGATTTTATGGGCGCGGTAAAAGAACTCGTCAAAAAGACTTTCATTGCCCACAAGAAGATCATCTTCAACGGCAACGGCTACTCCGACGAATGGGTAAAGGAAGCCAAAAAGCGCGGCTTGCTCAACTTGCAATCCACTCCCGAAGCTATCCCATACTTCAAGAACGCAAAGAATATCGCGCTCTTTGAAAAACACGGTATATTCTCAGCATTGGAAGTAGAGTCGAGAACCGACATATTGCTTGAGAATTACGCAAAGGTCGTCAATATCGAAGCGTTGACGATGATTGATATGGCAAACAAACAGATACTTCCTGCCGTAACCACCTATATTAAAGAGCTTGCAAAGACGGCTCTCGCGACAAAGGAATTGGGATTTGAAGCTACTGCGCAGACGGCAACCGCTAAGAAGTTGACCAAACTTTCCGCAGACGCGTACAAGTATCTCGACGAGCTTACGACAAAAGTCCACAAGGCAGAGGCAATCGCCGATATAGAGAAAAAGGCAATGTTCTACCGCACCGACGTAATCCCCGCTATGGACAAACTGCGCGCGGCGGCAGACGAGATGGAAGTCAACACTGCCGACAAGTATTGGCCATTCCCAACTTACGGAGCAATACTCTTCTCCGTCAAAGATTGACAGTAATATTAAAAGGTCGTACGTTAGTATGCAGGGACGCGCAATCGCAAGGTTGCGCGTTCTTGACGTTATGGATATATTTAATATTGATAATATATTTAAACTATTACGTGCGTGCGCGAGAGAATTTCCAAAATTTGTAGAAAAAATCAAGATTTTTTTATATCAAGTATTTGATTATACAGTCGATATTTGCTATAATAAAGTTGATTTTGAAATTAAATCACAAAAGGTAGGTACAATATGTCAGAAAATATCAAGGATGAGTGCGGAATATTCGGTATATACGACAAATCCCGCCTTGGCAACATTGCCGGGCAAGTCTACGTCGGACTCTTTGCTCTTCAGCACAGAGGACAAGAGGCTGCAGGTATCGCCGTAAATAACGACAGAGAAATTACTCTTGTCAAAAACATGGGACTTGTAAGCGAAGTCTTCAACGACGCTACTCTTGCCAAATTGCAAGGCGAAATAGCAATCGGACACGTCCGCTATTCCACTACGGGCAACAATACTCCCGAAAACGCTCAACCTATAAGCGTAAAGTACGCAAAAGGCAATCTCACTGTATCTCACAACGGTAATATTACCAACGCTAAAGAATTGAGGGACAAGCTTGAGGCAAAGGGCGCGATCTTCCACACCACGAGCGACAGCGAAGTCGTATCGTACTTGATTGCAATTCAAAGACTTAAATCAAAGAGCGTTGAAGAAGCCGTCGAAAAGGTCTTCCCTATGCTCCAAGGCGCTTTCTCGCTGCTTATAATGAGTCCTAAAAAGCTTATTGCCGTAAGAGACAGATACGGCATTCGTCCGCTTTGTATTGGCAAAATTGAGAACAACGTGGTATTCGCAAGCGAAAGCTGCGCGTTTGAAAGCGTTGGCGCGACCTTTGAAAGAGACGTTCGCCCTGGCGAGATAGTAATCGTTACCGAAGACGGTATGGAATCCAACACAAAGTATTGCGGACACAGCGGCGGTCTTTGTATATTCGAGCATATCTACACTGCCCGTCCCGACAGCGTAATCGACGGTCAAAGCGTAAACGAAGCCAGAATGAACGCAGGCAAAATGCTTGCCAAGATTGCTCCGGCAGAGGCGGACCTCGTAATTGGCGTACCCGACAGCGGTCTTCCCGCAGCAATAGGATATTCGCACGGCAGCGGTATTCCGTACGGCGTGGGTCTTATCAAAAACAGATACATAGGCAGAACCTTTATTCAACCTACGCAAGCAATGAGAGAACGTAGCGTTGCGCTCAAGCTCAACACGCTCAAGAGCAACGTCGAAGGCAAAAGACTCGTCATGGTCGACGACTCTATAGTCAGAGGTACTACCCTTGCAAATATTATCAAACTTCTCAAGAAGGCAGGCGCAAAAGAAGTACACGTAAGAATATCTTCTCCACCGTTTATCTATCCTTGCTTCTTTGGTACGGATATACCGTCAAGAAAAGACCTTGCGTGCAACAACTACACCATCGACGAATTGAGACAAAAGATAGGCGCGGATTCCCTTGCCTTCCTCGACGTAAAGACTGTTGACAAAATTGCTCCCGATTCCAAGGTAACGTTCTGTAAAGGTTGCTTTACAGGCAAGTATCCTTGCAAAGTGCCTTGCGAAAAAGAAGATAAAAATATTTTGGGATAATGATAAAACGGCTCTCGTAAGAGAGTCGTTTTTAAGTTATAGATAAAACAAAATGTCATTTCGAGCGAAGTCGAGAAATCTCTACCGATTAAAATCTTCTACTCCACCGCTTTCCTTCCAACCAGTTCGTCAAGTGTGCAATTGAAATAGTTTGCAAGACGAATAATATTATACATTGATGGAATACTCCTGCCGTAGTACCAATCATCTACAATTTGATCGTGTATATCGAGGTCTGTAAAGAGTCTGTATCTTGAGCAGTTGCGTGACGCTAATAATTGTTGAAATACTTGAAAGAAAGGTGGACACTGCAAATAACTTTTCTTTTGATAATCGTTTGTCAATCCAAAAAGATAGTCCAACGAACATCCAAAATAATCAACTATTTTTATTGCAAATTGCAATTTTGGCAAAGACCTTTTTGCTAAATACTTCGTAATCGTAGACCTATCAATTTTAAGTTGCTTTCCAAGTATAGAAGCGTTCAAATTATGCATTGCAATTAGTTCTGACAGCGTTTCGCTAAAATTCGACAAAATATCCATTTATTCGCAACTCCTTATATAAATTATGGCTTGTTTTGTCCCCAAAATGCTTGATATGGGACAAAATACTGGATATAATATATTTACATAAGCTTCGACAACTATGTAAAAAAAATATAAGGAGGTGCACAAATGAAAGAGAGTAAAGAAATTGCAGAACATATTTTTAATATGCAATTAAATAACCTTGATTACAAAGTGGGCGTTGACGATATGTTACTTGATTTAAAAGTATTGTTAAAAGAATACTACTGCGGTACTTTTACAGACGATGGCAATTCTATCAAAATCACATTTAACAACGGACAAAAATTCATACTGAAACTAACAGCGGTTTGATATTTAGATATACAAATGAAAATTTCTCCACTCCACTTCGTGCGATCAAAAATGAAGTCAAGTTGGATAATGGCGAAAAGTAGTGTTTGCGATTAAGTACATTCATAGTTTTTGGTTTAGTTACTTGCGAATTTTAGAATACAATCGCTAAAAAATATGTTAGTACTAATGCAAATACTACTTGAGCCGCGCTACTCCAATTAAATCTTGCGTCAATTGAGCAAAAAGACGGCTAACATACGCACTCGTTAGTTGTCTTAAACATAGTCATAAAACATTTGACATTTGTCCAACATATAATATATAATAAACTATGTATAAGAATATTCTTATTTTGTAGGTGAAATATATGAAGTATGTGGTGATTTTGGGCGACGGCATGGCCGATTACCCATCAAAGGCTTTAGGGGGACGCACTCCTCTTGAAGTAGCAAACAAGCCTAATATAGACGACTTGTGCAAGAAAGGTAAATTGGGACTTGTCAAGACTGTTCCCGACGGTATGAAACCCGGTAGCGACGTGGCAAATCTCTCTATGATGGGTTACGCTCCCGACAAGTATTATACGGGACGTTCTCCTCTCGAGGCTCTTTCTATCGGCATTGACCTCAAGGACACTGACTTAGCTATCAGATGCAATCTCGTTACGCTGTCAGACGAAGAGAATTATGCTGACAAAACTATGCTTGACTACTCTGCTGGCGAAATTTCTACCGAAGAGGCAAAAGAGCTTATCGAGTATCTCCAACAAAATCTCGGAGACGAATACATTGATTTTCACGCAGGCGTAAGTTACCGTCATTGTCTTGTTGCGCACAACGCAGAGAAAGGCACTGACTTTACTCCTCCGCATGATATTTCCGATAAGAAAATTACCGAATATCTTCCCAAGGGAGAATACGGAGATATTTTCTTGGATATCATGATTGATTCTTACAAATTGCTTAAAGACCACCCCGTCAATAAAAAGCGTATCGAAAACGGACTCAAACCCGCCAACAGCATTTGGCTTTGGGGAGAAGGCACACGTCCCGAACTTACGCCGTTTGAGGAAAAATACGGCATAAAAGGCGCAGTTATCTCTGCAGTCGATTTGATAAAAGGTATCGGCACGGGCGCAAAGATGAAAGTCATCAACGTAGAAGGCGCAACGGGTACTTATAAGACCAACTTCCAAGGCAAAGCAAAAGCTTGTATCGACGCTTTGAAAGAAGGATACGATTACGTATATATTCACATGGAAGCTCCCGACGAATGCGGACACCAAGGCGACGCCGACAACAAAATCAAGTCGATCGAACTCATCGACTCTATCGTAGTCAAGTACGTCAAAGAGCAACTTGACAAAATGAACGATGACTATAAGATTCTCATTGCTCCCGACCACCCCACTCCGCTTTCGCTTAAAACTCACACGAGCGATCCTGTGCCGTTTATAATCTATTCGCACAAAGCGGGCGTAAAAGATGAACCTGCTGACGGAAAGCCGTATAGCGAAGAGAACGGTCAGGCAAGCGGACTCGTCTTCTCCACCGGCGAAGACCTTATGGATGAATTCTTGCACGGAGATATGGCTACTGCCGCTAATCCTCAACAAGATACCCAAGAAGACAAAAAGAGCGAAGACGATAAAACTTCTGACGACAAGGTTGAAGATAAGACCCAAGACGATAAGAAAAAAGACAAGGATAAGCAAGACAAACCTACCTCTCCAAAGAAGAAACTCGGCAAAAAAGGCATCATAGCAATTGTCGCAAGCGTAGCCGTCGTGGCAATACTTCTTTCGATAATATTGCCGGTAGTATTCTTCCACGCTCCAAGAATTTTCGTCAAGAACGCAGACGGATTTAATGCGGCAAATTTGAAGAAAAATGATTTTGGAAAGTACTTCTTCGTGCTTGACAAGAACATATCTTGCAACACCTTGACTTTCAACGATAGCAACTTGCACAGCATTGACCTCAATAAGCATACTTTGAGCGTGTCTGACAAACTTGAGATCACTACCGACAAATCAGGTACTTTGTATATCGGTACGAGAAAGGGCAAGAGCTACGTTACCAACAAAAAATCCAACCTCAAGGCAGGAACTCTTGAAATAAACGCTCCTAATATGAACGTCGTGCTTATGGCAAACGTATCTTGCGAAAACTTGACGGCAACGGCAAAAACGTTGACACTGTATAACTACGGAGGCGGAAACACCAACGAGGTCAACGCTGAAATAACGGCTGAAAAAGTAACCTTTGCCGGCAATATCGTCAACGCAAAGTCTACGAGCAAAATAAGTATAGTTAATTGTCCTCAAGTAGTAGTTCAAAGCGGCGTTAAGATTGCAAATACTCTTGAATTGTTGAGCAGCGATGCGACGGTTAAGAGCAAAAGCACGGTTGCGACTTTGAACCTCGACTCCAACTCGACCGCTATCGTTGAAGGTAACATTTCCAACACGATCAACGGCGGTAAGCAAGTCATAATGAAAGCCGGACACTCCTGCCCCACTTATCAAGACGTCAAGAATTTGATTATATTCAGAGACCTTAACTCAACACATAATATGTCGGGTTGCGACAACGTCATCTACGTTGAAGAGTTGGCTAAGCCTATTGACATCATTATTGAAGAGAGATCAAACAGAATATATTGCAAAGTGGCAAAAGTCAAATACGCAAAATCTTATAAGTTTGATATAAGCGGAGTTGAAGAGCCATTAATTTGGGAAAAGAACAGCACTGACGATCCCGAATTTGATATTACGCAATACGTATCTACCCCGGGCAGAAGCTATACGATAACCGTTACTCCGCAAGGCAACTACGACGATACTCTCGATTTTGAGAAAATAGGTTCTTCAACGTTGTACGTTGACGGCGCTTCGGTATCCGTAAATTACAACTATATCATTACGTTGAATATGCCTACGGGATTAAAGGTAAACACGATTACTGAAGACGAAACAACCAAGGCTTCCTTTGAGTTTGACAAAGTGCCGGACGCAACGAACTACAAAATCTACGTTGACGGCAAAGAGATCAAGAACCCCGCTTTCTCTGAAAACGGCACCAACCTCAGCGTTGATATTACGCAATACGTCAACAAAGTCGGCGACCACTCTATAAGAGTAAAGGCTGTCAACACTAACAATCCTAATATCAAAGACTCGCCTGACTCCATGATCGCGCATTCCACTACGGAGAAACTCAACGCAGTAGACGAGACTACTATTACCGCAACCATCAACGAAGACGACAATGCGGTCATCCACGCAAGCTGGCAAGGCGTGCAGAACGGATACGAGTATCTCGTCGAGCTTCAAATCAACGGCGGCGAGAAGATTGAAATCGGCAGAACTTCTATCCTCAAGGACGGAAGAATCGGATACAGCATCAACTTTGCAGATTTGACAGGCATCGTCGAATACGACAGCGACGTTGCGGCAAGCAACGGTTACGTGGTTGTAATTACCGCGATAGGACACGGATACTACACAGATTCCGACGCCCAAGAGTGCGTAGCAACTTTGCCTCAAACTCCGTCAGAATACGTAAATAGCGGAACTAGCCTCAACAAGTACGGATTTACTTCCGGTATCGACACAAAATACGCGGCTTAATAAGTCAATCCTCAATAATTAACCTAACTATATACGCCCCAAAAAGTTGGACTCAACGATATGGGGCGCATTTTTTATGACTTGCGATTTTTTGTATAGATTTGATTAAAACTATTGAAAAACCTCATGTATTCTTATATAATAAAATTACTTAAGCTGTTATGCTTGAGTAGGAGGAATTTATGCGAATATTGTTGGTAGAAGATTCTATGAGCCTTTGCGAAGCGTTGAGTACCGTTTTGCAAAAAGAAAAATATGAAGTGCAGGTCGCTAACGACGGCGAAGCGGGATTGCAACTCGCAGTATCTGATATTTTCGATTTGATTATACTCGACGTGATGATGCCAAAGAAGAACGGCTTTGAGGTATTGAGCGAGATAAGAGGCAAAAGAATTACCACGCCGGTCATTATGCTGACTGCGCTGTCGCAAGAATACAACAAAGTCAAAGGGCTTGACTTGGGCGCAGACGACTATTTGCCTAAGCCATTCTCCACCGCAGAATTGCTTGCCCGCATAAGAGCGCTTTTGAGAAGAAAGACGGACGCTACGCCCGACAATCTCATCTCTTTTGGCAACGTATCTCTCAATCTCTCCACCCTTCAACTTATCAACAAGAGTCAAAACAAGAGCGTAAAACTTTCTCAAAAAGAATTTGATATTATGCGTTATTTCTTTGAAAGACCGCGTCACGTGGCAGAAAAAGAACCGCTCATCAACAAAGTTTGGGGATTTGACAACGACTTTGAATCCAACTCTTTGGAAGTCTTTATATCATTTTTAAGAAAAAAGTTGAATTTCGTCGACGCCGATTTTACTATCAATTCTATTAGAGGAGTCGGCTATCAACTCGCTGCAAAGAATTAATGAACGAGAAGGTATTCAAAAAACTTCAACGAAAATTTTTTTACGTCCCGTTGGCAATAGGCTGGGCGCTCGTTATACTTGCGTGTCTACTCGTGCTATTAGTATCGAGAGTTCAGACGTTGACTGAAGTAGAAAACGACTTATTGCGAGCCGCGGCAGGTCCTTACTTCCAAAGCAACAACTACGTATACGTCGTCAAAATAGATAATCACGAGCCCACGACTTATTACTCCCCCGACTATTTCTCTCAAGACGAAATACAAGCAGTTGTTAAAGCGGTGACGGCAAAAGGCAATCAAGACGACGAGTTTAAAACAGCAAGCGGAAGACGATATAAATTTATTGCTACTTCCGTCCAAGAAAGCGGTCGACCTGCAATTAAATATACGGTTATAGATTACACCAGTTCGTACAAGTATATTCAGATTATGAGCATCACGCTTGCCTGTATTTGCATAGTGGGAATGCTTGCCATTTTCTTATTCTTCTACTTCTTTGCAAAACACGCGATAGAGCCTGTCAGGCAGTCTTTCTTGCGCCAACAAGAACTTATCGCCAATGCTTCGCACGAGCTTAAAACTCCGCTGACGGTCGTCAAAACCAATCTGGAGTTGATTCAAAGCGACAAGAATTCCACAGTCGCAGACAATGGAAAGTGGCTCGACTCCGCAGGCTATCAGCTTGACAGAATGCAATCTTTGATATTGGATATGCTGGAGCTGACGAAGTATGAGTCAAAGAATATAAACTCCGAGCGCGAAGAACTTGAAATCAACGATATAGTCGAGGGTATGACGTTGTCTTTTGAGGCGATATGTTACGAGAAATCAATTAAGCTCGATTATTCCGCCGACGACAATATCAAAGTGGCGGCGAATAAGGCGGAAATTGAAAAAATCGTTGGAATACTGCTCGACAATGCAATTAAGTATACCTTGCAAAACGGTAAAATTACTTTGACGTTGCAAAAGACGAGACGACACGCAATAATCAGTATGACAAACACCGGCGATGGCATTCCGCAAGAAAAGCTAGACCATATATTCGATAGATTTTATAAGGTGGATTCTTCGCATAAAGACACCGGCAATTCTTTTGGACTGGGACTGAGCATCGCAAAATCAATAGTCGATTCTCTCAAGGGCAAAATCACTTGCGAAAGTCAAGTGGGAGAATACACAAAATTTATTGTCGAACTTCCGCTTTGCGCGTCTTCTCCGTCAAATAAACAAGAAATCTAAATTATAAATAATATTTGATGGTCTTTTCTATCCAAAAATCAAATTGAGTATGGCAAAACTTGCCAAGTCTTTGCTTGAATTTTTTGTATACTTCCAATCCGTCGCCTGCGTCGTGATAAATATCGACGAATGCGTAATCATACTCTTTGTCTTGCATCTTTTCAAGATACGCATACGCGTCGTCGTTGATTATGCGTATCTTATCTTTGAATGCAAACTGCGGCAAAATTATATCTTCAAAAAGCTCAATTACGCATTTATCTTTCTCAACCACGGTCACGCTTTCCACTTCTTTCTTGATTGAACACATGTATGCAAAATACCCAAGTCCCAATCCAAAAGTCAACGTCTTTCCTTTTGCCTTGCAAATTGGCTCTCTCATTGTGTTAATCTCGTTGGGAGTTACGCTCATCCACAGCCGCCCGTCTTGATATACAGCGGGATATTCGAAAGCCTCATCAAAATACCCAAGTTGAGGCAATACCTTTTGAAAGTCGTATTTAAAATCGTCTTGCACGAATATCTCGTAAGGCGCATAACTTGCTCTCTTGAGCTGCCAATTGCCTTTTGTCGCATTGTCAAAAAATACGTTGGCGTAATATTCGTCTTTTTGATACGTCACTCTATCAAGTTTTTTGAGCATATACGGTAAATACTCTCTTTGCGCGACCTCGTCCAAATCGAGATAACCGCCCAGCAAAAGCTCTACCGCCTTTTGTCGGCTTACTCCGCACGAGGCGACTTGCTCCACTTGCTTAGCGTCGATAGACCTCTCTGCGAAATTCAGATACCTGCTTATCTTATATAATATTTCGCCGTTCAACTTTTGTGAATCCATAGATATATTATATCACGCCAATCCCCAAAAGAAAACAAAAGAATTTGCAAATTATGACATAATCCGTCATATCGCATAATAACATATATTAAGAGGCGCAATATGAAAAACAAGTGGATTATGCAATTATTTCCCAATCTATTTAAAAAACAAGAAAAAGAAGAACCAATAAAAACTGCCGATGATTTTATTGCAGAGTATTTGCAAAACAAACAATCAAACGGCGAAAGATTCAACGCAAAAGATTATTTTGCGCAAGACGCGCTTGACGGCATTGCCGTCGACAAGTTGCGAGACGCTTTGAAAAAGACTCTTGGGTGCGAAAAAGTCGAGCCCTGCGCCAACGCGATTTGCAAAGATTGGAACGACGCGCTAAAATGCGTAAGCATAAGCTTAAAGATATTTGATTGCTTGGAAGATCCGGTAATGGTTAATCTTGTCGTAGACGGCGAAACAAATGTCGTCGATTGGGTCGACGTATGGATAGGCGAAGTCAACGAACCCGACTCAACTTTTAACCTTGACGCATATCCGGAGAACGCAGTCGATTCGAATTTCATTTATGAGAATGCATCTCAAAAAGTAATGGATTTCATTTTAACCAAAATGGTATAAAACAAATTAAAAAACGCCGATTTAATCGGCGTTTTTATTACTCAATTACTATTAAAATTTGATTACAAAATGCAATGTATGTTGCTCTTTTGGCAATATCTTGTATTGCGGTTTCGTGCAAGCCATTGCCGGCACGTCTCCGCCAACGCCGCGTTGTTTGCCGTCTATACAGATCGTAAGCATATCTTCTCTTTCAAGTTCGTGCATATGTTGAGCGTTGTGCAACGTCTCGCAAGTATACGGATGAACAGTCATTTCAAAAGCTTTGTCAACCGCCTTTATACTCACTCCCTTATCTCCGCCGATATTAGCGTAGCGCACGCCCGTATGATTGCCGTTTTCCTGCGGATACAAATAGTCGTGTATAAAGTCCTCTGCATTGCCTTTCCACAAGCCGAGCTTTGAAGCCGTCGCTCTGTCGCAGTAGTTCTCATACGGTCCTTTTGCGTACATTTCCACGCCATCCAATCCCTTTTCCAAGCGGAACGTAAAGCCGTATCTTTCAAGGTCTTTTGAATTTACGAGACTCATAGTCATATCCACCGCGCCGTCTCCGCCAAACTTATACGTCGTGCGAAGCTGTTTGATACGCTTCATACTCCAATCTATCTGAGCAATTACAACGCCTTGCTCTTCTCTCACAGAAATGCGTTTTGCCTTCAATCCCTTTTGCGCGTTTCGGCAAGCATTGACGCCCATAATAGTATTGGCGATAATCTTAGGCACTTGCGGCAACGCGTCGTTGTCAATAGTAGCTCTGACAAAGTTAGGTCTGATTGGCGAAGTAAGTTTCTCTTTTCCGTTTACCTTAGCTGAAATTATTGCGCCATTTTCAATTACGAATACGGTTTCGCCTGCTGTGACGACGTAGTTCTTTCCGTCTTGCTTAACCGTAGCGCCGCTTGCCGCAACAGGCGCGCTGAAATCGTACCCCTGCAAGATAAATTGCTCGTACGCAACTATGTGTCCTTTGCTTGCGTAAGCAGTATCCTTTTTCGTAGCCATACTTATATTGCATACGACTTCTTTGCCATTTGGCATATCTATTTGCTTATCGAGAAGGTCTACCGACACGCTCTCGTCGGGAGCGCAAGATACTTCAAAAGTTCTTGAATACAGTTCTTCTCCTTCCGCAACTACCGTCGCAGTCAACTCAAACTCGCTCAAGTCAGTAAAGCGGTGACGGTTGAGAATCGTAAGCGTATTTCCGTCCAAAGTAAACTTCGCCTGTTGATATTGATAGCGCACCTCATACAATGCGGGATTTGGCGAGCGGTCTGCTCTCACTATACCGTTGAATGCAAAACGACCTGCGTTGGGCCTATCCCCAAAGTCTCCGCCATAACACCACTTGTCTTTGCCGTTTTCTTGGCGACGTATACTTTGGTCTGCAAAGTCCCATATATATCCGCCCGCAAGTCTGTCGTACTTGTAGAACATGTCCCAATAATCGCTGAAATTGCCAAGGCTGTTGCCCATACAGTGCGCGTATTCGCATTGAATAAACGGCAAGTCCCTGTACATATCGGGGGTATACTTGCTGCCCGTCGGCGACCATAACGCTTGGCAATGTCTCATAGGCTTATTCTCGCCTATGATAGGCATCTTCTCCACCTTGGAGTACATCTCGCTGAGCACGTCGCCTACTTCGCCCTTTTGATCGGGTTCGTAATGAATAAATCTCGTCTTGTCAAGTTCCAATACGGCTTCTTTCATTGCGTAGAAGTCCTTGCCGAAACCTGCTTCGTTGCCCATAGACCAGCTTATGATACACGGATGATTGCGAAGTCTTCTGACCATATTCGTTGCTCTGTATACGCAACCGTCCTTCCATTTTTTACTGCTCTTTGGCAAGAACATTGCAAGTCCGTGCGACTCGAGATTGGTCTCTGCCATTACGAGTATGCCGTATCTGTCGCAAAGCTCGTAGAACACGTCTTGGTTGGGATAGTGCGAATTACGGATTGAAGTAATGTTGTTGGCTTTGCAAAGCTGTATATCCTTTTCTATCAATTCTGCAGGCACTGCGTGTCCGTAGTCCGGATGGAATTCGTGACGGTTGACGCCGTATATCTTGATTATCTTGCCGTTGAGTTTGATAAACGGTCCTCTGCCGTCTTTCATCGGCTCTATCTTTATCTCTCTGAAACCAAAATGCGAACGGCGAGTATCGACGAGTTTATCCCCATCAAACAGCCTTACTTCCACGTCATAAAGGTTGGGATATTCGTGCGACCAAAGTTTGACGTCTGCAATATCCGCAGACACCGTCAAATCTTGCGTCGTATCTTTTGCTACTGCGCCAAGAGATTTCTCCATCGTCGCAACTGATTTTCCGTCAAAAGACAACTGCACCTGTACTTTTAAGTCTGAAGTATCGACGTCTTTCACTTCCACAGTAATATCTGTGACAAAGTTGGCTCTAGTATAATCGTCCGTCAATTGACAATGCGTGAAATAATCTGCGACTTGCGCCTTTGGCTTATATATCAACCATACGCTGCGGAATATACCGGATATGCGCCACATATCTTGGTCTTCAAGATAACTACCCGTAGCGTATCTGTATACCGATACCGCGAGTTTGTTTTTGCCTGCCTTTACGAGCGGAGTTATATCGTATTCCTGCGGCGAAAACGTGTCTTCCGAATATCCTACGAATTGACCGTTGACGTAAACGTCTCCGCAACTGTTGATACCGTCAAAACGCAAGTATACGTCCTTTTGACTCTCTTGCACGTCAAATTCTGTGACGTAACATCCCACTTCGTTGTAGCGAGCCTTTATATGAGGTATATCTGCTATGTTGTACTGCGCAAAAGCGTGAGGATAAGTATAGTTGGTATAAATAGGTTGACCGTGCCCCTGTATCTGCCAGTTGGACGGAACCTTTATCTTACTGAAATTATCAAGCGTCGCGCCTACGCTCTCGTACCCGAGAGGTATTTTGCTTGGATTTTCCACAAGACGAAAATCCCACTCTCCGTCAAGACACTGAGCAGTCGCCTTTCCATCTTTGTCAAGAGGAAATCCCGACGCATAGCGTTTAATCGAATTAACGTCGTAAACCGACTGCTTTTTCCAATAGTTCATAACACACTCCTTAAAACGCGCTAATGCACACATTTTTTATATTATAACATAAAAAATCTATAATTTCAATACAAAAGTCCATTAATAATCTTTAAAAAGTTGAAATCAATTGCTAAATTATGATATGATATAAATACAAAAATTTGCGAGGTAGAAAAATGAGAAAATTGACAATTAAAAGAAAATGGAGCATTATCGAATGCGGATCAAAAATTCATTTGTATGTGCAATGCTCAAAAGATGACGCTGTATGTAAACACGGCGAAGATTATTTCAAACATTTTGATTTTAAGAACGGAAAAAGCGTAGAAGTGGAAATATGGAATGAAGAGACGAAAGTATTGGTAGTCTCAAGCACCATGGAGGTCTCTTACGCTATACCGGCAGGAGAAAACGACGCAAATCTCATCGCTTCGCCAAAATACTCTCCTTTGCAAGGCAATCCATTCATAATACAGGAAGTCAAATAAGGAAAATCGCAAATGACAGCGCAAGAACTATTAGAATTTATATCTGAGCAAAAGACAGCTATTATAGCGTCTGTAAACGACGAAGGTTACCCTGTAATGAGGGCTATGCTTGCTCCGCGAAAAATCGACGGCAAAGACGTATACTTCTCTACCAATACGTCGTCCAATAAAGTTAAACAGTATCTGGACAATCCAAAGGCTTGCATTTATTTTTACAAGCGCGGAAGATTCAAATATCAAGGCGCAACGATAACGGGTACTATGCAAGTATGCCAAGACCAACCCACTAAAGATATGATATGGAAATTCGGAGACACTCTCTTTTACAAAAAAGGCGTGACAGATCCGGATTATTGCGTACTCAAATTCACTTGCGAACAAGCCGAATATTACTGCGATTTTAAAGTTGAAAAAATCAAGTTTGATTGAAATATTACATACAAAACTTATATTAAATATAATTAAATTTATATGTAAAAACAAAATTATATGATTGCCTAAGGCTTAAATTTATGGTATAATATCATAGAATATATTAAATAGTGTATATTTAAACTTACAGTACAGAGAAAATTGGAGTAAAAATGTTAAAAGCGCTTTTATTGAAACTTAAAGAATCGCTCATTTCGGTTTTGCCGATTGCAATAATCGTACTTATAATTTCATTTACCCCGCTTGCGCCTTTGACTGCAGCCGAGAGGATTACTTTCGCTGTATGCGCAGTTATGCTTATCATAGGTATCGGTCTTTTCAATTTGGGCGCAGACCTTGCAATGACGCCTATGGGCGGACACGTCGGCACGGGACTTACCAAGTCTAAAAAGGTAATGGTCCTCATTTCCGTATGCTTTATAATGGGTCTTCTCATTACGGTTGCAGAGCCTGACCTTTCCGTCCTTGCCGGACAAGTAAGCGACGTAATGAACAATATGGTACTTATCGTCACGGTAGGCGTTGGAGTAGGTATATTCTTGATTATTGCCGTACTCAAAATAGTATTTCACAAAGATTTATCAATGTTTTTGCTATTCTTCTATATGATGTTGTTTGCAGTATGCGCGCTTCTTTTGGAATGCAGCAAGAACAACTTCCTTGCCCTTTCTTTCGATTCGGGCGGCGTAACCACAGGTCCTATAACAGTGCCTTTCATAATGGCTCTTGGATTTGGTATTGCGACTACCGTCGGCGGTAGAGACGCAAATGAAAACAGCTTTGGACTTATCGCATTGTGCTCCATCGGTCCTATCATTGCAGTTATGGCGCTTGCGCTTTTCTCAAAGGGCGAGATGTCGCAAGAGACCATGGACGCGCTTGCTTCTTACGCTACCGTTCAAGAAAGCCTTGCGCATATCGGACATGCAATTTTGAACACAGTTAAAAACGTAGCCATCGCTTTGGCGCTTATCGTAGTCTTCTTCTTTATATTGCAATTTGCAGTATTGAAGTTGCCCCGCCAAAAGCTGGCGCAAATAGGCGTAGGTATTGCTTACACTTTCGTAGGATTGGTAATATTCCTCGTTGCGGTTGAAGTGGGCTTCATGCCAATAGGTTTCAAGCTTGGTCAAGAAATCGCAAACTTCTCCAAGCCCGGTCTTGCTATATTCGGTTTAGTATTAGGTTTTGTGGTAGTATTGGCAGAGCCTGCGGTACACGTCTTGAATAAACAAGTTGAACAAGTTACCGGCGGCGGCGTCAAAAAGATAGAAATGATGCTTGCGCTATCCGCCGCAGTAGGCGTATCGCTTTGTCTTTCTATAATCAGAATGATATTCCACTTCTCGCTTTTGTATTATTTGATACCAGGTTATCTCATATCTTTGGGACTGTCATTCTTCGTCCCGAAAGTATATACTGCAATCGCGTTTGACTCAGGCGGCGTTGCCAGCGGTCCTTTGACTTCAAGTTTTATCTTGCCTTTGGTCGTAGGCGCGTGCGTATCCGTCAACGGAGGCTCGAATGCAATTTTAACCGACGCATTCGGCGTAGTTGCAATGGTTGCAATGACCCCTCTTATCACAATTCAAGCTCTCGGCTTCAAAGCCGTAATGTCGGCAAAGGTTCGCGATAAGATAGCTATGAAGAGAATACTGTCCGCCGACGACGAGCAAATCATTTACTTTTAATTGGAGGTAGGCTATGTCAGATAAGAATCATGCAAAAGAACATACAACTTCTGCTAAGAAAGAACATACCGCTACTGCTAAAAAAGAGCAAAAGCAACACTCTGCCCCAAAAGAAAAGGCAAAGACTGCATCGCCAAATAGAGTTAAATCCAACAAGCTTAAACTTCTTATAACTATAGTTGCAAGAAAAAAAGCCGAGTATTTTACCGACCTAATTCAGTCTTTTGACGTTAATATGCAAATGGTCGTGATGGCGGAAGGTACTGCAAACGCAAAAATGTTGGGTCTTCTCGGTTTTTTAGATAACGAAAAGGCGGTAATTCTCAGCGTAATTCAGGAGAGCAAAATCCCCGACACTTTGAACACGTTGGAATCGAAATTTCAAACGATAAGGGACGGCAAAGGAATTGCTTTCACAGTGCCTTTGACAAGCGTAATAGGCACGTTGATTTACGGCTTTTTGAGCAACAACAAGATGACGGTAAAGGAGAGTAAATAATGAATAATTACGAAATGGTTATGTGTATAGTAAATGCAGGTTTCTCAGAACTTGTCATGGACGCGGCAAGAGAAGAAGGCGCGCGCGGCGGTACGGTTATTCACGCCCGCGGTACAGCCAATAAAGACGCTGAACAATTCTTCCATATCGCAATACAACCCGATAAAGATATCGTCTTGATACTAGTTCCTTCAGATATCAAAGACAATGTGTTACATGCAATCTATCGCAACGCAGGACTCAACAGCGAAGGTAAAGGTATCGCCTTTTCTCTCCCAGTCGACGACGTCGTGGGCATATCCGCGCCATCCCCTACTCCTGCTGAGCCGGCGAAATCCGAAGAGCCTAAACAAGAAGAATCCAATAAAGAAGATAAGAAATAATCTTAAATCAAATAAGAGCCCTTGTGCAATTCGTACAAGGGCTTTTATTATATTAATATTGTTATTTACTTTTATCCCTCAAAAAATTCATCATAAGAAATTTCAAAAAATCTTACTAGCGTTTTAATGGCAACTATGTTGGGTTCTGTACAACCATTTTCCCAATCGGAAACCGTTCTTGCAGAATACCCTAACACCTTCCCTAATTCGGCTTGTGTCATTTTTTTATTCTTTCGCAAAGTACGAATTGTAATTCCCACATTGTATTCGCTCATATTAATAATATTAGCGGAAAATCCGCCAAAATACTTGACATAGCGGAAAATCCGCCATATAATAAAGAAAAATCTATTTTTAAACATTATCTATCAATATTTTAACTATTGATAGAAAGGAGCGATTATGGCGTTAAAGTGTGGAAATTGCAGATACTTTGTAAAAAAGCCTTGGTTTAGCAGTTATTGCGACTTCAAACATCGTATGGGCGAAAGAAACGATCTCGCATCAGAGAACTGGCTTGCTTGCAACTATTTTGTCCCTAACAGCGATTATGACGATGATCTTGCCAATAACGGAAAGACGAGCGATTGCTTTTTGACGTCCGCATGCGTTGAATATTTAGGCAAACCCGACGATTGCGAAGAATTGACTATGCTCCGCTCATTTAGGGATAACTATATGTCGGGAATTTCCAATGCTGAACAACTCATTAAAGAATATTATGAAATTGCGCCGAAAATAGTTAAAAAAATTAATGAAAGTCAAAATAAAGAAGCGCATTACGCATATATTTACGGCGTAATTCAAATATGTTTGACTTTGATTAAAAATGGAAATAACGAGGGGGCTCTCAGCGAATATAAATCAATGGTGCACAAGTTGAAAGCAAAACTTTTAAATATTTGAGAGGTGCAAAAATGGCTATATGCAAAACCTGTAAATATGGTGAAATTTTAAAGGGAATATTTTTTACAAACTACTGGTGCAACCTTAAGAATACTAATTATTTAAGTAATATGAACTCTTGCAATCATTATGTAAGCAATGTTAACACTTGTGAAGAATGCTCAAATTTCAATGCGGAAAGCGGAAACTGTTCAAGACGTGGCGGCAAGGTAAACAAAAACGACGGCGCGTGTAATAAATTTAATCAATAATAATATAAGAGGAAGGTGATAATATGTCTTATTTTAAATGCAGAGACTGCGCTCATTTTATAGAAGACGCACATAAAGGATTGTTCCTGAGATATAGTAAATGCTCAGTATCCGATGAGATCGCTTATGGAAGTAGTTCGCCTTGCGGATCTTTTGCAAGCACAGAATATACTTGCGGTCAGTGTTCACATTTCAGAGACAGCGGAAGATGCACTTACAAGGCAGCGTTTTTCGGGTTGGTTGGCGGCGGAAAGCATTCTAAGGATAAACCTGCGTGCGGCGACTTTAGCCCCGGTTGCTTTTTAACTTCTGCCTGCGTTGAATATAAGGGCAAACCCGACGACTGTAAAGAACTTACTGCATTGCGTTTATTTAGAGATACTTATATGAAGTCTGTGAAAAACGGGCAAAAACTTATCGACGAATATTACAAAATTGCTCCTGAAATCGTTGAAAGAATAAACAACTCTGAGCTTAAAAACACATATTACGAATACATATATTCCGTCATAGAAAGGTGTGTTGACTTACTCTCTCATGAAAGTAATGAAGAAACGCTTAAAGAATACATGACTATGGTGTTAAAATTAAAATCTGAGTTGTTGTAAATCAACATGCTATACAATAAAAATGCAAGGCTGTTAGCCTTGCATTTTGTATATCATCATAATTTTAAGCGTCAAACTTGACTACCAACGAGCCTGCAGAAACTTCTGCTTTTATGCGCTTATCCGTCGAACCATTTTGATTAGATATATTACATGATCCTGCGCTCTTATCGACGTCGATGTTATAATCCGACTTAGCACCCGTCATTCCCAATTTGAGGCTGCCCGCATTGACGTCAACGTCAACGTACGAGGTTTGCAATTTGTTGATATTTACGCTTCCTGCGCTAACTTCGCTTTTTAGCGCCGGACATACAAGCGATTGGACGTTTATAGCGCCTGCGTTCAAATCAATGTTTACGTTCTGCTCTGATACGACGTCTTTAATGCTGATTGTACCTGCATTCATTTCTACCGACAACTTTTTGCATACGATATCTTGCGTTAAAAACGTTCCGGCGTTCATTGCGACAATAAAATCTCCGTATTCGCCTTCTGCAAATTTTACCGTGCCTGCGTCCATATCGAGTTTAATATTCAATATATCGCCCTGCGGTATCCATATTTTCGTCGTCGGTATCTTCATAAACAAACTTGGGATATTATTCCATCTGAACTTCCCTGTCGTAGCAACTGATACCGTGCCGTTGGACTCTGTTACGTCTGTCGACCAAATACTATTTTCGGGATATTCAATTTTAATAAACTGTCCGTCATATTTGTTTATCTCAAGCGTACCTGCCGCAAAGTCAATATCAAGAGTCGTATTCGTATCTTGACATTCAAAGGTTTTCATCTCGTAATCGCCGTCAATCTGCCAACCGTTTATACCTAAAGCTACGGCAAGTACGCCAATGCCCAAGACAAGAATTACTGCGCCTGCTATAATTACCTTTATAAATGATTTCATTATTGTTTCTCCTTTCCGCTAAAGAGCGATTTAATCCATAAGAAAAACTTAGTAAAAAGTTTCCACATGAGTTTTACGATTTTAAAAATAATCGGCATAAGTATTAGACCTAACCCAAATGTTATAAGTCCTATTCCAATAGTGGCAGCGCCTAAAGTAATATCGGAAAACAACTCTACCACGCCTTCTATGATTGAACCGACGCCTGCTATAAGCAAGGCAAACGGCGTTACGCCAAATCCAATCGTCACGCCGACCATTGTCATAATGACGCTAAATATCGGTATTGCAAATATCACGCAAAGCAACGCAAAAATCCAACCTCTATTGTTTGTCTTTGGTTGCGCGTTTTGCGACGCATACTGCGCAGGATTAGGCTGCGGCTGAACTTCGTCATTTTGATATTCTTGATTTTTAGGTTGACGGCTCTGCGGTTCCGGATAATATTTCGGTTTAGCTTGAGCCTTGCGCTTTTCGCCCAAACAAATTGCCTCCGCCGGATACTCAGCGTTCTCTGCAAGTATGCGCTGCGCCGCGTCGTACGGAGCTCCGAATTCTGCAGTTATTTCACGTTCGGAATATCCTGCGTCACGTCTATCGGCGTAAGCTTCTGCATAGTAATCCAACACTCTAAGCATCTCATTTTCAGGTACGCATAAGAGGTTACTTTTGAGCTCGTCTCGCCATTCATTATAGGTCATAGTTACCTCCACTGTGGACTATATACGTCCACCAAACAACTTTTTATATATACTGTTTATTTCGAGCAAATCATCTCTGCCCGATTTGAGTTTTTTAAGTCCCAACGACGTTATCTTATAATACCGTCTAAGCCGTCCGCTGAATTCAGCAGTGCGCGTTATCACAAATCCGCCCGCTTCTAATCTTTTCAAAATAGGATACAGCGTGCTTTCCGATATCTCGATAATGCCCGTAAGGTCGCTTATTATTTTATAGCCGTAGCTTTCTCCTCTGCTGAGCGCAGCAAGCACGCATACGTCCAAAATTCCTTTTTTCAATTGTATATCCACAAGTATTACCCCGCTATATATTATACTATACAATGCATAGTATTGCTTGTCAAGTACTTTTCGTAAAATTTTACAAATTTCCCTATAAGTTTTTGCATGGCAAAAAGTTAAATATAACGATACCTTTTTCTGTAAGCTATGAAGAATATGACGGAGACAATCGTCGCTAATACTTCTGTCGCAAACATTGCCCACCATATTCCGTCAACTCCAAATAAAAACGGCAATAAGAATATGAATGAAATCTGAAACACTAACGCGCGCAATGCAGATATTATCGCCGAAACCAAGCCATTGTTCAAAGCGGTAAAGAATCCCGATGAAAAGATAGCCACTCCGGAGAATATAAATGCAAACGAATATAATCTAAAAGCGTGAATTGTCAAATTGTATAATTGCGCGTCGTATCCAACGAAGAGTTTTGCAAGCGGTATAGCAAGCGCTTGCGCAAGTAAAGATAATACAACGCCGGATATAGCCAAAATGAATATGCTCTTTTTAAAGATATTTTTTAGCTCTAAATCGTTCTTTGCGCCAAAATTGAATGAAACTATCGGAGCGCTTCCTATGGTATAACCTATTATCAACGCCAAGAAAATGAGCTGAACGTACATTATAACGCCGTAAGCAGATACTCCGTTTTCGCCATAGAATTTTATAAGTTGTAAATTATATAGCATACTTACGATGGACGTAGCTACGTTCGTTAACAGTTCGGAAGAGCCGTTGACGCAAGCGATTAATATTGGCTTGATTTCGAAATTTGTCTTTTTTAATCTTAATAGACTGCCATTTTTTCTCGCAAAATATATGAGAGGTATTACGCTGCCTAAAACCTGTCCTATTCCCGTTGCAACGGCAGCGCCTACGATACCCCATTTGAAAACCATTATAAACAATGCGTCCAAAGCGGCGTTTGCGCAGCCCGCTATCAACGTAACAAAAAAACCGAGTTTAGGTCTTTCGGCGGCTGCCAAAAAACTCTGAAATATGTTTTGCAACATAAAGAAAGTGGAAAAACCTATCGTAATTCTGCCGTATAATACGCAATCTTCAAGCATCTCTTCACTTGCATTTCCGCCGCCCAAAAGACGAACGATAGGACTTAGGATTATTTCACAGATAACTGTCAATACCACGCCGAAGATTACTGAAAAAATTATAAGCATAGAAAAATAGCGATTTGCTCTTTCACTATCGCTTTCGCCCACGACTTTGGTTACAAGCGCAGTACCGCCCGTGCCTATCATAAATCCCATACCGCCCAATATCATAACGACCGGCATTATGAGATTGATTGCGGCAAATGGAGTTTTACCAACAAAGTTGGATACGAATAGTCCGTCAATTACTCCGTAAATTGAAGTCACAACCATCATAAATATTGACGGCAAAACAAATCTAAACAGCCTTTTTAAATTAAAATGGTCTGATATTTGTATCTTCATACCCAATCCTTTACAAAAAATTAGCGCCTGATTATCCTAAAATAACCGAGCGCACTCGACATCTTTTCGACTAAGGGCAAATATTTTGCCACGACTGCTGCGGCAGTCAGTCCTCCGATGACCCATATTTAATTTACTTTTACATTATAGTTATTTGAAATATATTAGTCAAGCGAAATACAATCAAGTTTTATTGCGGAGTTGTACTCGCCCAATATGCCAAATTGAAACTTAAATTATTTTAATGTCCTGCTTCATAAACCACCAACTTATAGTCATTAGGAAAATATATCAGATACAAAGCGGATACTCTTACATCATACGAGTAATACCAAATATATTCGTCATCCCATTCTGGGTAATATTCGGTTGGTATTTCCATACACGAATGGGCGTCTATACTGTTTTTGATTTCTTCATTCTTTTCGGAAGAAAAGCCTTTAATATTTTCTTTTACGTTGTCAAATGACTGCAAAAACTCCGTCGGCTCTGCATTAAACTGTATTACCGCATAATGAGGGGCATAACCCGTAAATGTTTCGCCCGATATATCACAAACAATTTCACAATTAGTCAACAGTCGAGTATCGACGTTATACATATTTTTAAGCCTATCAATAACCGTTCCTCTTGTGCACCCCGCAAAAGCAATAACGCAGATTAGCAAAACAAACATTGACAAAAAACTTTTTCTTGATTTCTTAATGAATTTCATAATTTTTTCGTTCTCCACGCTAAATCGCTGTTTATCGTACAATCATTATAGCAAAAGCAATGTAAATTTACAAGCCATAACTAACTACAATATATAACCTTATTAGCAATATCGTAATAATTAATAACGCAAAAGAAAAAGAAACCGCAACTGCGATTTCTCTTTCTAGGTGTTCTTATACACCCGTAATGGTGCACCAATGCGAATGCAAGTCGAACACCACGACTTGCATTTGTATTTTTCTACGATAAATTGAAATTTACAGCTTTGTCGTATCCAAATAATATCTGTTATCAAGTTGATGCACGACGCCTTGTTCAATCAAGCGCGAGATAACCGCTTGAAAATTATTTGGACCTGAGATGCCTGCTTCTTCCAACGTAATAGCAGTTTCAATAGAAATAGCATTCTTTTCCAATAGCTTGTTTATAATGCGCCTTCTTACGATAAGGGGTACAGGTAAAATCATTTTTATTTCTCCGTTAAATTACTGTTTATCGTACAACTATTGTAGCATATTTGCATAATAAAAGCAACAACAAAAAGTATTTTGGCACTGTGGCGGGTGCTTGATATAACAAGCGGCTTCGCTTACGCTCGCCGTCAAGCACCCGCCACACGACTAGACACAACAAAAAAATACCTTACCCAAAGGTGGCAACTAAAATCGGGGTTCGTGCGCAGGCTTTCCACGAGCCCCCGATTTTTTTACGTTGCCACCATTTTTGTACTTGTTTGTTCAAGTTTTGTTTGGTTGAGATTAGGTAGATACTAGGTTTTGGCGGGGAAAAGTACAAGTTAGATTCTAACACTTTCCCCGAATAATTGCTAGACTAATCTCACAACCAGCAAGGAGATTTTGAAAATGTTGAAAACCGAGTTACACATTGACTTGTCTATTGAATTTATTGGAGAGCCTAATATTCAAGAGCCAAGCGAGAAAATTGTATTTTTCCAAACGCTCTATTCGAGAGTGTTGGAACTTGCCAAAAATAAGCAATAAAGGAGCGAAACAAAATGCCATTTGAAAATGCAAAAGTCTATTATGACGGAAGTCATTACATTGCGATACTGCAAGAGAACTACAAGCACGGCAAAGGCAGTAAACGGAAGAATACTGCGATAGCAACGCCTAGACAAGTTGAGTTGCAGTCAAAGTTTGATACAGCCTACGCCGAGAGTCAAAGCCTACCCAAGCGAGAACGCAAGGGATATATTGCCGAGAAACTGCAAAGCGAGTTTACTACTACCGAGCAAGCAACGGAATATATCGAGCAAAACGTGGAGCGAAAGAAAGACAATCTCGCCAAACGGCGTACACGTTTATGGCGGAAGATATATTTGCAAGAGTGGAATTACTTTGTTACGTTTACTTACGATAGCGAAAAGCACACGGAAGAAACGTTCAAGGCAAAGTTGCGGAACACTCTCAAACACCTTGTCAGCCGTAAAGGTTGGAAATATATAGGCGTGTGGGAGCGTTCGCCCGAAAAACAACGCTTACATTTTCACGGAATCTTCTACATACCGCAAATGATAGGCACGTTGGAACAAGTCAACGATTTTAGTACAAAGAGCCATAGGAAACAAACAACCTATCAAAACACGCACTTTCTAAAACACTTTGGACGGAACGATTTCAAAGAGATATGTTCAAGAGAGATACCGCAAGCCGTGAGATATTTGCTCAAATACATAGAGAAAAGTGGCGAGAAACTTGTGTTTGGAGGTAAATTGCCCACCTACCTAGTGAGTGATATTTTGGACGAAGATATAGTTTGTCCGATAGGAATAGACGATAAAAAAGCCTTGTTATTTGATAACTTTACTTGCGTGGACGACGGCTTAATTATGGGCGAGATAAGTGCGGAGATAATAAGGCAAATGCCAAAAGCCAATTAAATTATTTTGTCTTTCGCCTATGGGAGCGTAAACGAAACCGCCCTTGCCGTCAAGGGTAAAGTGCATTGCCGTTGGCAACCCTTGACCGCAAGAGTAAAGACAGCCAATGGAAGAACAGCAAAGACGATTTCGTTTATTTCGCTCCCGTCGAAAGACAAAATAAATAATTTAATAGGGAGAAACAAAAATGAAAACAGCAGTAATTTATGCAAGATACTCTTGCGACCAACAAACGGAACAATCTATCGACGGACAGTTGAGAGTATGTGAAGAATATGCACAACGCAATAATATTCTCATACTCGATACTTACATCGACCGAGCAATGACAGGTACAAATGATAACCGCCCCGACTTTCAGCGTATGTTAAAGGATAGCAATCGCAAAGAATGGAACTATGTACTTGTCTACAAACTTGATAGGTTTTCTCGAAACAAATACGAAACGGCAATACATAAAAAGACATTGAGAGATAACGGCGTAAAAGTATTGTCAGCAATGGAAAATATCCCCGATACACCCGAAGGCATTATATTAGAGAGTTTGCTCGAAGGTATGAATCAATACTATTCAGCGGAACTTGCTCAAAAGGTCAGTCGTGGTATGAAAGAAACTCGCCGTAAAGGTTACTTTCAAGGCGGTACGTTATTGTATGGCTACAAGTTGGACGGACGAAAAATTGTCGTAGACGAAAACGATGCCGAAGTAGTACGATATATTTATAATGAATATTCAAAAGGAAAATTCATTAGACAAATTATTGACGGACTAACAGCAATGGGTATTTACTACAAAGGAAAGCCGTTCATTAAAAACAGCGTTTACAATATCCTACGCAATGAAAAGTATTCGGGCGTATATAAACACGGCGAAGAAATCATTGACAATATGTATCCGCAAATTATTCCGCAATCTACTTTCGATATTGTGAGAGCAAGAGTAATGAAAAATAGAAACTGTAAACGGTGTGAGAAAGTTGACTTTCTATTACGCCATAAACTTATATGCGGTTATTGTGGTCATACTCTCAATGGCGAAAGCGGTACGTCCAAATCAGGTGCAAAGGTTTACTACTATAAATGTAGGGGGCGTAAAAAACACTTGGCGGATTGTAATAAATCAATGGTGCGTAAAGACGTACTCGAAGAATTAGTTATCAATGCGACCATTGAAAAATTAAGCGAGCCACATATTATGAACTATATCGTAAATGAGTTACTGCAAATACAAAGACAGCAATCAATGGAAAACGCTATCATAAAAGTGTTGGAAAAGCAAAAACGACAAGTTGACACAGCGTTAAATAATCTTGTGAGTGCCGTTGAGCGTGGTATTATATCAAATACAACTAATAAGCGTTTGCACGAACTAGAACAGCAACAAGCCGAGTTGGAAAAGCAAATACTCATAGAACATAGCAAACTAGCGGTACAACTTAAAGAAAGCGATATAAGAGAATATTACAATCAAGCGTTAAAGTTAGAGCCACAAATACTTATCAACTTTTTAATAAAGCAAATAACATTATTTGACGATAAGATACAAATACAATTTAATAGTCCAATTAGAATAAGTCCCGATGACGAAAAATCGGGGCTTATTTTTTATACGGCAACATATAGAATGATTACACATAAATATTCATATACCGAAGATACAACGATTAAAATGAAAATTGAATTAAGCCTATAATGGCTATTTATTCCACGTTCCACTTGACGTGAGCCTCGCAGGAGTGCGTATGATAGGCAAATAAGGGCGAACACAGCAACCCATCGAGCGAAACTCGGTGGGTTTTGGTTTGCCTATGGCGTTCAAGCCTAACGCACTCCTTTCTCTCGTCAAGTGGCTTTCGCGGCATAAAGTAGCCGTTTACAAGATTGCCAGAGCGTAATAAAAAATACAAGCCAAACATTAAGGTGTTCGACTTGCATTGTGATTGGTGCACCCAAAGAGACTCGAACTCCCAACCTTTCGGTCCGTAGCCGAACGCTCTATCCAATTGAGCTATGAGTGCATATCTTTGCTACATTTGACATTATAGTTAATTATCTCCCATTTGTCAATCAAATTAAAGTAGGCATATTTAAAAAAGTTTGTTGGCAAAAAGATACGGACTGCTCTTGCAGTCCGTATCTTTACACAAGGAGAAAGTAAACATTTCACAACTAAACATTTACATTTATATTATAAAGGTTTTTCAACTGATTGTCAATACTGATTTTGTCGATTTTGTCTATATTTTTTGTTAAAATTTGCATATTTATTGCGAATTGTTCTTCTTACTTTTTTTGTTTTCTCGTCTAATATAAGTTATATAATTGACGTGATGCAACCATTTGACAAACTTTTGACGCAAAGTATCTTTAATAAGCACTCCGTTGTCGGAATACACGCCGACAAACTCTATATGCGGCTTTTTACGTACGCTTGTCAACACGACTTTTACTTTGTCTGTCTTCACTGCCTTAAACGTGGCAATCCTGCCGTAACCTACCGTAGTTCCGTCAAAAACCTTTACGTACTCGTCTTTGACAAATGCGTGTATCTCAAACTTTTCTATGCGTTGGGAATACGCTACATTTTCCACCAATTGCAACCTGTTGATTTTAACGGTCTCTTCCAACTCGATTTTTATCTCATAACTAGACTGCTCTTCTTTTGGCGTATAATAGTTTGTTGGGTCAAAAGTAGTATCGTCAAAGCTATATTCAATAACGCCTTGAATATCCTTTCCTTCTTCGGCAATAGGCGCTAATATAGATTTGACATTCAAAAGTTGCGCTTCGCTCTCTTTGATATGATTGCCAAGTTCTTGCAGTCTCTTGACGTCATTTTCATGTAGTAAACCCCGTCTGTCGGGAGGCGCATTGAGAAGTAAAATAGAATTACCGCCCACAGACGTGTAATATATCTTCAAAAGATTTTTGAGACTGCGCACGGATTTGTCCTGCGACTTATGATAAAACCAACCGGGGCGAATAGACACGTCGACTTCTGCAGGATACCAGATGAAATTGTCAAAATTCTTTAAGAAGTCCCTACTTCCCAAATCAGAAGAATTTACATCGACTTCTTTCTTGGCAAAATCGCTCTCGTCGCTCTGTTGGGATTTCGACTCGATTGACTGTATATCAAAAGCGAACTTAGGTACGACGTTCCATTCGCTTTCCCTTGCGAATCCGCCTTCGTTGCCCACCCAACGCACGTCGGGACCGCAATTGGAAATGCACGCATTGGGCGCAAGTCGGCGTATTGTGGAAAAATATCTATCCCAATCGTAAACTTGCTTGGGCTTGCCGTCCATATAAGATCCGCAAGCGCCGTCCAACCACACGCAAAATATTTCTCCGTATCCCGTCAAAAGTTCTTCAAGCTGCTCACAGTACACATCATTGTATCTGTCAATGCCGTACGATTCGTGATTTCTATCCCACGGAGATAAGTATATCCCAAATTTTATGCCGAATTTTCTGCAACTGTCCGACACTTCTTTGACTACGTCTCCCTTACCGCCTTTATAAGGAGATTGCGCAACACTGTAATCGGTAGTCTTAGTCTGCCAAAGACAAAAGCCGTCGTGATGCTTGCACGTGAGTATTACTCCGTACGCGCCCGCTTCCTTGACAGTCCTTACCCATTGATCGGTGTCTTGCTGGGTTGGATTAAAAATTTTAGGGTCAGCTTTACCGTCGCCCCATTCCTTTGCAGAAAACGTATTGAGTCCATAGTGAAAAAACACGTTGAATCTTTGTCTTTGAATAGCTTTTTGATTTACGCTAGGCACGATTGACACGTATTCTTCCAATCTCTCTTGCTCGCTCATATTTCTCCCTATATTTTATTTATATATTAATAATACCATATATAATATTATAAATCAATAGGCACACTTTAAATAAAAAGCCACCCCCGCGATAGGCGGGAGCGGCTTTAAATTACATTTGAATTAGTGCGCTATTTTACGTAACCGTAAATATATCTTGCAGGAGCGTTGTCAATACTCAATTCGATTACTACTTTATTATCCTTCTTGCTATTATTACCGTGCAAAGTAACTTTTACGTCTTTGACTTCATTTAAGATGAATATAACGCCTTGAGTATCTACGTTCTGCGACGGACGCATGGTTACGATATTCTTGATTTCGTTGCCGTCTCTTACGATATAGATAAGTCCTTTGATCAATGGGTTACGATAACCCTTGTCTCTTATAATAACCATATCAGCTTCGTCTTCGCCGTAAAGTATCGTTACGATATCTGCAAGTTTCTCGCTTGATTTCAATACTTCTACCTCTTTGTCTTCAGCCCAGCTGTCGGTCGAATAGCTTACGCTCTTTGCGATAGTTCCGCCTTGATTCTTACCTACGAACGCGCCTCTATTCTCGCCCGTACGCGCCGTACCGCCGGTGGAGTAACAACTCGTAATGCTTGCCTCGTTGTATCCTGCGAAACCGCCTGAGTACATACTTGCCGTAGCTTTATTCGTAGAATAGCTTGATTTAATCTCGCCGTTGTTGCTTGCAACGAAACCGCCTGCGTACGCATTGTCACCGTCAGCGCTAACCGTAGTTATTACGTTGTTGAGAGTAAATTCTCCGCTGTACGACTTATTTATGCTGCCGCTGTTGATTGCCACAAAACCGCCTGCGTACACTTTGTCCAGTCCGGTTGCCGAAACGCTAACGTCGCCTATTGCAAAGCTTTCTATAATATTACCGCTATTGTTTACTGCGAATCCTGCTCCGCTTATTGTCGTGACGCCGTCCGTCAAAATATCCGAAAGCGTCGACTTAACTTTGCCGTAGAAACCTACGTCGACAACGTACGTGTTGGCTTCGTTATTTACCATAACGCCGCCCACGGTAGTTCCCTCAAGGTTTGCGTATACGGAAGAGGTATTGATATATCCGTAGTTGTTGATTACCATACCTGCAACTTGAGCACCCTCTGCCTTAATAGAATCGCTTTGAACAAGCGTATTGCGGATTGTACCTCTGTTGTTGATAGCGATAGGCGCAACTTTGATTGAACTTACGCTCTCGTCGAGTTTTTCTTTGTCGTATCCGACGAAGCTCATTCCCACGTAGAAGACGTTCTGAATAATACCCTTGAATTCATTTCCGTTGCTGTCGATATTGACAAACATAGAATACTCAAGGTCGCTTACGCCGTCATTCTTCATTACGCCGTTTTGCGTCATGACCTTGTTGCCTATTACGACACCCGAAACGGTATGATTGTTACCGTTGATATTGCCGTTGAAAGTCTCGACTTGCGCAATCTCATATCCGTTGAAATTGATATTCTCTTCGATTGAGAACTCTTCGGTATTGCCGGGATTGACGAAACTATTCAATATCAAATAAGCATACTCGCCGGTAGTTTTGACGACGAACTTTCCGTCCTTCTTTTCCGGTATCTTATAACTCATATACTGACCGTCAGTCGATACGCTTTTGCTCGCGACGTAATTCTTTGAATCGTTGCCTGCCGTAATAGATACGTCGTAAAGCAATCCGTAATATGCGTTGTCGGTTATATTATACTCGTATTTAATATCGCCATCTTCATTTGTCTTTTTGATAAATATATCGTCAAGAGTAATTTCAAAAGTATGATATGTTACTCCGTCGATTTCTTCTACGCTCTTAGCGACGTCGAATTTACTCTCTCCGTCAGCGTCTTCAAAATAGAAGAGCTGCTGTCCGTCTGTTCCGTTCACGTCTTCTTTATTTCCGGTGTTTTGGCTCAAAAGCGCGCCGCTTGCAGGATCGTTGTACTCTTTTCTCTCATTGACAAACTTGATTTCATCGGGATTGCTATCGTCGCAGATAATATCTACGCTTGCGCTTGGCGCGTAATCCTTCCATTCAACGTCTTTGCCGTCTTCTTTTTTATCCTTGAGGAAATAATCTTTGCCGTCGTAACGAACTTTTGCCTTTCCGTTGAAATTGTATACGAGAATAGTCGACTCTCCCTTTACAAGTCCTGTGCCGTCTGCGTCGTATTTATAGAAATCGTACACGTCGCCTACTACGTATTTAATCTTATTGGAAATCGTCTGTTGCAAAATACTGCTCTCCAACTTGACGCTTCCGTCTGGCAACAACGCGCTCAAGTTGAGAGTAAACAACTCCGTCTCAAGAGAATTGGCGGGCAACTTCCATGAAAGTTTTGCGCTTTCTCCTTCATACTTAAGTTCTATATCCTCAGCCTTTAGAGGAGCGAGTTTATTGACTGTGTAATCGCTGTCTTCTTGGCTGAATTCGCTTGAATAATATACTTGATTGTCTCCGTTGGCTTTGATAGTAAAGGTATATTTACCGACCTCTTCTAGATTGAACTTGGTGCGGTAAGCATAGCTGGTGCTAGAAACTTCCGCTTCTTCGTAAGTGCCGTCAACTTGATACGTCTTTCTCAAAGTGTAGTTGGTAGCGTTGGCAACTGCTCCCCACCTAATAGTAGAACCCGTCATATCGGTAAACGCCGGAACTGCCAAGACCGTTGCGTTATAGTAAGTTGCCGTACCTGCCAAAGACGGCGAATATTGAATATTGTCGGCGGAAGGATTAGCTGTTACGCTTATTCTATACGCGCCGTATGCTCCGTAAAGATCTTTTTGTTCTTGAGCATCTCCGCTTGCGTCGCCGCTGGCAGAAGTCTTTTTATCTGCGAAATTATAAGACAATGCCTCGGTTTTTTCCAACTCGTCCATGACCTTACCCTTTGAGTCAAAGACTTTGACGGAATAATTTACCGCGTTCTCGATTGCGCTCCAAGATGCGACCTTATTGACGACTGTCACTACCGGAGTGTCAAGAGCGTTACCCTTGTGGTAAACTATAGCGGAACTCTTATCGCTCGTACCGTATTTCTTTCCGTCTCCGTAAGCTCTTACGGTAATTGAGAAATTGCCGTAGCCTGTGACCATTGCGCTCAAATCGCAAGTCGTGGACGTCAAGCTATTTTCATTCTCCACTCCGTCTACGGAAATAAAATACTTCTCTGCATTCTTAACTTCGTCCCAACTCAACACGCTTCCGTTGAGCGCCAAATTGCCTGGCTTGGAAAGTTTAATCAATCCGTCTGCGTCCTTAGGCTGACATGCGGCTGCAAATAATGCCACGCATACCACTATTATCATAATGCAGACGATTACGTTGATTTTATTTCTCATATTTACTCCTTTACTCAATGCCAACCTCTACGCAAATTATCGAGGAAAGCATTTGATCTCCTTGGTTGTACTGTCTTATTATAGCAAACGACTTGCATAATATCAACTGTTTAAGAATTATTTATATATAAATATTATGCGAATATTTAAATATATTTATTATAGCCTTATAGACGCCAACCCCGATTTAATTCTAAAAACGGCGTATTTTATATTGATTTTGCAAATTGTGACAAAATAATTTTAAAATACTCTTGAAATTAACAAAAAAATGTGCTATATTTAATATACAAGGCTTATAAGAAGTCTTGAAAATCATTACATAAAGACAAATAGAGAGGTGTCAACAATGAATTTTAGTAAAAACTTAAGAATTTTCAGGAAACTTAAAAGAGTTTCCCAAACCGTCCTTGCAGAATTGCTAGGCGTATCGCAACGTACTATTTCTCACTATGAGAACGGCACTTGCCAACCAAGTATCGAGGGACTTTGCATACTTGCAGACTATCTTGAGGTATCTCTTGACGAGCTCGTTGGACATACCCCAGTAAGCAAGAGCGAGTAATATACTCTTCTGAACTTAAAATTAAAAATACGGCAGCCATGCCGTATTTTTTTATATTTAACCTCAACAAATATCTATAAAAATATTGAAATCGCCAATCGAATATGATATTATTATAATATTATTACTACAACAACCGCTACAGCGAAATAAATTCGCAGGCGCAATTGGTAAAAAGATAACAATGGGAGTGAAATTTATGAAATATGCAGATTTAATTGCCCAAATGACTTTGGAAGAAAAAGCAAGTCTTTGCTCCGGCAAAGATATGTGGCACACAAAAGAAATCGAAAGATTGGGCATCCCCTCCGTCATGATGTGCGACGGGCCTCACGGATTGAGAAAACAAGACTCTAGCGGCGTATCCACCAACCTCAACGTCTCGGTGGACGCTATATGCTTCCCTACCGCGTCGGCAACGGCGTCGTCTTGGGACAAGTCGTTGCTATACACACTCGGACAGGCGATTGGCGAAGAAGCAGTCGCGGAAAACGTAGCTATGGTTCTCGGACCAGGTACGAATATTAAGAGAAGCCCTCTTTGCGGACGTAACTTTGAATACTTCTCCGAAGACCCGTATCTCGCAGGTATGCTGTCTGCAAGTTTTATCGACGGCGTGCAAAGCAAAAACGTCGGCACTTCAATCAAGCACTATTGCGCCAACAACCAAGAAACCTACCGTATGACGATCAACTCGGTAGTCGACGAGAGAACTTTGAGAGAACTCTATCTCTTGCCTTTTGAAATTGCCGTCAAGCAATCTCAGCCTCGCTCGATAATGGCGTCTTATAACCTCATCAACGATACGTACGCGACTGAAAACCAATTCTTGCTCAACAAAGTCTTGAGAGACGAATGGGGATTTGAAGGACTCGTAGTAAGCGACTGGGGCGCAACCAATAAGCGCGTCGACGGTATTAAATCCGGTCACGACCTCGAAATGCCTTCAAGCGGCGGCATGAATGACAAGCTCATCGTCAAAGCCGTTCAGGACGGCACGCTCGACGAAAGCGTACTCGACTTGGCTGTAGACAGAATACTCGACCTCGTAATGAGATCAACCCAGAATCCTACTGACGCTACGTACGATAAGGAAGAACATTATCAAATTGCAAAGAATATCGCAAAAGAAAGCGCAATACTCCTCAAAAACGACGGTTCTTTGCCTCTCAAATCTCAAAAAATCTTGCTCGTCGGCGAACTTGCAATAGAGCCGAGATTCCAAGGCGCAGGTTCTTCTTTCGTCAACTGCACCAAGATTTCAACGATAGAACAAAGTTTGCGCGACGCAGGTATAGAATACGAGTTCACAAGCGGTTACGACCTCTCCGACGACTCTGTAAAGAAAAATGCAAAACTCCGCAAGAATGCGGTAGAACTTGCAAAGAATTACGACACCGTACTCGTAGTAGCAGGATTGCCCGACAAGTACGAGGCAGAAGGTTTTGACAGAAAGCATATCAATATGCCTCAAAGTCACGATCTGTTGATTGAAGAACTTACTCAAGTAAATAAAAACGTCAACGTCGTATTGACTATGGGTTCAAGCGTTGAGATGCCTTGGATAGACAAAGTACGCAGCGTGCTCTGCATGTATCTCGGCGGTCAGACTTCGGGCGACGCGTGCGTAGATCTCTTGCTAGGCAAGGCTAACCCATGCGGAAAATTGGCGGAGACATTTGCGCTCAAACTTGATGACGTACCTTCTACGCAAAACTTCCCCGGCGCAAGATTCAGCGTGGAATACAGAGAAGGACTTTACGTAGGATACAGATATTTTAATACGGCAAACGCACCGGTACTCTTCCCATTCGGTCACGGACTTTCGTATACGAAGTTTGAATACTCCAACCTCACTTTGTCGTCAAAGTACATAACCGATAAAGACATTTTGACGGCTACTATCGACGTTCAAAACGTAGGCGACGTAGACGGTAAAGAGATAATTCAGCTTTACGTCGGCGACGTGGAGTCAAGCGTATATACGCCGGCTCAACAACTCAAAGGATTTGAAAAAGTATTCCTCAAAGCAGGCGAAAAGAAGCGAATTACATTCAGTCTTGACAAACGCAGCTTTGCTTTCTATAATACGAACGCTGGCGATTGGCAAGTTGAAAGCGGCGAGTTCAAGATTATGATAGGCGCGTCAAGCAGAGATATCCGTCTTGAAGACAGCGTAATCGTCACGTCTACCGACTCGGCAGAAATCATCCCAACTCCGGCAGATACTTGGTATTTCGCTCCGGACGCTAAGAAAGAGATTACCAAAGAAGAATTCGTAGCAATGTCGGGTCTCGATATCAAGGAAGAATATCGCAAGTTGGCAAAAAAAGGCGAATTCACTGAGGACGATTCTTTTGAAGATATGGCGCATACCAGCGGTCTTGCAAGATTTGCTCTTAAGATTGCAAAGCCTGCAATCAGAATGAGCATGAAAGCCAAGAAGGACGACCCAAACTATCTCATGATTTACGAAGTAATGAAGACTTCCCCGATGAGAGCGTTGGCGTTCTCTTCGCAAGGTATGTTCAATATGAAGATGGTTGACGGCGTAGTTACCGTAATGAACGGCAAATTATTCAAGGGCGTCGGTATGGTACTCAAGAATATCGGCGGAGACAAAGAAGACAAAGCCAAGAAAAAAGCCGAAAAGGCAAAGGCTAAAGAGCAAGCAAAACAAGCTAAAAAGTCCAAATAATTGCAACTGAAAATAATATAGACGGTAAGAAAACTTACCGTCTATATTTTATACGTTAACTTCGTTTTGCAATCGCGCATATATTAAAACGTAAGAAATTTGCATAAATACAAAGAGCAAAAACAATTTTTTAAAAAATTGGAAAAAAACTCTTGACAATTACGGCAATTTACTTTAATATGAATATGCTTAAATATGCAAATGCCCTTATAGCTCAGTCGGTAGAGCATGCGGCTGTTAACCGCAGTGTCATAGGTTCGAGTCCTATTGAGGGCGCCAAAAAAGACAAATCTAATTTAGATTTGTCTTTTTTACTTATTACTTATTCGTTATTATCTTTTGAATTTTACTCCTCGTAAAAATCAAAGTCGTCCATATATTCCCAATCTTTAATATTAGGCGCTTGACCTGCCAAAAATGCCGCAAACAAATCTTTGACTTCGTCAATATCCTCCGAAAACAAGCGATATTGACTGCGCAATACTCCCTCTTGCGTATTTCTGCGCACTTGCGCCTCTACTTGATATACGCCGTCTCCGCCCCACATACATTGAACGAATACGCATCCGCCAACGCTTTTGCTGTGCTCTACGATAACGAAGTTGACGAGTCCTTTGCTCATTTGGTCGATTATTTCGTCTACCATTTGAGAGGTAGGATCGGAATAATACTTTTCGCTTGTCTCGCTCTCAAAGTCAACCGTCATTCTATATCCTTCAAAAGATTTAGGCTCTACTTTAACAGTTTGCTTTGGCGATTCTTGCTGAACTGACGCGTTGCCATTCTTGTTTTTCTTACCGCCGAAAAGATTTGAAAAGAAACCCATAATATTTTACCTCGCTTTTTATAAGTATTTACTGTATTATTTTAACATAAAGTTTTTCAAAATACAATGATGATATTTAAATTTATATTTTAAATTTATAGACCAACTTAAAAAAGAGAAAATAAAA
>CAMWQA010000003.1 GCA_947176265.1 uncultured Clostridia bacterium | reverse complement strand
AAAAGTATACATTTTTTGGAATACAGGAATAAACGAGGTAAAAATGGAAAAGGGTAAGAAAAAAATTAGAGTTAGCTACGCAGTAATTATATTAGTGGCTTTGGTTGTTGCGATATACGTATCGGCGACAGTACTTGGAGAAGTAGGGCAGGTAGCAGACGGATATTCTACCGCTAATATGCCTACTGGTTTAATAGGTTCTTTGACCTATAGCGATTACGATACTCGCGACGGCTCTCCGTTTAATAGAACGGTGTTAAACAAACTCTACGGCGCAATCTCCAGCGGAAAAGGCGGCGCGTCTACGAGTACCGATACCTATGCCAATGCTTGGCAAAAAGTCCATGACTCGTCAAGCGTTGTTGCAGGATACGGTAGCAATTTTACATATAATTATTCAAGAGACTTCCGTATGCTCAGCAACGGTACGACGGCGACGACGGTTGGCGGCGGAACTGCGCCTGATCCTATTGTTATAGAATTCGGCGGATTCAAGTGGATTGTGGTATACGCTACCACCGATACTGTCGACAACGACGGAACGCGGCATACCGACGGCGATTTGGTACTTACGCTGGTGTTGGCGCAAGAGACGAGCGAGAAGTATTATTGGCGAGCATACAACAGTACGATTAAAGATGCCTCGCAAAGATATCCGGCAGGCATGTATTCGACAAGTAAAATTAGAATTGATGCTTTGAACTGCGGTGGCGACGATGACACAAGCGCCTTAAGAACTTATGCGACTAGCAATACTGATAGAAACGGAGTTGTCACGACTGACCGTACGCAAAACGTTTTCGCGCCCTTTACTTTATCTGAGAATTATACCAACAGTAGCGGACAATACGGCAGGAAAAGCCTTACAAAATATCTTGAACCTATCAAGCATTTGCAATATCAACGTACGGAGAATTATTCTTGGGCATATCCCGCAGCTACCGCTCTCAACCCTAACGAGGCTTGGGGAAGCGGTACGGACGGAATCACCGGACCGGATACTTCTTATAGATACGGTACGCCTTCATCTGGACAAACAAACGGAGGTTGGCATTCCAATAATGTCAATATGCTTTCAAAACCCGAGTATTACGAATGGAAAGATGATACCATTTGGTTGCCTTCTTCCACTGAAATCGGTAGTGAAAAACTATTAAATAACGGTTATGTTGCCGGTATATGGGGAATCCCCACAGGCTCTGATTTCCGGCCGTCAACATCCGACTATTGGTTGAGATCTGACAACTGTTGGGACAGTAGCGCTGTGCTGTATATAAGCACGGCAGGAATAAACGCAGGCGAAGGCGCGGCGGCAACGCCGACGATACAATGCGGTATTCGACCCGCAATACATATCAATCTCAAGTCAATTGAGGACTCTTGGTCTATAGCCGACCCGACGGTAGCGACTACCACGTTCGGCGGATTGGACGAAGATTTGAACCCGCAAAATATGTGCAATATTATCGCGCCTTCCTGGTACGATCCAAATATAATGGATATCACGTACACCAATACGAATATGGTCAATGTGGGAGATTATACGGCAACGGCAACGCTTAAGGGATATGCGTTGAGCGATACCGATTATCACTGGGCTAGCGGAGACAGACTACCCAAGACCTTTACATTTAAAATAGAGCCTAAAGAAGCCAAAGTTATCTTTTCAACGCCGACGGGCGGAGGAGCTCCGACTGCTACGCTCGACTTAACGACGGTAGTAAGAACAGACCCTAATTTACCGCCGGTAACCGTGACGTATCAGCGAGTAGGCACGACTGGTACAACAACTACGCCTCCGACTGCGGCGGGCACATATACGGCGACGGCAAGTTTGCCCACTACCGGTTGCAATTACAAGCTTGTAGGCACAGTGCTGCAGACCTTTACGTTGACGCGTACGACTGTCAAAGTGCCGACAGTTGCGACCCCGCCAAGCACGTTTACAGGCGGCGCGCAGACCTTTATGCTGACAGATTACGACCATAATGAAGTGCAGTTGATTTTGCCTGACGGCGTGACGGAAAGCGCCGACCACTCAAGTCTGTTGATAACCGACGCCGGTACGTACGAAATCAAAGCGCATCTTATCAATTACGCTACAAAAGACTGGGAGACGGTAGGCGGTTTTGCCGATCAGACGATTGGTACGATTGTTATTGATAAGACTAATGCCAACGTAAGTGTGACGGACGATTCGGGAGAGACTGATTTGACGTGCTCGCAAGGCACGAGTCCGACTATGGAAATCATAGTGGGTACGTTGGGAAGTCAAAAAGTCAAAGTCAACGTCTACGCGACTCCAAGCGGCGGAACTAAGACTTTGGTTGCGTCGGGTATTACGGCAAGCGATACGGCAAAGACCTTCACAATGAATACCACAGGTCTGCGCGCAGGAGTTAAGTATAATATAACGGTTGAGCTTACGGCAGATACCGATGAAAAGAATTGTAATTATATTTTGATACCTATGACAGCGCCTACGTTGGATATCACAGCCGCGTCAAAAGACGTCAACGTGCTGTGGAGATTTACGCACGGCAATGACAAAGGTACGGAGACCGCAGGCATGACGCAAAGCGTGACGAGTACGCATCAATTTACCTACGACGGCAAATCGGTTATTTGGACAGTAGACAGAGCTACGTTGATGTTAGGCGGATACGCAGTGGACACGACTTTCGGTACCAACGGATACGAGCATTCGCAAGAAGTCGACGCGGAAACTTATACCACGCGAGTAAAGATTAAGTCGACGGCAACGGGCGGAACTGACCCTGGTATCTTTGAAATTACCTGGACAATAGAGAAAGCTAAATACGATTTAAGCAAGGTTAAGTGGAAAGGCAACGGTACGCTGGAGTATAATGGACTCAACCAGACTATGGAACTTATCGACTTGCCCGCAGGCATTACTATTGACTACAGCGGAAACGTGAGCAAAGACGTGGGAAGCGGAATGACGGCAACCGTGCTAGGAATTACCGCGGCTGATACGAAAAACTATATCGAGCCCGACTTAAATGACCCGACGACGTATGTTGGAACGTTGGCTGCCACTATCAATTGGGAGATAGTGCCGGCTCAGATTAAAGTGCAATGGGGTAAGGAGCAGAAGACGGGAAGTAATGGTAAAGCCTTTAACGCTTTGGTGTTGCGCGACGCCGATTACCGCGCTGTCGTTAAGGAAACTTACTACAAGAGCGATGCGTCGGGAAACATAACGGACAGTACGCCGATAGACATCAATACAATCACGGTGTCAGACAGCGATACTGAATATTACGTGTGCGTAATATCGTTGGTATCCGCAGACGGAAACTACATTTTGAGCGGAAACACGACGTCGCCCGCATTTCCTGTAAAAGATATGGGACAGGCGGTAACCTTTACGCCGGCGTCATTGAGTTTTGCATATATTGGTAGCGCAATCAACGTGCAGTTTAAAAACAACGCAAACTTGAAGACAAGCGATTACGTCGTCAAGTACTACGATGCAATGGGCAATCCGTTGACCAATACTCCTAGCGCAGTTGGAAAATACCAAGTGGGAGTTGAAATAAACAGCGCAATAGCAAATACATACTTTATTGCAGGTAATGACAGTTGGGATTACGAAATCCTTGCGCGTGTGATAAGCAGCAATTGGAAGATGAGTACCAAACCTCCAAGATTGGATATCTATAGCAACGAGGCTAATTTGATAGAATACGAAATCCTCAACGATGAAGGTAATGCGGTGGAAGTCGGCGCTTTGCAAGCGGGCAACTATCAAATCCGCGCCAAAATCAAGACCGCGTACGCAGACAGCGTAGCGTTTACAGGCGGAGCATTAGAGACGGATTGGGTATCGTTTGAACTTACAGCCGCTGATGTTGCCAACGTAGAAGACCCCAACAACCCAAACAATTATCCCGATGACCCCAACGACCCCAATAAGCCTATAGACCCCAACGGCCCGCAGACGCCGGGAGACAGTTCTTCGGGCGGCGACGGCAACGGTAGCGGAATTAACTTGCCTGAGAATTTCCCATTGTGGCAGTTGATCGTGTCGGGAATATCATTGATAATGATTATTATATTCGCAGCTAAGTGCGCGGGATACAGTTCGCGCAACAAAAAGGCAAAACGCGCAGTTGAAAAGCGCGGCACGTCATTCTTTGCAATGCTGCCCATATTCTCGTCGACGAAAGTGCTGTTTGGACTTTCCAATATGGCATTCAGTATAATCGCGTTTGCATTGTTGGCAGTCGCAATCGCGCTCTTGGTATTGATGATGGTATTGCGCGGCAAGTGCCTCAAGTCTGAAGAGCAAGCCGAAGACGCAAAAGACGAAGATATGAAGATGATGTTTATGCGTATGATGGGCGGCGGAGGAAACGCACAAAACGGTTATGCGCAAGGCGGCTATGTCGGCGCGCAACCAGCGTTTGGCGTCGAAGATATGAGAGGACTCATCACAGAGACCGTCTCGGCGTTGTTGCCGGGCGTCCAACAGCTTTTGCCTCAACAAGCGTCGACTAATGACGAAGTTGTCAACAAACTTATTGAGCAAAACGAAAGACTCATGCAACAGCTAGCAGAACAACAATCCGTTGAGCGCGTCATTGAGAAAGAAACCGCATCGTCTACCGTCAACGACGAGATTGTGCAGAGACTCATCGAAAAGTCGGAAAAGAATGACCAACGCGTTGAGCAAATGATGAAAAATCAAGAGGCGCTAATTGCAAAGCTACTTGAGAAAGATTCTAATCCTCAAGTACAGGTCGTCGAGAAAGAAGTACCTGTCGAGAAGATAGTGGAAAAAGTTGTCGAAGTACCGGTAGAGGTGGAGAAGGTAGTGGAGAAAGAAGTAGTCAAAGAAGTCAAGGTCGAAGTACCGGTAGAAAAAATAGTTGAGAAGAAAGTACCGGTAGAGAAGATTGTCGAGAAGATAGTCAAAGTACCTGCAGAAGCAAAGCCCAAAAAGGAAGTAGCTCAAAGACTTACTCTTGACGAGGCTTACGCGCTGCTTTCAAAACAACAGCAAAAATACTTTGACGGATTGAGACAGTACGCTTTGTCAAAGCCAAACAGCAAAGAGAAGAAGTCGACCTACGCAATCACGATTGGACAGTCTACGGTAAATCCGCTCTTGAAACTTACGATCAAGAAAGATATGACTGTAGCGCTCTTCAAGATGGAAGACGAGTACTTGAAAGACATCAAGAGAGACGCGTCCAGCGACGGCACTAAAGTCAAGGTCAAGGAGACTGAAGTAGTCATTGCAGACGCTCAAGCATGCAAGGTAGCCAAGAATATGATAGACCTTAGAGAAGATCAAATAGAGCGTTATAATGACTTGTTGAAAGAACAAAGAGCGATGAAGCGCAAGTAGCGAATAATGCAGTTATATTTTGCCTGCGGCAAAGTTATATTGTTGCTATGCAACAGTTATATTGCCACTGTGTGGCAGTGATATTAAAAAGGTATGTACGCGCTGTACATACCTTTTTAGTTAAGGATAAATACCAAATGTCATTTCGACCGAAGTGGAGAAATCTCAATCCGATTATTGTCATTCTGAGCGTAGTCGAAGAATCTAATCTGATGAGACCCATTCGACTTCACTGCGTTACGCTCAGGGCGACGGGGCTGCGCCCTTAATAATGTCATTTCGAGCGCAGTCGAGAAATCTCAACCGATTCTAATTGTATTTGATTTTAAAAATTGCTTTCTTGACTTTTCCGTCAGATTTTATTAACCCCGGCGCGTGCGCCTCGCCAGGCATGAATAAAGCCCAATCGCCTTTTTGCATAGTAACAAGCGCTATATCGCCTTGCCAAAACTGTATGTCGTTATGGGCGTCGTATTGGCTTGTCGGCGAGAGCAGGGACGTTTTGGCGTATCCTATATATTCTTCGCCCGACAAAATGAGTTGAATATCTGCGTATAGCTTATGCGTCTCGGGAGTTGCTTCGCCGATTGGCTTTGGAGAATATTCAGTCACGTTGACGTATACGTCGTCGCTCAATACGTACTTTCCGCAAGGGGTGTTTTCGTCAAGCGTTTTGCTCTTTTCTAGGCAGAGCGCAATTTTTTCGTCGATAGATTTATAAAAGCCGTTTTGCTTTAAATTTGTGTGTATCATATTCGCCTCGTATTTTTTTCTAATTATATCATGCACAGATGATAAAAGGAAGTAAATATATGTAAAAATCCGTTGACAATTCCCATAAGGATAACCTATAATATTATTGAACAATGTTCAAATATGGAGAGTGTTTATGAAAGTAACAAAAGACGCAATCATCGACGAGGCAATTGCCATACTCGAAGAGAAGGGCGACGACCCTCAAAAACTTACGATTAGAGAACTTGCAAGCAGACTGGGAATTGGAGTGGGACTTGTCAATTACCATTTCGGCTCTAAAGAAGTGCTTGTCAACCGCTGTGTGAAGAAGATGATTATGTCAATCGTCGAAGAATTCCACAAGGTTAGGACTTCGCTTGCGTATATGAAGCCAAAGGAGAAACTCAATTATCTGTGCCTTATGACCTTTGATTATCTATATACCAAGCCCAACGTGTCAAAGGTAGCGCTAATTTACGACCTCGGCAATACGTCCAACGACGATACCACGTCGGAGCTCATTGACGCGTATATCCCAATCGTAAAAGACTGCAAGCCGTCTTACGACGACCAAAAGGCGTATTTGATAGCTTCGAGAGTTATATATATCATCGAACAGTCGTTTTTGCGTACTGAAGTGATAAAACTGCGTAGCGGCGTGGATTTGAATAATTCCGAAGAGCGCAAAGAGTATCTTGAGAATTTGCTCAAAGATATGATTAAGTGATTGAGGTGAGTCTATGCCGTCAATATACGCGCACTATCTTTTTGGGGAAAAATGTATTGCTAAATTCCCCCAAGAATTGCAAAAAATAGTCAAGGACAACCGCAAGTTCTACGACCTCGGCACAGCAGGGGGCGACTTGCTGTTTTATTTCAAGCCGTACAAAAAGAACGACGTACGCAGTTACGGTTCAAAGTTGCATAGGGAAAACGTAAAGGCGCAACTGGAAGACTTTAGAGAAAAAGCGGTGGACAGTTGCACCAAAGAGAGCGACATAGCATTTCTTGCGGGATACTATACGCACTTTATTCTTGATTCCCGCGCTCATCCGTTTATCGAAAAGATGCAAGCCGAGGGAGTGGCAAAACATTTCGTCATAGAGACTGATTACGACAGAAAACTGTTGATAAAATACGGCGAAGACCCGTTTGACAACAAATATCTCCGCTTTCAGGTCAGCGATTCGTCTACGCAAGAGGTTGTGGCAAAATACCTCAATACTACTCCCAAAAATATAAAGAAGACATTGAAAGACCGCAAAAAGTATCTCAAGTACATATCCAAACAAAACAAGCTTTGGCGCAAGTTCTTGATATTCGTATTCAAGGCGTCGGGCAACGAAGCGGGGCTTGACATACTCATTCAGAAGGACGAGAACGACAAGTGCGTAGAAGTGCGCAATACGCTTGACAAACTTGCAATGACCGCGCTGTCCGAAGTGGAAAAGACCGCCGGCGAGTTTTGGGAATTTGTCGCTCACGGCAAAAAGTTGGGAGACAGATTCGATTGCGACTTTTATTTGCAATGAGTCTCTAATCAAGTTCGCGTGGCAATCTTGCTATCGATTTATGCGCTAAGTTCGTCTACGCATTTTGACGTACATAAAGTACGACTGCAATACGTATCCTGCTTATCGCAAAAATCGTTTACGCAATCTTGCTCGCGCTCACTTAATCAGAGCCTCAAATTAGAGTAACCGCAGACTCTTGAAAAATGGGAAATTGTAAAATTTTGTCAAAGTTATCATTAGATTTGCGTAATGGGTATTTACATAATATATTCGTTATGCTAAACTGTGTAAGGATAAATTTTGACGCTCAAAGGAGGATTTATGGAATATAAAGTTTTTGTAGTAGAAGACGACGAAAGCATAAGAGGACTGTATGAGATTGCCTTTCAGGACAAGTTCGACTGCACAGGTTTCGTAAGGGCGGAAGATATGTTTGAAGCTTTGAAAAGCAAGACTCCCGACATTATCATTTTGGACTTGATGCTCCCGGGTATGGACGGTCTCAAGGCGTTGTCTCTTCTCAAACAAGACGCGCAGACCAAAGATATACCAGTTATCATTGCCAGCGCAAAGGGCGATGAGAGCGTCAAAGTGAGAGGACTTGACGCAGGCGCGGACGACTATATTGCCAAGCCTTTCGGTATGCTTGAGCTTATTGCCAGAGTAAAGGCGAATTTGCGTAAGTCGGGCAGTAGAAAAACAGAAGAAGACCTCATTGAGTGCGGTTGTGTCAAAATCAACAATGCAGAACACGTAGTATACGTCAACGGACAAGTCGTCAATCTCACTCTCAAAGAATACAACTTGCTTGCTTTGCTTATTAAAAATGCTGATTATGTAGTGACGAGAGAGAGAATATTGTCCGAGGTATGGGACTATGAATTCGTAGGCGAAACGCGTACGCTGGATATGCATATCAAGTCTTTGCGTTCTAAACTGGCGGAGTTCTCCGACGAGCAGTTTATTTTGACGATTAGAGGTGTCGGCTACAAATTTATAAAGAATTAGTTTTGACTTTATGAAAAATAAGATTTTGAGAAGAGTAATATTGATAATGACGGTAGCGGTATTCGTTACCGTTGCTTTGACGTTTTTTCTTTTCAATATCTATACCATTAATTCAATCAAAGACTTTCTCAATCAAGAGACCAAGTTCGTCGCAGAAAAGTTGAAAGAAGTGCAAAACTTTGACGAAATAGAATTTGAACTTGAAGAACCTGTCGAAAAAGAGAAATTTTATAAGATCGTCGTATTTGATTCCAACAAACAAGTGAAATTTCAAAACACTCCCGAACAACTTGATTTGGGGCGCAGAATTATGCGCCATATAGGAAAAGCCGATAAAAAGGGCGAGCATTTTTTCTTGGGTAGTTCTTACCAAAAGGGAATGGCAATCAATTACGCCGTCAAGATCCGCAACGACAACGTCGAGGGCGGATATATGATACTAATGTGCTCGGTAGACGTAATTTACAATACCGGACCGTATTTTCTTATCGTCATAATTGCCGTGTTAATATGGGCTGGCGTAATACTTGCTTCATACTTTGCACTGACGGTCAATATGAAGTTTGCAACTATTCCTTTTGAAAAGCTCGAGGGTATTCTCGTCGACATAAACAACGGAGAATACACGCCTATGCAAGTGCCGGAAAAACTCAACTTTCCCGAGTTTAAAGCCGTGCTTACAAAGGTAGACGACATAGCGGGCGAAATTGCCAAAAACTTCGTCAATCTTCAATATGAACAAAAGAAGTCTTCAATACTGTTGCACTCCGTTAATCAAGGCATTATAGTAGTGTCTCAAAGCGGAAGAATAGTGCTCAACAACAACGTGGCTTTGAGAATATTCGGCAAAGAAAACGACGTGGTGGGAGTAGACCTCGGTTATCTCATTGACAACCAAGATTTGCTAACAGCGCTCAAGCAGTCCTTAGAGTCCAAAAAGTATTACGTGGGCGAAATATATATAGGCGAAGACATATACAGAGTCGAGACAAGTTTTGATATGATGGAAGAGAGCGACGTCATTACCGGCGACGTTATGATAATCATATTTACCAACGTCACTATGGAAGTCAACAGCGCAAAGATACGAAGCGAGTTTTTCGCCAACGCGTCTCACGAACTCAAGACTCCATTGACGGCAATCAGCGGATATTCCGAACTCTTGACGATGGACGGCGTATCTCAAAAACAGCTTGACGTATGTATTCGCGAAATCAATTCCAATGCGGGCAGAATGAAAGCTCTCATTGACGATATGCTCAAGCTGTCAAAACTCGACGCCGATATGGACAACGAAGAGCTGTCCTCGGCGGATATGGCAGAGCTTTGTCAGCAAGCCGTCAAAGAGCTCAAAGGCATTGCCGACAGTAAGGGAGTGAGCTTGAATTTGTCGGGAGAGGCGCGCTTGATATGCAGACCCAAGATGATTACTACGTTGATAACCAATCTCGTCAACAATGCAATCAAGTACAATAAAGAGGGCGGTAAAGTCGACGTAATTTTGAGCGAGGATAAAGACGACGTGACTCTCATTGTAAAAGATAACGGCGCAGGTATCGCAAAAGAGCATCAGAGCAGACTCTTTGAGAGGTTCTACAAAGTCGACGCGTCGCGCACCTATACCAACGAGAGCTCCACGGGATTGGGACTTGCCATCGTCAAGAGAATCGCCGTAATACACGGAGCAAAGATTACTCTTAAGAGCGAACCCGGAGTTGGCAGCGAATTTAAAGTTGTCTTTCCTAAGTAAGTAGTAGATAAATAAATTATAAAAATACATTGATAAAGAGGTATATACAATGAGTTATCCAATGAAATTAGTGCCTGCCACCGTCGAAGCGGTGTGGGGCGGTACGCGACTTATGAGCGACAAGTGGAATAAAAAGGGAGTTGGCGCAAACATTGCCGAGAGCTGGGAGCTTGCCTGTCATGAAAAGGGCGAAAGTATTGTTGTAAACGGCGAATTTTCCTCTCGCAGACTTTCCGGAGTGCTTGAAGAGAATCCGCAATTTTTGGGCGTAAAGGGCAGGGGGTTTTCCTTTTTCCCAATACTTGTAAAACTCATTGACAGCAAGAGCAATCTTTCAATTCAAGTACACCCCGACGACGAATACGCTTTGCGCGAAGAGGGAGAGTACGGCAAAACGGAGATGTGGTATATTGTCGAAGCGAAGCAAGGCAGCGGAGTCTATTGCGGTTTTAAAGAACCTATTTCAAAAGAGCAGTTAGGGCAGGCTTTGGCGGAAGGAAAAATAACCGACTATCTCAATTTTATTGAAGTACAAAAAGGCGACTGTCTGTTTATACCTGCCGGCACGGTGCACGCTATATGCGGTGGAATATTGCTTTGCGAGGTACAGCAAAATTCTTCAATTACCTATAGGCTTTACGATTACGACAGAGTAGACGACAAGGGTAATAAAAGACAGTTGCATATTGACAAGGCTCTCGACGTGACGGATACGTCAAAGGTAGTAAAGGCAAATGAAAATTCAGTTAGAGTAGACGACAATGCCGTTACGCTTGCAAGTTGCAAATACTTTACGGCAAGCGAGATTACTTGCCAAGAGGAGTATAATTTTGAAGTTGGCGAAGACTCGTTCGTATCGCTGACCGTAGTCGACGGAAGCGGAGCAATCATGGCGGACGGCAATTGCATTTCGCTTGATTTGGGCGACACGGTATTCTTGCCTGCAGAACTTGGCAAGGTTACTATATACGGCAATCTTAAGGCAATAAGCGCAAAGGTATGACGATGCAGACTAAAATCGTATCAATTGAACAAGGACTTGACGAAGCCGCCGAGCTTATCAAAAATGGCGATATCGTAGTTTTCCCTACGGAGACGGTATACGGATTGGGAGCTAACGCTTTTGACGGCAACGCGGTGCGCAAGATATTCGAGGCAAAGGGCAGACCGATGGACAACCCTCTTATTGCGCATATCGCCGATATATCTTGGATAGATAAATTAGCGGTCGACGTATCCGATAGCGCAAAAGCAGTTATAAAGGCATTTATGCCCGGACCTATTACCGTAATTCTCAAGAGGTCAAAAGCCGTTCCCGACGAAGTGACGGCGGGGCTTGACACCGTGGGAATACGCTTTCCCAAACACAACGTAGCAAGACAATTTATAAAGGCTTGCGGAGTACCTTTGGCAGCTCCGTCTGCAAATACTTCGACAAAGATTTCCCCCACGAGCGCGCAGCACGTATTTGAAGATATGAAAGGGCGCATACCGCTGATATTGCAAGGCGGGGAGTGCGAAGTAGGTATAGAATCGACTATAGTTGACATGACGGTAGACGTGCCGACTATATTGCGCCCCGGCGCTATTACGGCAGACATGCTTGTCAAGGTGTTGGATAAAGTAAAAAATTTTGACGGTAACATTATAGTCGCAAAAGCTCCCGGCATGAAGTACAAACATTACGCGCCGAGTTGCGAAATGGTCGTCGCGTCAAGTGAGGATAAAGCAATCTTTGAATATGGAAGACAAGTAGGGCTTCAACATAATCCGGTGATTATCGCAAAAAATGATTACGTTCCAGATCAGATTCTATTGAACTCCATACGTTTGAACGTAATTAGATTGGGGGCGACTGACGAAGAGGCGATGCGAAATATATATGCGGCAATGCACGAAGCGCAGGATAAGTACGACTATATCATTTGTCAGGACTTTGGCGACGAGGGATTGGGCGCGTCGATAATGAACAGAATCAACAAAGCAAGCGGAGGTAAACGTATATGAAAATCTTGTTTGTATGCACTGGCAATACGTGCCGTTCGCCAATGGCGCAAGCGATATTACAAGAGAAGATAGATACCGAAGGATTGCAAGGTATTGAGACCGACAGCGCGGGTATCTACTGCAGTTACGGCGAGCCTATGAGCGAACATACAAAAGAAATAATCGAAAAGATGAATATTTTCTTCACGCACAGGTCGCAGCCCGTCACTCCCAAGTTGCTCTCAGATTGCGATATGGTTGTCACTATGACGAGAGAACATAAAAGAATGCTTGCAGGTAAAGTCGACGGTAAAAAGCTCTTTAGCTTTGACGATATTACAGGCGACGGAGACGTCATTGACCCATTTGGAGGAAGTAGCTCGGATTATCGCGCGGTAGAAAAACAGTTGAGGCATGGAATGGACAAGATTGTGGGTTTGGCTCAAAAAAAGATGTCGTAAGTTAAAAGGCAATTTGATATTTATTTTGTATAATTCGACAAAAGGCAAAGTAAATTTATAATTATTATCGGCATATTATAAGGGAAATAAAAAAATAAGTCTTGCATAATTTGGGAAATTATGTTAAAATACAATGGTACACAAGTAAATAGGAGCGCGTATGAAGATTGCAATTGGGTGTGACCACGGCGGTATAGTTCTAAAACCAACCGTAAAAAAAGTTTTGGAAAGCAACGGTATTGAAATAATCGATATGGGATGTTACGATACCAAATCGGTGGACTATCCCGACTACGCGTTAAAGGTTGCGGAAGCCGTATCCAAAGGCGAAGTAGATAAAGGTATTATTCTTTGCGGTACCGGCATAGGCATTAGCATTGCAGCCAACAAGGTCAAGGGCGTTAGAGCTGCGGTATGTCACGATTTGTTTACCGCTCAAATGTGCGCCCAACACAACGACGCAAATATTCTTTCCATAGGCGGAAGAGTAGTCGGCGAAGAACTCGCAGGACAAATGGTGCAAGTATGGTTGGATACTCCTTTTGAGGGCGGCAGACATACCGGCAGAGTTGCAAAGATAAGCGAGATAGAGCGCAAGTATTTTAAATAATTCGACGGAGAGTATTGATATGATTGAAGAGATGATAGACAGCATTATCGAAGCGGAAGACAAAGCGCAGGAAATTGTCAAAGCATCGGTCAACGAGTCGAATAATATCGTCAGCGAAGCAAAGGTCAAGGTAGAAGCCATGGTCGTGGGCGCAAAGGACGAACAGTACGCCAAAGAGCAATCGGCTATTGAGGCGGGAGAAAAGAAGGGCGCGGAGTTGAGAGCAATTCAACTTGAAGAAGCTCAAAAGCAGGCTGACGCAATGATAGCCGCGCTTGAAAAAAACAGCAAGAAAGTTATAACTAGTATAATCAAAGAATTAAAAGGTAAGTATGGCATTAAGTAATATGCAGAAGTTGCTTTTGATAGGCAACGTCGCAGAGCGTAATACTTTGATTAAAAAACTGCACAAGTTGGGTTGCGCAGAAGTTGTTGCTACGCAAAAAATCGACAGAATGCAGACGGTGGAGATCCAACAGGATATCGACGAAAACAAAGTTAAACTTGCCAAACTTGAATTTTGTTTAGATACCGTCAAAGAATACAAGGTTACGGCAAAGAAACTCGCCAAGGAGCACAAGATAGACTATACTCCCGCAAAAGGTCGAGGTATGTTTGCGGTAAAGCCAATTATCACTTTTGAGAGTTTTGAAAGTTTACAAGACATTGAGGCGGATATCTTTTCCCATATAGAAGAACTTAAAGCGTGCAAAGACGAGATTATTGCGCTTAAAGCGGACAGACAAAAGCAAAATAATTTGCTTGCTTCCATGGCTCCTTACAAGAATATGGGAGCGTCGTTCTCTCGCTTTAAAGATACCAAGACCGTCAACGTTTTGCTTGGCGAAGTCAAGAATGAGAGACTTCCTCTTTTGGAGAGCATAAATGAAAAGGGCGGAGAGTACGAGGTATTTGGCGGAGAGGCGGCAAGCGGCGTTGCAATAATAATTCCTAAGGGAAAAAGAGAAGATATTCAAGAGATTTTGACTGAGGTCGAATTTGCTTTGTGTCCTATTGCCGAGAATAAGACGGCAAGTCAAATAATCGAAGAGTGCTACGCTAATATTGATAATATAGATAAACAAAGCGACAGACTAGTCGAAAAAATTATGACCTTTGAGAGTTTGAGAGAAGACGTGATGAAACTTTACGATTATCTCACGCTTGAAGTCGCTAAATCCCAAAGCAGAAACAATACGCAAGTCACGGAAGCTACTTATTATTTGGAGGCTTGGTTGCCGCAAAGCGAGTCGCAAAGGGTAGAGAAAGAGTTGACGGACAGTCCGCTTTCGCTTGCATTTTTGATAAGGGATCCGCTTGAGGGCGAAGAAGTCCCGACGCTTGCGGTAAACAACGGAGTGGTTACGCCGTACGAGAGCGTGACGAATATGTATTCCGTACCTTTCTATAAAGAGATAGACCCCAATGCAGGCGTAGCATTTTTCTTCTTCCTTATGTTTGGAATTATGCTTTCAGACGCAGGTTACGGTCTGTTGCTCACATTGGGAGCAGGACTTGTCCTTGCAATCAGAAGACCTCCTAAGGGACAACTCAATCTTGTCAAGATTGTCTTTATGGGCGGTATATCGACGATTATCTGGGGATTTTTATTCGGTTCGTATTTCGGAGTAAGCGCAAAAGATATAGGCATTTGGTATTGGTTTAACCCAATTGAAGAACCTATGCCGCTACTTGTCGTATCGCTTGCGGTTGGCTTGATACAAATGTTTGTAGGTATGGCAATCAATATGGTTGCGTTGATAAAGAAAGGACAGTGGCTGTGGGGTATTTCTTCTGCGTTCAGTTGGTACTTCTTAGCTCTTGGCATAGGCGGAATAGCTTTGGCAAGCAAGTTGGGAAGCTGGGCTAAATACGTTGGCATAGTGTTGCTCGTATTGGGTCTCGTGATGCTTATGCTTGCGGGAACTTTCGGCAAGAAGGGCGCAAAGAAAGTCACGGGAGCGTTCTCGTCGCTGTACGGTATTATCAATTTCTTCTCCGACTTGATGAGCTACACGCGTCTGTTCGGTCTTGGTTTGGCAACGGGCGTTATAGCAATGGTATTCAATCAGATTGCAGAAGTAATATCGGGAATGCTACCCGTTAAGTTCTTGGGCGTGATTGTATCCATAGTAATATATCTCGTCGGTCATATATTCAACGTGGCTATCAACTCGCTAGGCGCATACGTACACAATTCGAGATTGCAATTCGTCGAATACTTTGGCAAATTCTATACGGGCGGCGGACAACTGTTTGCTCCGCTGGGCAGTCAAATGAAGTATTATTCGATTGGTACGCCCGAGCCGGTAAAGGCAAGAAAGAATAAATAACAGATAAATACGCGTACGCGTAGATATACAACAAAAAGATATAAACCACAGGAGGTTAATATAATGGGAGTTTATATAGCAATGATTGGCGCAGCTTTGGCAGCGCTGTTGGCAGGATGCGGTTCGGCAATCGGCGTAGGTATTGCAGGTCAAGCTGCAGCAGGCGTCACAAGCGAAGATCCTAACAAGTTCGGTAAAGTTTTGCTTTTGCAACTTTTGCCGGGTACGCAGGGTATCTACGGACTTATCATTGCCTTTATGGTATTCTTGCAGACGGGCGTCTTGAGCGGTAATATGCCTACCGATTGGACGGCTATGCACGGTTGGGGTATGGTAGCGGTTTGCGCTCCTATGGCAATCGTAGGTCTCGTATCGGGTATCTATCAAGGTAAGTGCGCTTCTGCCGCAATCGCAATGGTTGCTAAGAGACCTGAGGCTTCAGGTAAAGGCTTGTTGATGACCGTCATGGTAGAGACTTATGCGCTTCTCGCTCTTTTGATTTCGTTCTTGGGCGTAATGTTCTTGAAGTAGGATTAGGTTATTATGAACAACAAAGAGGCAATTATCCAAAAGATAATAGACGACGCAAAGGCGGTAGCCGACGCTAATATAGCGGAGGCTAACGATACTGCTAATCAAATCTTCGCGAGGGCTAAAAGACAAATCGACAGATTTACCGAAAGCAATTCGGGAAGAACCGACGCGCTGTATCAAGAGGCGCTTGAGCGAAGTCAGGTAGTAGCTAATCTCGATGCAAAAAAGCTTTTGCAAGGCAAGAAAAAGCAAATTATCGACAAAGCGTTTGACGAGACTTTGGACGCTGTCAAGGCGGACCAAAAGACCTATCTTGCGCTTATTGAAAAAATGATTTTATCGTGTTGCGAAGACGGAGACGAAGTCATCGTCGCAAAGGAAGACGACAAGATTATTACCAAGAAGTTGATTGCGGACCTTGCAAAGAAAAGCAAAAAGTCATTGACGAAGAGCGATGAATTTGGAGATTTCAAGGGCGGAGTGATTTTGTCGGGCAAGAACTACGACAAGAATCTCACTTTGGAATTGGAACTTTCTTTGATTAAAGAAAAGATTGAGAGCAATATCGACGGGATTTTGTTTGGGAGCAAAGACTGATGACAAAAAACAGTTTGGTCTATTCAAATGCAAGAGTTAAGGCATTGGAAAATACCTTCTTGACCAACGAGAAGATTGTGCGTATGGCGTACAGCGATTCTTTGGAAGAGGGCATTAAAGTGCTTTTGGAAAGTTCTTACGGCGGCGGCATCGTTGTCGAAGCCAAGGACTATGACGAAATCTTGCAGGCGGAAGACAAAAAAGTCAGCGAATTCGTATTCGATGCAATGCCCGAAGGGCAAGGCATGGAGACCTTTGCCGTCAAGTCTGACTACCACAACCTTAAAGCGATAGTCAAAGGCAAGTATATGCGCCTTGACGACGTTGATTTTATGCTTGCGCCAAAGGGTAATCTCGATCCCAAGGAAATCAAAGACTTGATATACGCCGACGATTATTCGACGCTTTCGGAGAGTATGCAAAAGGCTCTTTTGACTATTGACAGCGTAAGAGCAGACGGCAACACAAGTCCTAGATTTATAGATATGACGCTTGACAAGGCTTGCTATCTCGATATTATGGCGATGCTCAAAAAAGCTAAAAACAAGTTTATGACGACCTATTGGCAGACGAATATAGATATGATGAATATATCGGCATTCGTAAGAGCAAGCAAGGCGGGTAACGTAGATTTATTCAAAGAGAGTTTTATTGACGGCGGAAAGCTTGATATAGCTTTCTTTGGCGGCGAATTGCAAAGCGTATTTGATAAGCTGGCGTATTCTCCTTATCCGCAAATTGCAGAGCCTCTCAAAGCAGGCGATATGGTTGCGTTTGAGAGAATTTGGGACAATACTCTTATCAATATATTTAAAGAAGGCCGCAACGATATCTTTTCCGTAGCCCCTATTGCAGGGTTTTACGTGGCAAAGAAAATCGAGATAAAGATTGTGAGAATGATTTGTATACTTCTCAAAAACGACGTTGCAAAGGACGTCATAAGAGACAGATTGAGGGAATTATATGCGTGAAGGCAAGATAGCGGTAGTTGGCGATAAAGATTTGATTTTGGCATTCAAGGCTATCAGTATGGAAGTCTTTTGCGCCGATACCAAGGAGGAGGGCGAAGCTATCGTAAAGAAACTCGCCAAAACTCACTCGGTAATATTTATTACGGAAAATCTGGCAGAGCAAATGGATTCTTTGCTCGCAAAATATAAGACCAAAGCTTATCCGGCAATAATACCGATACCAGACGGAGGCAAGTCCAACGGCTACGGTATGAAAGGTATTAAGGCAGACGTGGAAAGGGCTATTGGCACCGACATATTGTTTAATAAGGAAGATTGATTATGCAACAAGAAGTAGGAAGAGTTATCAAAGTTTCCGGACCGCTTATCGTAGCGGAGGGTATGCGTAACTGCAAAATGTTTGACGTCGTGAGAGTTGGCGAAGAAAACCTCATCGGCGAAATCATTGAATTGCGTGACGATAAGGCGTCTATTCAGGTATATGAAGAGACCAGCGGATTGGGTACCGGCGCAAAGGTAATATCCACGGGAGCTCCGCTCAGTGTAGAGCTTGGACCTGGTATTATCGAAGGTATTTACGACGGTATTCAAAGGCCTCTTCAAAAACTCGTTGAGATGACGGGAGACAGAATAGGCAGAGGCGTGGAAATACCTGCAATCGACCACGATAAACTTTGGCAATTTACAGCTAAAAAGTCCAAAGGCGACAGCGTAGTCGCAGGAGATATACTTGGCGTCGTGCAAGAGACTAAGGTCGTCGAGCACAGAATTATGGTCCCCGTTGGCGTAGAGGGTAAAATTAAATCTATATCCGAGGGCGAGCATAAAGTAGACGACGTGATATGCGTAATCGCTACTTCCAAGGGCGACGTCAAAGTGACGATGTGCCAAAAGTGGGCTGTCAGAATAGGCAGACCTTTTAAGAGTAAAATGTATCCCGTTGCTCCGCTTGTGACGGGTCAGCGTACTATAGATACATTTTTCCCTGTGGCGAAAGGCGGAGCGGCTTGTATTCCGGGACCTTTCGGCAGCGGAAAAACCGTCGTTCAACACCAACTTGCAAAGTGGTCTGACGCGGACATAATCGTATACGTAGGTTGCGGAGAGCGCGGTAACGAGATGACAGACGTTCTCAACGAGTTCCCAGAACTTATCGACCCAAAGACGGGCGAAGCTCTTATGAAGAGGACCGTGCTTATAGCAAATACTTCGGATATGCCTGTTGCCGCTCGTGAAGCGTCAATGTATACCGGCATTACTATTGCCGAATACTTCCGCGATATGGGTTACAACGTGGCTATCATGGCAGACTCTTCTTCCCGTTGGGCAGAGGCTTTGAGAGAAATGTCAAGCCGTCTTGAGGAAATGCCTGGCGACGAAGGCTATCCCGCGTACCTTGCGTCAAGACTTGCAAGCTATTATGAAAGAGCAGGTATAGTCAACACAATCGGAAGCGATGAAAGAGTTGGTTCTGTTACGGCAATCAGCGCAGTATCGCCTCCGGGCGGAGACTTGTCAGAACCTGTTACGCAAGCTACTTTGAGAATTGTCAAAGTATTCTGGGGATTGAGTTCTTCCCTTGCTTATGCTAGACACTTCCCTGCTATTGATTGGTTGCAAAGTTATTCGCTGTACGTAGACAGACTTGGCGATTGGTACGGTAAGAATACGGAAAGAACTTGGAACGATAACCGTCAACAAGCTATGACTATATTGCAGGAAGAGGCAAACCTCGACGAAATCGTACGTCTCGTCGGTGTAGACGCGTTGAGTTATGAAGACCGACTGACGATGGAGACTGCAAAGTCGATTAGAGAGGACTATTTGCAACAAGACGCTTTTGACGACGTAGATACCTACGCAAGTCTTACAAAGCAACATAAGATGCTCAATCTTATATTGGAGTGTTACAGATATTCGCAAGAGGCGCTCAAGAAAGGCGCAGACTTCGACGATATAATTGCAATCCCTGCAAGAGAAGCAATCGGCAGAATGAAGTTTATTCCCGAAACCGAGATTGCAAAGTTGGACGAGATTCACGAAAATATGAAGGCGCAACTTGATAAGTTGGCATTCGTAGAGTAAGGAGAGGCGTATGTTAAAGGAATATAAGTCAATAAGAGAAATCGTAGGACCGCTTATGCTGGTAGACGGCGTTGACGGAGTGGCTTACAACGAACTTGTCGAAATCAAGGGCAAGGACGGAAGTATAAGAAGAGGTAAGGTACTCGAAGTCAATAGAGACAGAGCTCTCGTTCAGTTGTTTGAGGGCGCGCAAGGCTTGCAGATGTCGACGTCAAAGGCAAGATTTTTGGGTAGAAGCTTAGAGCTTGCCGTATCGGAGGATATGCTCGGTAGAGTATTCGACGGTATGGGAAATCCCAAAGACGGAGGCGCGCCGATAATTCCCGAGATGAAACTCGATATCAACGGTCAGCCTATCAACCCTGCGGCAAGAGATTATCCCGACGAATTTATTCAGACTGGTATATCTGCAATAGACGGACTTAACACTTTGGTAAGAGGACAAAAGTTGCCTGTATTTTCTGCGTCCGGCTTGCCTCATGCAGAACTTGCGGCGCAGATCGCCCGTCAAGCAAAGGTATTGAACAACGATTCTAAGTTCGCAGTTGTATTCGCTGCGCTTGGTATTACCTACGAAGAAGCAGAGTTCTTTATGCAAGACTTCCGCAAAACTGGCGCGATAGAGCGAGCCGTTATGTTTATCAATCTTGCCAACGACCCTGCAATCGAGAGAATATCCACTCCTAAGATGGCTTTGACGGCTGCGGAATATTTGGCTTTTGAAAAAGGAATGCACGTGCTTGTAATAATGACGGACATTACCAATTATTGCGAAGCGTTGAGAGAAATATCTGCGGCAAGAAAAGAAGTCCCCGGCAGAAGAGGTTATCCGGGCTACCTTTATACCGACCTTGCTACGATGTATGAGAGAGCGGGAAGAATAAAGGGCAAAGCTGGTAGTATTACACAAATTCCAATACTCACTATGCCCGAAGATGATAAAACGCACCCAATCCCCGATTTGACTGGCTATATAACCGAAGGTCAGATAATCTTTGGTAGAGAACTCAACAAAAAAGGTTATACGCCTCCAATCGACGTATTGCCGTCGCTCAGCCGTCTAAAACAAAAGGGTATTGGCGCAGGCAAGACGAGAGAAGACCATTCGGGTAATATGAACCAACTCTTTGCGGCTTATGCAAAAGGTAAGGAGTGCAAAGAACTGTCGGCAATACTTGGCGACGCAGCGCTTACGCCCCTTGATAGACAATACGCCGCTTTTGCGGAAGAGTTTGAAAAGAGATATATAAATCAAGGTTTCTATACCAACAGAACTATAGAAGAGACCTTGCAAATAGGTTGGGAACTCTTGACGCTTTTGCCAAGATCGGAAATGAAGCGTATCAAGGACAAATACCTTGAGATGTATTACGATCCAATCAAAGCAAAGCTAGAAGAAGATAAAAAGTAAGCAAATTGCGTAGGATTTGCGGAAAATATTCGAACTGAACAATGTTCAATTTAAATAAAATCCAGTCGAATATAAGTGATGGTAACTTGCAGAAGACTATATCAAATACATTTAATATATAAAGTTTTGATATAGATAACCGCAAGAAAATACGCAAAATATTTAATATATGTCGATAAAATGCAAAACTGAACATTGTTCAAATAGCAAAAAGACATAATATAAGGCAGGCAAATGGCAGAAAGACTAAACGTAAACCCCACTAGAATGGAGTTGAAAAGATTAAAGACGCGTCTTAAGATGGCGGTAAGAGGTCACAAACTCTTGAAAGATAAATCCGACGAGATGATCAGAAGGTTTATGGAATTCGCTAACCAAAACAAGGCGCTTAGAGAGCAAGTCGAAGTTCAACTTAAGTCGGCTTTGACCACTTTTGTCATTGCCAAGGCGGTAAGCGACGACGCTGTAATCCAAGAAGCAGTCGCAATGCCGTCAAAGAGCGTTAAGATAGAACTTGACAGCCAAAATATAATGAGCGTGGAAGTACCTCTTATATCCGTCAAGGCTAGTACCGATGGGGATAAATATCCCTATTCATTTTCGGGAGTAACCGCAGAACTCGATAATTCAGTTGAAGTTATGAACGGATTGCTTGAGAGTATGGTCAAACTTGCCGAAGTAGAAAAGACCTGTAATATGCTCGCCATAGAGATAGAAAAGAACAGACGTCGCGTAAACGCGCTTGAATACGTTATGATACCTCAACTTGAGGAGACAATACGCTTTATAACCATGAAGCTTGACGAAAACGAAAGAAGCACGATTGTACGTCTTGTCAAGGTCAAGGCAATGATAGCCGAGGAGGTCTAGAATGTCCAAGACGCTAAAAGACCTTTGTTTTTTGGCAGGAGTGTTGTTACCGCCGCTTGCGTTGGTACTTTACTTTTTCGTCAAGAATGAAGATTATAAAAAAGCGTTTCTTCAAAGTATGTTTTACGGCATAGTCCTTTGGACAGTAGTCGGTATAGTACTTGGACTAAATATGTGCGATCCGTCGATTAGCGGTCCGGCTCAAAGTTAGGCTGAACAAATTGTTTTAAAATTAAATTGAGACGCATAATTGCAATTATGCGTCTTTTTATGTTTACTTTTTAATACGCGTAATGTATAATAATATAGAAAATTTATCAAAGGAAGGTTGGTATGGAGAAGAAAAAGTTTTATATCACTACACCTATTTATTATCCCAGCGGTAAGTGGCACATAGGCACTTGCTATACGACTATTATTTGTGACGCTCTGGCTAGATATAAGCGTATGCAGGGATACGATGTGTTCTATCTTACCGGTACGGATGAACACGGCCAAAAAATACAAAAGGTTGCCAATGCTTGCGGAACGCCTGTCAAGCAGTATATTGACGGCGTTGTCGACGAACTTAAAAAACTTTGGGATTTGCTGGATATATCTTACGACAAGTTTATTCGTACTACTGACGAATATCACGAGAAGGCGGTGCAGAAGATTTTCCAAAAACTCTACGATAAGGGCGATATATATAAGAGCGCTTATGAGGGATGGTACTGTACGCCTTGCGAAGCCTTTTGGACTAAGACGCAGTTAGTCGACGGCAAATGCCCGGACTGCGGAAGAGAAGTAGAACTGACGAAAGAAGAGAGCTATTTCTTCAAGTTAAGCAAATATCAAGATAAAATTCAAAAGCTTATCGAAGACGACAAGGAGTTCTTACAACCCGTTACGCGTCAAAACGAGATGCTTAACAACTTTATTAAACCCGGTCTTCAAGACCTTTGCGTATCGCGTACTTCCTTTGATTGGGGCGTAAAAGTCCCATTCGATCCAAAGCACGTCGTATACGTTTGGATAGACGCGCTTACCAATTATATCACTGCGCTTGGCTACGGAAGCGACAACGACGAGTTGTTTAAAAAATATTGGCCTGCCGACGTACATATGATGGGCAAGGAGATTATTCGTTTCCACTCGATTATATGGCCGGCAATTCTTATGGCTCTTGATTTGCCGTTGCCCAAGAAGGTATACGGTCACGGTTGGCTTATGTTCAACAACGACAAGATGAGCAAGTCAAAGGGTAATATTGTCGATCCGTTTATTCTCTGCGAAAGATACGGAGTTGACGCATTGAGATACTATATGCTCAAAGAAGTCCCATTCGGACAGGACGGTAACTTTACCAACGAGATATTCCTCAAACTTCGCAACAGCGATCTTGCCAATGACCTTGGCAATCTTGTGTCGAGAGTAACGGCAATGGTAGCGCAATACTTTGGCGGCGTAATACCTGCGCCAATAGATAGCAACGATATTGACAAAGATTTGGTTGCCACTGCAGAGAATATGTATTCCACCGTTACGGCATACATGGACGAGATGAGAGCCCCCGAAGCTTTGGAGACGATTTTCAAGGTAATTCAAAGAGCCAATAAGTATATCGACGAGTGCACGCCTTGGATACTTGCCAAGACTGACGAGGGTAAAGAGAGACTTAAGACCGTACTTTACAACCTCTGCGAAACAATAAGAATGACTTCGGTAATCTTGCAACCTTTCCTTACGCAGACACCCGCTAAAATATTTGACAAGCTTGGTATCAAAGACGGTATGAGTTTGACGGACTTTGACAGCATACAAAAGTTTGGCGCAAAGATTGACGGCTTGCAAGTAGACAAAGGCGAACAGCTTTTTGGAAGAATAGATATCGCTAAAGAATTGAAAGTAATGGACGAAATCTTGGAAGAAGAGAAGAAAAAAGCCCAAGCAAACCAAAAGGAGAAAGAGAAAGTGGAGAATACTGTCACGCTGCAGCAAATAGGTATAGAGGACTTTGCAAAGATAGAGCTCAAAGTGGGCACTGTCGTAGAATGCAAAAAGGTAGAAAAAGCAGACAAATTGCTTTGTTCGCAAATTGATGTAGGTGAAGACAAACCTCGCACGATAGTCAGCGGTATTGCCAAGTATTACACTCCCGAGGATATGGTAGGCAGACAAGTCATTGTCGTAACCAATCTGAAGCCTGCTAAATTGAGAGGTATCGAGTCGCAAGGTATGGTACTTTGCGCAGAAGACGAGAATGGCGACTTGGCATTGATTACTCCTTGCAAGGCAGTCAAGTCGGGAAGTATCGTTGGATAAGGCGAATTATGCTAATAGATTCTCACGCGCATTTGAGCGACGAAAGATTAATTGGCAGAGTAGCAGAAATATCTAGCGACCTGTCAAAAGAAGGCTTGGAAAGCGTCTTTGAAGTTGGGTTTGACTTATCGTCATCAAAGAGCGCAATTGATCTTGCAAATAAATATTACAATATATATGCGATAATAGGCACGCACCCTCACGACGCAAAGTATCACGATAGCGAAGTTGAAGCGTATTATTTGCAAAATGCAAATAACAAAAAGGTGCTTGCAATAGGCGAGATAGGATTGGATTATTTTTACGACAAGTCAGAACGCGACGTACAGAGAGACGTCTTTGCAAGACAGATAAAACTTGCCGATAAAGTGGGATTGCCTATAGTATTGCATATCCGCGACGCTTACGGCGATGCAATAGATATACTAAATGCTCATAAAGATAAGTTGAATCACGGAGTATTGTTGCACTGTTATTCGGGAAGCGTTGAGATGATAAAGCAATTTAATAAATACGATTGTTATTACGCGCTTGGCGGAGCCATTACCTTTAAGAACGCAAAGAAAGACGACGTGATTATGGCAATCCCCGAGAATAGGCTGTTAGTGGAGACTGATTGCCCGTACATGACGCCTGTGCCGTATAGAGGGCAGCCCAACGAGCCCAAATACGTCAATCTTGTCGTTGATAAGATTGCAAGCGTAAAGGGCGTGGATAGAGAAATAATCGAACAATTAACTTGCGAAAATACAAAAAGATTGTTTTTTAAATATAAGAAGTGAGGTATTGATTATGCAAAATAGATACGTTTATACAGTAGACAACAACGTTTATATCAACTTGACAAACCGTTGTTCCAACCGTTGCGAGTTTTGCGTGCGCTACTACGACAAGCCGATCTACGGAGATTTGTGGATCAAGGACGAGCCGAGCGCAGACGTAGTTATAGATATTCTTGACAAAGATTACAACCTTGCTGATTACGGCGAAGTGGTGTTTTGCGGATACGGAGAGCCCACATACCGCTTTGACGCTATAGAGAAGATAAGCGATTACGTTCATTCCAAGGGCGCAAAGACGAGAATAAATACCAACGGTCAGGCTAATGAGATTTTGGGTCAAGACATTACGGAAAGAATTTCAAAGTGCATTGACACGATTAACGTATCTCTCAACGCTACCGACGCTATCAAGTACGATAAGATTTGCCACAGCGACTATGGCGAGAGAGCATTCGACATAATGATTGACTTTGCAAAGAAGTGCGTAAACCACGGAGGCAATGTGGTATTGAGCGTAGTCGACGTAATAGGTCAAGAAGAGATTGCCAAGGCAAGAGAGATTGCAAAGTCTGTGGGCGCAAAGTTGAGAGTAAGAGAGTTGCTATAAGGTTATATATTGATTATGAGCGATATAAAACAAATACTGCAAGACCACAACTTTAGATTTAATAAGCAGTTTGGACAAAACTTTATTACCGACACCAATCTTTTGCAAGCAATGGTAAAGGACAGCGGAGTTGACGAAAACGACGTCGTCGTGGAGATTGGCGCGGGCGCGGGTACGCTTACGAGAGAGCTTGCAAAGTCTGCCGGCAAGGTGCTTGCCTTTGAGATAGATCGCAATCTTGTGCCTATACTTGGACAAACTCTCAAAGGACTAGAGGACAAAGTCGAAGTAGTATTCAAAGATATCCAAAAGGTAAGCGACGAAGAACTTGATACGCTTTTGGAAGGCAAGGACTATAAGGTTGTAGCCAATTTGCCGTATTATATTACCACGCCTATAATAATGAGATTTTTGGAGCGTGCGCGCCGACCAAAGAGTATCACGGTGATGATACAAAAAGAAGTTGGCGTGCGTTTGACGTCTACGGCAACCGACGGAGATTACGGCGTAATTACGCTCGCCATTGCGCTAGAAGGCAAAGCCAAGATTATGCGCGAAGTGCCGAGATATATGTTTACGCCTCAGCCCAACGTAGACAGCTGTATCGTGCGTATCGATCTTGACGATACTTATTTTCACGTAGACAAAGCCAAAGTCAAAAAGGTAATCAAGTGCGCTTTCGCAATGCGTAGAAAGACGCTTGTCAACAATATTATGAGCGGTCTCGGCGTGAGTAGAGAAGTGGCAAGCAAAGCGTTGAATGATATGGGATTGGACGAGAGAATAAGAGGCGAAGTTTTAAATATTGACCAATTTATTAAGTTGAGCGAGTTGTTGTTCGGATAATTTAGCATAATACGTATTCTATCCGCATAGTTTATTGTGTACGGAGGGTAGTATATGGTAATTTTGAAAAAGATAATTATAATGACGGAACACAACAAGAGCAATTGCTCGGGTATCGTCAAGTTTGAAAATTTTGCAGGTAGGACAAGTTGCTTTGTAAGAATTTTAGGGTTGAATGGCAATGGCTTAATGTGCATTAAGAGCGGAGACAATATTATGTATTGCGGCAATCTTTTTGACGGCGAGCATACTTTTAATGCGCTTTACGATCTCAATAAGACAATTCAAATAGTCGTCGTAGCCGACGGAAGTATCGTGTGTATGGGTAGCAATAAGGGAAGATTTTCTCCCAACGCGATAATGACAGATATACATAGATATTATGCGAGCATTTCTCAAGTAATCGAGAGACCAACGGACATAAGAGACGTCAATGCTCAACAACCTGTCGAACAAACGAGTATAAGACAAGAAGCAATAAGACAAGAACCAATAAGACAAGAGCAGATAAGACGCGACCGTGTTGAAGAACAAATAATTGACGTAGAAATCGAATTGCCTCACGTTGAAGAAAATAAGCATATACAAGATATTCAACAAGAAGTCGTAACGCCGAAGGTAGAAGAAAAAACCGAGCAAATAACACAAGGTAAGAAGACAAGCAAGGCAAAGACGGTAGAGCCGTTTTATAAAAAAATCGAGAAGAATTTAAGCGAATTATTTGATACTCATCAAAAGGACGAAGAATTGACTTTGCTTATTCCGTCAAGCAAGTGGGTAAGAGTGCCTATAGAGGGAGACGGATATTACGTAGTAGGCGTTATTGAGAATGACGGAGTGCCAGATATAATATGCTACGGTGTGCCAGATAAAGACGATTCTAATCCGCCGCAAAACAGCAGCGATTGCAGACAATGGATGGAGATAGAAAAGGGCGGAAGAGGCTATTGGATGATGTACCAATCGGCAATAAGTGGGGAAACTTTGACGACGACAATAATATAGACTTCGACAAAACTTGCAAAAGATTTATAAGTAATATACAATATAGATATGGAATTTAAGATTTACTACAGTTTGCCGAAAGAGGCAAGGGAAATACGCGTGAAAGTTTTCGTAGAAGAGCAAGGCTTTCAAGAAGAGTTTGACAGCGTGGACGATTACGCTACGCACATACTTGCTTTTGACGACGGCAGAGCGATTGCCACTTGCAGATACTTTTATCAAGACGGCTATTATTTGATAGGTCGTATCGCAGTCGTAAAGGAATATCGCGGAGTGGGACTTGGCGGAAAGCTACTTGAGTTTGCAAAAGAGCAAATAGAGAAGTCGGGCGGAAAAGAGATAAGAATTCACGCTCAAAAACGCGCGGAAGGCTTTTATCAAAAGCAAGGCTATACGTCTTTTGGCGATATGGATTACGACGAAGGCTGCGAACATATTTGGATGAGGCAATCTATATAAGTATTTATATATTAAAAAACGGAAGTGTCGCGCTTCCGTTTTTTATTTATCGATAATTCAAATTTACTTTTTACGCTTAATTGCTTTCAAAGTCTTTTGTACGATATCGTCTACCGTCAAGTGGAATCTTTGAGCGAGGTAAGGCATTTTGCCTACTTCGCCGAATTCGTCCTGCACGCCTACGCTTTCCATTGGAACGGGGCAGTTGTTGACGACGACTTCTGCGACAGCAGAGTAAAGTCCGTTACGGAAATTATGATTTTCTGCCACTACGATTGCGCCGCTTGTCTTTGCAACTTTGATTATTGCCTCTTCGTCGATAGGCTTCCAAGTGAAGACGTTGAGTACGCCGACGCTCATTCCCATACCTTTAAAAATTTTGCTTGCTTCGATTGCTTTGCTTACCATAATACCTGATGCAATTATAGTAGCGTCCTTACCGGGTACAACTGTCCTTGCTTTGAAAAGGTCAAACTTTTCGCCCTCTTGATATACGGCTTCCGCTTTTTTACGTTGCAGTCTTATATAAGTTGCGCCGTCGTAAGCGATGATTTGCGGCATAAGCGATTTGAGCATTGCAGCGTCGGTAGGCTCTACGCAAAGCATATTGGGTATGCCGCGCATAATGCCCATATCTTCAAAAGGCATGTGAGTACCGCCGTTGATTTCCGCGCAGATACCTGGGTCGGTGCCTACTATCTTTACGTTTTGTTTGCTGTACGCTACGCTGATAAATACTTGGTCGTAGCATCTTCTTGTGGCGAACGTGCCGAAAGAAGAGCAGAATGGGATTTTACCGCAAGTTGCAAGTCCGGCGGATACTCCCACCATATTTGCCTCCGCAATTCCCACGTTGAAAAATCTATCGGGATAAGCTTTCTTAAACGGTCCAGTCTTGATGCAGTTCATAAGGTCGGCTTCGACGACTACGATTTTGTCGTTGGTCTTTGCCTCTTCTACCAAGCAGTTGCAATATACTTCTCTCATTTCCAACATATCTTGCATATTACTCGTCCTCCTTACCGCAGAATTCGCGCCATTGCTCTTCAGTGATTGCCATAGAGTGGCAACCTGCGCCCTTACTTGATACAAAGTCTACGCCGTAGCCTTTTATTGTGTCGAGTATAATCAAAGAGGTCTTGTCCTTGACGGAAAGAGCAGTGTTGATTGCGTTTTCAAGTGCTTCGATATCGTGACCGTTAATGCGTTGAGTATGTAGGTTGAATGCGTTACCTTTTTCCTCAAGCGGTTCTATAGCGTTAATATCTGCCGTCATACCGTCGATTTGCATACCGTTGTTGTCTATGAAAATGACGAGATTGCCAAGGCGCATATTGCCGGCGTACATAAGAGCTTCCCATACCTGACCTTCTTGAGATTCGCCGTCTCCGAGTATGCAGAATACCTTGTAATCTTTTTTGTCAATCTTGCCGGCAAGAGCCATACCTATCGCGCAACTCAAGCCCTGTCCCAACGAGCCTGCAGTCATATCGATACCGACTGTCTTGTTCATATCGCAGTGAGATGGAAGATTTGTGCCCGATTGATTGAGGGTCTTAATCTCTTCCATAGGGAAGTATCCCTTGTCTGCAAGCACGCTGTATACAGCCGGTCCTGCATGACCTTTGCTCATAACTATTCTATCCCTGTCGGGGTCTTTTGGATTCTTGGGGTCAACTTTTGCAATATCGTAATAAAGTACGGCGAGAAGGTCGACTACACTCAACGAACCGCCGATATGTCCCACGCCCAATCTTCCTATCATCTCAACGGCGATTTTACGTACGTCGAGAGCTTTGGATTGGAGGTATTCCAACTTTTGTTTCTCCATAAACACTCCTTAAACTAAGTATAACTTGATATATCGATTTTCTTCGATATAATTCCTCTGCCTTTATTCTAACACTATTTACAATAAATAAAAAGTGTTTTGGCGCAATTTGGACAAAAATTAACGAAAGTTTAGTGATAAAGTTTAAATATATTGGAAATACTTCACTCAAAGAGACGTTGATTAAGATGCATAAGCAATATTGCTACGTGAACTTGAGAAGATACTTAAAAAAATAGAGGTAATGATTAAGTAATCGTGAATAAGATTGCCATGCGAACTTAAGCATTGCTCTAAATAAAAACATGGAGGGGAAATATGAATCCTTTTGAACTCAAACCTATGTCGCAAGACAAACAATTTTGTGATTGGTCTTGCCTCAACTCAAAGCCTTACGATAAGGAAGAAGTAAGTCCGTACACCAAACTTCGTATTATTCTTATGAACGGAACGGAATACGAATCCGTCAATTTCTTACACCGCTTTTCGCGCAACTGCGACAACAACGATATTCGCAGACATTTGGCGGCGACAAGAAGAGTAGAGCAACAACAGCAAAAACGTATTGCCAATCTCAAACCTCTCAATGAGAATATCTTGGAGCATACGATTGGATACGAGCATTTGGCGGTTGATTTGACGGCTATCTTAGCTCAAAGAGAGAAAAACGGATACGTAAAGCAAGCTCTTGATTTTGCGCTACTTGAGGACTTTGACCACCTTTACAGATACGCTGACCTTTTGGAAATGGAGCAGGGCGTCAAGGCTCAAAGATTAGTTGGCGAATACGTGGAAATTATGCCGGGCAGACCTACCATTGCAGAGCATAGACACCCATACGACAGCATAAGATATCATATCGACAGCAAATCAAGCGATATGTTGACGGTACTCAATACTATGATAATCACTGCGGCAGAACAGCAGACTATGAATTACTATATGAACCAAGGCGCTTTCTACGATCAATCTACGCTTGGCAGACAGCTTTATACGGAAATCGCTATGATAGAAGAACAGCACGTCACGCAATACGGCTCGTTGATGGACACCAACTGCACCTGGCTTGAAAATTCGCTTATGCACGAATATTGCGAAGCGTATCTCTATTATTCTTGCTATATGGACGAGAGCGACAAGCGTATCAAGGCAATGTGGGAACAACTATTTGAACAGGAAGTTGCTCACTTGCATACGGCGGCTCAAATGCTCAAGAAATATGAGAAAAAAGAATGGCAACAAATTATTCCCGTGGGCGAATTCCCCGAGCTTTTGGCTTTCCATTCTTGCAAAGATTACGTTCGTCAGCAGCTTGAGAGCGTTAGACTTACCGCCGACAGAGAAAACTATATCAATGTTGACGAAATGCCAAAGAGCAGCGATTTCTTCACTTATCAAAGTATCGTCAATCCAAAGACTGCAAACGTTGCTTCGCATAAGGTCATAGGCGAGTATATCGACAAGAAGGGTATAGATTACCGCTATCAAATTGCAGAGCACCCAATCGACGCTTTGAGAGACAGACACAAAGACAACACCAGCGTAGGCTTGCGTTAACGTTTGGCGCGCCACTCCCTTCTCGCCAAACGAGAGGGGAGATATATGGAGAATTAGTAAATAGGGTAGGGGAGATTGCCTATCAACGTAAATACCCGCCGATTACGCTCAATGGTGAGTGGAGCTAGATGTTTGCTTGATGGAAAATCATATTAACATATTTGCATATATTAATATTTATAGATTTAAATATGTACATACTTGCATATTGATATATGCTCATATTTGCATTTGAATATCTATCGATATTATAATGGGTTGAAAGTCTTTGTCGAATTTTGCGTATCGAATATTTATATAAATTTATTATGATAATTTACTTTGCTTGATTTTAACAATTCGTTGTGATAAACTTTATACGAATTTATTAAAAGAGGTAAATTTATGTTATTGAGCAAATTGGTGTGCGAGCGTACGAAAGAAGCTCCTCAAGACGCAAAAATCAAAAGTCATATACTTTTGTCGAGAGCAGGTTTTATCAAGCAGGTGGCAAACGGTATTTATACCATGACTATGCCCTGTCAGAAGATGAGCCAAAAGGTACAGGCTATCATTCGTCAAGAAATGGATGCGTTGGACGGACAGGAAGTGCTGTTCCCGGTCGTTATGCCAAGAGAGATTTGGGAGAAGTCCGGCAGATACAATTCAATCGGCAGCGAGATGGTTAGATTTAAGGACAGAGCCGACAGAGACATGTTGCTCGGTATGACGCACGAGGAGGCGGCTGTACATCTTGCCAATCACATAGTCAGCTCTTACAACCAACTGCCTATGATGATATATCAATTGCAGACCAAGTTCCGCGACGAAGCAAGATCCAGAGGCGGACTTATCAGAGTTAGAGAATTTACCATGAAAGACGCATACTCATTCCACTCGACTAAAGAGGATTTGGAAGAGTATTATCAAAGAGTATTTGACGCATACTATCGCATATTCAGAAGAATAGGACTTAAGAACTTTATTGATATTAAATCCGACACGGGTATGATGGGCGGTAGCGTTGCGCACGAGTTTATGTTGTTGACGGAAGTAGGCGAAGACAGCATAGTGCTTTGTAACGACTGCGATTACAGAGCAAATATGGAAGTAGCCGACGGCGTAATCGATACTCCGACGAGCGAAGTTAAACCGCTTGAGCTTGTATTTACGGGCGAAGACAAGACAATTGAAGAAGTATCTGCAAGATTGAAAGTATCTCAAGATCTTACTTGCAAAGCTGTCGTATTTGCAGTCAAGGGCAACGCCGACGAGATAGTAATCGCATTTACAAGAGGAGACCTTGAGGTCAACGAGGCAAAACTTAAAAAGGAATTACGTAAAGAAATCGTACCGTACGACGGCGGAGTAAGCGAAGTTTTGGCATGCGGTAATATTGGACCTATGGGACTTGACAAAAGCATAATTACCGTATACGACAAGTCGCTGGAGAATATTAATTCTTTGGTAATTGGCGCAAACAAAGCAGAGCACCACTATACCGGATTTAACTTCAAGAGAGATATGCCAAATGCAAAATTTGTCGATATATCCAAGACGAGAAGCGGAGACAGATGTCCTATATGCGGAGGCAAGTTGAGGGTGGAAAACGGCATTGAGATAGGCAACATATTCCAACTTGGCACAAAGTACACTAAGTCAATGGATATGACGGTACACGGCGCAGACGGCGTGGAATTTAATCCTATTATGGGCTGTTACGGAATTGGCGTAGGCAGAGCAATCGCGTCAATCGCGCAAGAGTCAAGCGACGACAAGGGTCTTGTCCTTCCAATGAGCGTAGCGCCTTGGCAAGTGCATATCTGTCCTTTGAGACTTGACGACGAAAACGTAAACAAAAAGGCTTACGAATTGTACGACAGTCTCGTCAAGCAGGGTATCGACACGCTTTTCGATGACAGAAGCGTGGCTGCGGGAGTCAAGTTCAACGACGCAGACCTTATGGGTATGCCTATCAGAGTAGTCGTATCTCCCAAGAGCTTGGCTACCGACGAGGTTGAGATTACCGTTAGAGCTACCAAGGAATGCAAGAAAGTTGCGTATGTAAGCGCGATAGACGAAATCAAAGCAATCATCAAAGAGCAAATGGAGCAATTGAAAGGATAATATATTGCTTGTTTGGCAAGAAGTTATATGGAAAAAGTGGACTTTGTTGTCCACTTTTTTATTTAATTATTGAAAAAATATCACTTGCAAGTACCGCCAAAACGTGAACTACAAATAAGATACGCCTAGAAAGGTCATTGCAAGATAGCAAATAAGCGCAAGCAGCGTCAACATGCAGTATATTGCAAAGCCCATAAGCGCGTATCTAAAGCATAACTTGCCGAGAAAGGCATGTCTTTTTTTGATTACGCTGCCTACTATCGCGCCTACTGGCGGAAATAAAATTGACACTATTATCAAAAAGCGCACTAATATCAAGCTGTGTTTGTCATATTTGTTTTTGTCGGAAAATGTACGCAAAGGCTCTCCGCACGTTGGGCAGAGCGCCATATCTTCATCTATTTGAGAGTTGCATTTAGGACAAGTTTTCATTTTTTATCTGCGTTTACAAATTTATTGTTGCATATTCCTTTCAATGACGAATGGGGTTATCGTACCGCTGTTGTTACTGTTTGCGCCGTAATTGACAGTCTGCAAAACTATTTTGTCATTATACACGTCGACGTCAAGACCTTGATAAATCTTGGGATTTATATCGTTTGACATATTGCCGTACTTATAACTCATAGATCCCATGAAGCAAGTCACGAAAGATTTGTTGCCGTCTTTGTCGTAATACTGCGTGACGCGCTGAGCGGTATCGTCCTTAATATAACAACTTATGTTGACGGTATTGCCGTCTGCGTCAAGCATAGCGCCGTCGGAGTGGTCGTGTCCGTACAGCCACACGAGGTTGGGAAAGACTATCAATTTGTCTTGCATATATTGCGACATACCCGCCTCAATCCCCTTATTGGTACGCAAGTTTACCGAAGAGGCAAGAGGAATGTGCGCAATTAAAAATACCGTCTTGTCTTTGCCTATCGACTGCAATTTGCTCTCAAGCCAATCTACGCTGCCTTTGGTGTAGGTGTAATTGGTGCGTTGTAAAATGCCGAGAAGGTCGGCGGGGTGGGGATTGAGTCCAATGAAATGGAAGCCTTTGATTTGATAGTGATATCCCAGCAAGTAATTTCCTTTGCCGCCGCTTTCGCCCTTGTTGTCGTAATACTCGTAATATGCGTCGTCACTGTCAAGTTGCCCTATGCGATCTTTCATAATATAGCCGTAGAAATCGGCTGCGTTATAGTTATAGTAATATCCATCTGTAGTCGTGACTTTGGACGACGGATATTTGTTGAGCCCCGCGCTGTAGTCATGGTTGCCGCATACGAATAGGGAATTTTTTGTAATCTTGTCAGAATATTCAAGAATTTTGTCGTAAATAGAGTAAGTATGAGATTTGGCTGGCGAAGCGCTCGACGTGAGGTCTCCGCCGAATATCAAAGCGTCGTAATACTTGCCTTGCATTTGCTTGAGCGTTTTTTTGACGTTGGGTTTTAACTGCGCGGTAAGTAAGTTGAAATAAGCGTCTTTTGAATGTAAGTCGCTAAGACAACCAATACTCAACAACGTTCCTTTGGTATTGACGGGAGGTACGTAATCGTCTTTCGCGCAAGCCGGTAAAAACAAGCTTACGCATAAAATGCAAAGTATGGTCAATACGCAAAAAGATACGGTAAGTTTTTTCATAAATCAATTATATCACACGATTTTATAATTTGCAATATTTAATTTAAACGTCAATATCGTTGGCATACGGCAATTTATTTGATAAAATAATATTATGCAAATACAATTACTTGAATATAAGTTTTGCGTATGCAAAATAGATAGCGTAAATCAAGTCGATATGCAGAGCGACTTTTTCTTTCTTGCCAAGACAGACGGCGAGGTATCTTTGGTATGCAAAGAAGCCGACGTTCCAAAAGACAGTTTGGCGGTTGACAGTACGTGGAGAGGTCTGCGCGTAGTAGGGACGCTTGATTTTTCTTTGGTAGGGATACTGTCAAATATATCGTCGGTATTGGCTAACTCTGGCGTGCCTATCTTTGCCGTATCTACGTACGACACCGATTATATTTTAATAAAAGAACAGTACTTAGACAAGGCTTTGACTGCGCTTGAAAAAGGCGGATATTCCGTAATTAAATAACAGATTCCCTAAATTAAAAAAGTATTAAAATTATTTTGAAAATATATTGCGTTGTCGCGCAATATATTTTATAATTAAATTAATATTTTAAGGCAAGTTATTGTCTCGGGGGATTTATGGAAGAGAGCAAAAAGAAGATTGTTAAACAAAGCGTAATGATTACCGTAGCCGCATTGTTTATTATACTCGGCATTTTGTCGATAGTGCAAGCCGCAGGCGGCAATTCGGGACTTAAATATATCAGCGCAATTTCCAACGTCATTTTGAGATACGTAGTCGTCATAGTGACCAACGCAATTGGCATTATGCTCATGTCCACGGCGGCAGGTACGTTTGAAGGCAGAGTAAAAAATATCTTTTCAATCACGGTATGTGCATACAGTACTATAATGACGATTCCGCTTTTCTTGGCGTTTATACTTATGTTCCCGGTAGGCGCAGGCTCGACTCTTCCAGAATTTTTGGACAGTATGGTAAGAGATATAGTCGTCGCTTTCCAAGACTTAGTCGGTAACAACGGTTGGCAGTACGTAATATATACGCTCGGTACGATTATGGGCGCGATATTCTTGGCAGTGCCCATTTTGACGACGTATTGTACTGTTAAGGATATCGATTTGTTAAAAGTTATTAAGGCAAAACTAAAAAAGAGCGACTGCATATAGCATTGCTCTTTTTCACTAACTTGTGTTCGGCGAGAAGAGAGATAGGAGAATAATAAAATAGCGGATTTTTTGTCAAGATAGCTTTTGACGAAAGCCGTCGTACTTTATGTACGTCGACTTGAGCCAAAGGCTAGATTGGCGGAAAAGACGCATTTTAGATTTGACTATCCTCTCTTAGAGTCGAACTATATGAACTAAATAAAGAATATCGACAGCGCAAATAGGCACTGCGCGGTGTAGTAACTCAAGATGATATAGTAATCATGGCTTTTTGGCAGTTTAAGCGACGGCGCGAACCACGATAGACCGAGTACGGTATCTGAAGATATAAAGAGTACGCAACCTATCAAGTTGAGCAGAGTAAATACGTTTACGCCTCTCACTATCATTAAGTTGATTGCAGAAGTTAGTATCAAGTTGAGCGCAAAATAATATATCGCAAGCATAATATTTTGGGCTTTGCTTGAAGTGAGTACGGTGCAAGCAAGTATGATATATATGATTGGCAATACGATAAGCGTGGGGAGCAGATAGAGTTTAAATGACTCCAAGGTCAAAAAGTTGAACATATAGCACAAATGACCAAGGAAGAAGAATACTACGCCCACAGTCTGAATAAGATTCTTTCTCTTTGGATGCGCGTTAGTGCTGTAAAGACAGAGGAATATATCTCCGATAAGTCCCAGTATGAGACCCAAAATTACGACAAGGGAATAGGACTTTTCTTTGCCCGAATGTTCGGATAGATAAAAGGCAAGAATACCTATTGCAACAAAACAAAGCGATCCGCACGTCTTTGCGATGAGTTCAAAGTCATAATTGCCTTTATTACGGGAATATGACTTGAATACGCCCAAAGCTATGCAAACCGCAACTAAAATATACATTATCACTTCCATATATTTATTAAACTATAAATTATGGTAAAAGTCAATACCGTATTTTTAATATTTTGGCAAAATAAGGATATTTTTATATAATTCAATCTAACTTTGTTTTATTTGATACGATACCGCCGATAATTCCCGCCACGCTGCAAACAAAAGCGCCTGCGACAAGCAATATCCAAAAAGGATGCCATAGAGAGAAGAATACGCCCAGAATCAGATACGTAATTATGCACGTAATCATGACGATACCGCAAATTGCGCCGATGTACGGATTTTCGCCTCGTTTTATTTTTTGAGCGCGTTTTGCCTTATTGAATATATCGAATAATATGCCTATAATTCCGCAGGAGAGCGCGCACAACGGTATAATAATCCAATAGGGCGTCCAAAGGTCGCCAACCGCGCCTAAAATTAGATAGGTTAGCAATCCAATAGAGAATATGCAAGTGCATACCAAAGCGGAAATTTTGTCAAGAAGAGTTTTTTCGTCGTCTTTGCCTCTTTTAAATAAATGGCTTTTTATATATTCTTCGATTACGTCATCATCTTTATCTTCGTCTTTGATCTTATCTTCTCTTGAAGCAATATCATCTTGACTGTCGCGCTTGCCAGCAAGCAGTTCGTCTACGCTCACGCCTAGTATACGAGACAGCGGCAAGAGTAGACTTGTTTCCGGCATTGCTTCGCCCGTTTCCCACTTTGACACGGCTTTGTTAGTCACTCCCAAAAGCTCGGCAAGTTCGGCTTGCGTCATGCCTTTTTCTTTGCGCAACGTATAGAGAAAGTCTGCGAAATTATTCATGTTGTTTGCTCCTTTCGATTTGCTAGGGATATTTTAAATCATTTTGAATACACTTTTCAATAGAATTAAGTCGAATATAATTAGAATTGCATTGTTTTTGGTGTAAATATGCATATTGTAATGCAAAAAGTCCGACGCATTTCTTATGAGCAAGTCGGGCTTTTATTAGCAGTAGTATAAAAATTTATTGCTTATTTATAACTCCGTAATAGTGTTTGATATTCATATCCTCGGGGATATTCTTGCCGTGCTGACCGAGCAGATACCATTCGCGGTGCGTGCCGTGGTCGGTGGCGCAACCTATCAACGTGTCGTGTCCTTTCCAATATTCTATTACGTGTCTGCCGAGTATCTCAAAGGATTGCGCGTGGTGGTCAAGCGCCTTTTGCGAGCGTTTTGAATTTGGATGGGAACGGTGCATTACGTCGTCGAATTCTTGATTGTATACGACGATGAAATCATATTTGTCTTGCTTGATAAGTTCGACTGCGCGGGATATTACTTCGTTGTCGTAATCTTCAAAATAATAATCCATATTGCGCTCGTTGAATATCTTGGACAGAGAAGAGTTTTTGACGGCGACTATGCAAGGCTTTTTCCCCGCGCGGATAAGCGCGTCAAAAATGCTGTCAATGGTAATCAGCGATTTGACGTAATGCTGTATGCCGTGTACTTCGGGACTCGCGCCCGTGTACATACTGCCAAAGCATACGGGAGTTTTGGGCGGAAAAACCGTAATCATATTAAGCTCAAACGGCGCGTATTCGCGCATCGGCGAAAATTTGTCGGAGTATTTTTCGTACGACCACTGACCTATTGCGTCGGGGTTGTACATAAGAATTCTGTCGACGGGTTTGCCTTCCGTCTTTGACGTAACGAAATTGACGAGTTCGTCAATTTCGCCTTCTGAATGCTCGGGAGGTTCTACGCCCATGACTTTGCACAGACTGCCTGTCAATTTTGTAAGCGGTGTAGTATTGAAATCCATATCAGCCAAGCTCCTCAATCAACGCCTGTCTTTCGGCTTTTTCCTCGTCCGTCAAGGCGTCGTTTTCGCCTGCGCGTTGCTTTTCGAGATAGTATTTAATTCTCGTCAATTTTTGGTCGGTGACTTTGTATTGCAACGAAGCCCATATTGCAAGGCTTATCATTATTACTACGACTGCGCCGAAAAGTATACGTATTGCCAGCGTAACTTTCTGCGGATATGCGTCTAATTCTTTGTTATATATTTTTTCCGTACAATCGCTGTAGCCTACGCAAGCAAGCACGATAAGCACTATACTTTGCGCAATGGCAGTGCCTATCTTACGAGTGAAGGTCATAAGTCCGCTGTAACAGCCGGTGTCTTTTATGCCGGTCTTTAGTTCCGCCACGTCTTGCGTATCGGGGAATATCATCCACGGCATCATCTGCGCTCCGCCGAAGCCTACGCCCATTACCGCCGAGCAAAGCAGAAGCAACCAGCTAACGTTGGCGTTTTGCGTATTGGGGAATACCGCCAATCCCAACGCGCCGAGGATATAGCAGGGCAGCCCCCAACGGTATACGAATTGCTTGCCTTTGGTATTCTTGAGTTTCATATTCAAAGGATACGTGACTGCCGCCATTACCATCATAGGAGCGACAATAAACAGAGTGCTCATACTCTTGCCGAATATAGTTATGCCGGGTACGACTGCCGTAACGTAATAGAGTACCAATGCGGAAATGAAATCGTAGCAGCCGAATGCCGTAAGATACATCATAAGATGGTATCTGTACGATTTATTTTTGAGCGGTACGGCGTAGCTCTTGAAAGAAAACTTGCTTTTTTGCGTCGTGTCGTAAGGTATGCGTTCGTTGCTGAAAATTCCAACGAGTACCGTAGATATGCCGAATATTACTCCGCAGAGTATTGCTACGACTAGGAAAAATCCCGTTTCGTTGATCTTGCCGTACATAGACGACTTTCCTGTGAGATATGCAGAATACGCTTCGGTCGCTGCCGACGGTATTAGGAAGAAAAGTCCCGAGCTTACCAAAGAGAAGAGAAGTTTAATTGAGTTTGCCTTGTTGCGCTCTTTAAAGTCGCCGGAAATCTCTGCGCTTAAAGACGCGTACGGCACTTGCGAAATTGTATTGATCGTGCACAGTAAGAAATATCCAACGCAAGCGTAAATTATTCTCAAGGCTTGGTTTTCAATATTCTTTGCCCAGGGCATAAACATTATTGCAAATGCCACAGGCACTAAAGCTCCGCCTATAATTATCCACGGTCTGCGTCTGCCTATTTTTGTACGCGTGTTGTCGGATATTACTCCCATGAGCGGGTCGGAGATTGCGTCCCACACCTTTGACACGACTATGATTATCGCCGCGTAAATTTCTGCATTCTTAATGCCTACCAGTACGAGATTTGTCAAAAAGAAGGAGAGTACCACGCCTAGCAACGCAGCGTATCCGCTACCGTAAATCTCGCCGCCGCCGTATGCCAGCTTTTCCCACGTATTCATTTTTGCTTTTTCTTCCGTCATAATTTCACCGTTTTGTTATAATATATATCAATTATATATGTTTTGTATTCAAACTGTCAACAGGCAAAAATAATATAAGCGCAGAAAAGAAAAAAATTCGACATAAAAGTAGAAATTTGTCGTTAAGCGCACTGGCATATCGACAGCAACGTAGCAAACTAAATATTATTGACTTGACGTTAAGGCTTATGCTATAATCTTGTCATTAAATTATTGGAGAAGACTATGGACAATATCAAATCTTTTGAGCTTGACCACGACGCAATGACTCCAGGGTTTTATTGCCTTGGAGAGGCAAACGGAGTATATACCTACGATATGCGTTTTAAGTATCCCAACAAAGGAGATTACATATCTTACGCCGCGTTGCATTCCATTGAGCATCTCTTTGCGGTGGTTATTCGCAACAGCGAGATAAAAGACAAGGTGGTGTATTTTGGACCTATGGGTTGCCGTACGGGATGTTATCTCTTGCTTTTCGGCATTGAGGAACAGGAAGCAAAGCGCGTGACGGTGGAATGTCTTAAGAGGTGTTTAGAGCTCGACTACGTGCCGGGGACAACTCAAAAGGAGTGCGGTAACTACAGAGAACACGATCTTGAAGGGGCAAAAAAAGAGATTGCAAGTTATCTTGAAGTATTGTTGAACAACGTGTCGAAATGACGTTAAACAAGTTGCAGGAGCGTTTATTTACATGGAAAGGCAAGAAGTAATTAATTGTATACAAATGCAGAGGGCGGATCACGCCTTTTTGGATTACAAAAAAAGGATAAAGTCTCTCAAAAAGTTGTATGACAACATACTGCTTATGAAAGACGAGATTTTTGCCGCGCTCAAAGCAGATCTTAACAAGAGCGAAATAGAGAGTTACACTACGGAAATAGGAATGGTGCTTTGCGAAATAACATTTATGATAAAGCATATCAAGAAATTTTCACGTCCTCAAAAGGTCAAGAGCGCGCTTTTTCAATTCCCTGCAAAGAGTCAAATATTGCCGTGTCCTTACGGTTGCGTGCTAGTGATGAGCCCGTGGAATTATCCGTTTATGCTCTCAATAGAACCTATGGTGGACGCAATAGCCGCAGGTAACAGCGTAGTACTCAAGCCAAGCAGATATTCGCGCAACACGTCCTTAGCGATAGAAAAACTTGTAGAAAAGACGTTTGAAAAAAATGAAGTAATCGTAGTCAGCGGCGGTAGGGAAGAGAACGCGTTTTTGCTTGAACAAGACTATGATTATATATTCTATACCGGCAGTACAGCCGTAGGAAAAATCGTGATGCAAAAAGCTTCGGAAAAGTTTACTCCCATCACTTTGGAGATGGGCGGTAAAAGTCCTTGTATCGTCGATGATACTGCAAATATACCTCTTGCCGCGCGTCGAATCGTATTCGGAAAATATCTCAATTCGGGACAGACGTGCGTAGCGCCCGACTTTATCTATTGCGATAAAAGCATCAAAGAACAATTGGTGGAAGAACTTAAAAAGCAAATTACGTTGCAATATACTCAAGACCCAATTTCCAATGACAACTATCCCAAGATAATCAATCAAAAACACTTTGACAAAGTCAAAAATTATATCGACAAAGACAGGGTACTTTTCGGCGGAAAGGTCGACGATGAAAAGCTTAAAATTCAGCCGACTTTGCTTGATTCGACTTTCGACGATCCCGAGATGAATCAAGAGATGTTTGGACCTGTTTTGCCAATCGTCACGTTTGATAATTTGGACGAGGCGATAGCAAAAGTCAATTCAATGTCCACACCTCTTGCGCTTTATTTCTTCTCGCAAAGCAAGGCAAATCAAGACAAACTTAAGACGTTTTGCAGATTTGGCGGAGGTTGTATCAACGACACTATTATGCATATTGCCTCGTCGACTTTGCCATTCGGCGGACTTAAACAGAGCGGTATGGGACAGTATCACGGCAAGATTGGTTTTGACACCTTCACGCATTACAAGAGCGTCCTTGACAAAAAGACTTGGTTTGATATGCCCGTGCGCTATCAGCCTTATACCGATAAGCATTACAAGTTGATTAAAAAATTTATGAAGTAAACTAAAGACTAAAGAGAAAGGAGAATAGATTATGGCAAATTTAAGTGAGTTTTGCACCTGCAAAGATACCAAGTGTCCGTTAAATCCGGCAAATCATGACAAGGGCTGTTCGCTGTGCATTGCAAAGTGTTTAAAGTTGAGAGAAATTCCAAGTTGTTTTTTCAATCTCGCCGATCCGGAAATGAAAAAGAGACAAAGCTATACGTTTGAAGATTTTGCAAGTTTGTTCGGCGAAAAGTGACGTGTCGCAAGTACAGATTCATTAAGAAGTAGAAGAAGCGGAACGCAAAGGCGCTCCACTCTTTTTAATTTACCCTTGAAATTTTATTATCGCTATGTTATTATATAATATAGAAATATGTTTTAAGGATAACTTATGGTATTTGAATCGCAAAAGGTAATCAAGGGTATTGACGTAGCTGACGGCAAGATTGTCGGAGCTTACGTAGTCAACAAAATCACAGGCAAGAGAATAAATCAGTCGGGCTATGAATGCGGAATATCGTATTTTGTCAAGACGGGTATTATGCGCAAGAAAGCTTTTTTTGACAGCAACCAAATGAGTGTCGTCTCAACTGACGAAAGTTGCGTAGAATTGGCTATTACTCACGGCGGTATGGATTGGAGCGTCCGCCTAATTTATGTTGCCGACGAGCAGTCGGGAGTCTTGAGAAAGACCGTAGAGATTGCAGTGTCAAATCCGGGAGTGGTAATCGACTTTGTTGACCTTGACAGTTTTGACGTAAGCGCAATGGAATTTAAGTGGAGCATACCCAAAGTAAAAAAGAGGGTGATGATACCTGCGTATATTACTACTATGGGACAGCCGTACTATGTCGGCGATATGTTCTTTGGCGGAGAATTTCCCGTCGCAGACAATAGAATTGAAAACAATATAGCCTACAGCAGATATCATATCGGCAGAAGTTTTGCAGAGATTGCAACCGACGGAGTATATACGAGCGTGGAGTTCGTTATTGGCAGCGGTAGGCAAGCGAATTTCCATTCTATGCGCGCAGACTTTTTTAAATACGTTGCGACCATTGCGGTACAGCCCGCGAAATTCAGATTGCAATTCAACAGTTGGTATGACAATATGCTTAATATTGACAGCGATAAGATAGCAAAATCTTTCAATGCAATTGCAAGCGGATTTAAAGAAGCGGGACTGCGTCCGCTTGACTGCTACGTCGTCGACGACGGTTGGATAGATTACAAGAGCGCAAAATTTTGGGAGTTTGACGGTAATAAATTCCCCAATGAATTTTATAACGAAAGCAAGTTGACGAAAGAGCTTGGCTCGACTTTCGGCGTGTGGTTCGGTCCGCGAGGCGGATATACTCAGCAGACTTATAAGTATGCAAAATTGCTTGAGAGCATAGGCTATCCCAAGTGCAAGCAGTCTTACGATATATGTACTTGCAATACTAAGTATATCAGGGATTTGTGCGAGAAGATGGCGGAGTTTTGCGATAAGTATAACGTCAGTTATTTTAAGATAGACGGCTTTGCCGTCACGCCTTGCAAGGCAAAAAATCACGGACATCCAAAAGGCGAGGGGGATGGACTTTATTTCTATACCTTCCTTTGGGAAGAGTGGACGAAAGGATTTGAGGCTATTCGCAAGACGCGACCCGACGTATTCCTCAACGTCACGTCGTACGCGCACTGTTCGCCTTGGTTTTTGAAGTGGTGCGACGCTATATGGCTTAACAATTGCAACGACATGGGATACGCAGGTATGGGAGATAATCTTTCGCAATGCCTCAACTACCGCGACGGTAAGTATCGCGATTTCTTTGAGATAAGGCAGTTGCAATTCCCAATTTCCAACTTGTACAATCACGAGCCGTGCTATGCGGAGCGCAACTGCAATCCGCCTATGACCGGCAATCAGCAGACCCCCGATTCTTCGCACCCGACGGTGGTATACGATATAGAACAGTTTAAGACGTATCTGTATATGTGTATGATGCGCGGCACAGGCTTTGTGGAGTTGTATTTTTCTCCTCAAATGTTTGATAAGCAAAGATATGCGGCGGCTACTGAAGTATTGCAATGGGCTGAAAATAACTTTGATACTATTCGCCACAGCGTGTTCTTTGGCGACGCTCCCGAAGAGGGCGGAGTATACGGATATTACGCTTTCCACGACGGCAAGGGAATACTTGCAATACGCAATTCTTCCGATAGGACAATTAATTACGCTTTTGACCACAAGGCTTTGAGTTTTGACGAAAAAGGTTATGAGGTAGAGCAGTTCTATCCTATTGGCGGAGAGGCTTCAACCGTCGCAAGCGGAGATAAATTTAATATTGAATTGCAGCCTTTTGAAGTAAGACTTTACAATATTAAGAGCGTATAACGAATATTTTATGCAAATATAAAATACTTTAAAATATGCGAGGTATTTTGTATGCGACAAAAATAATGGACATTGCGCTATATTGTGTGTTATACTCATATAAACGACTCAAAGACAAAGAGGTATTATGAAAGAAGAGAGCGGTATCACGAAAGAAGAAAATGCAGTCGCGCAAAAGGGCGGAACTTTGAAATTAGACTTCAAGAGAACAATCCTCGTGGGGTTTGCGTTCTTTGGAATCATGTGTTTTTGGGAAGTCTACGATTACATAATGCCGCTTATCCTCAACACTAGATTTGGTCTCAATTCTTGGCAATACGGCTTGATTATGGGACTTGACAATCTCTTGGCAATATTCCTGTTGCCGCTGTTTGGATCGCTGTCCGACAAATCAAAGGGCGGAAAGATGGGGAGACGTACAAAGTTTATTTTTTGGGGTACGATAGCCGCAGCCGTTGCAATTTTGATACTTTCCATTTTTGAGTTCGTGCAATTCAAGAAGATTATGGACGCCGGTTATAGCGATATCAATAAGTTGATGGAATTCAATGACAAGTTGAAAGATTTGTTGACGAATAGACAGGATGTAACGGATTTTCTCACTCAAAAGAATATAAATCTTGATTACAATTCGCTTTCAAAATTGAGTTCGCTCAAAGGTTTGAACGAAGCGCAAGCGATAATAGTCGCAGACATATCTTTGGCAATCAAGGACGCGCAAATTGCTATGGGCGCAAGTATGGTGCGTAGTAATGCGTGGGTACTCGTGATGTTTATCGTATCGTTGCTCATGCTGTTGGTAGCCATGGCGTCTTACCGTTCGCCGGCAGTTTCGCTTATGCCTGACATCACTCCAAAGCCGTTGCGTTCGCAGGCAAACGCGCTCATCACTTTTATGGGCGGAGCAGGCGGAGTCGTGGCAATCGTGCTTTACAAGGTATTTGCGAATACTCCTACGAAGAATTATTTGTTCCTCTTTATTTCGTTGGCGGTGGTATTGCTTATAGTATTGCTCGTCTATATGTTGACAGTTAAAGAGAATAAGTTTGTCGAGCTTCGTGAAGAGGAAGAACAGAAATACAACGTCGTCGACGAGGAAGAGGCGGAAGGCACGGATAAACTGCCAAAGGCAAAACTTGTGTCACTCTTTTTGATACTTATGACGGTATTCTTGTGGTTTATGGGCTACAACGCCGTCAAGTCGCACCTTTCTACTTACGCAACTAGAATGCTTAACTTTACGCAAGGCTACGTAGGTACACTGTCAATTCTCAACGGAGCGGGCGGCGCAATTGCATTGTTGCCGGTTGCGCTTCTTGCCAACAAACTCGGCAGAAAAAAGACGGTAATAATCGGCGTAATCGTAGCGGCTCTTGCATTTATACCTTGCTTCTTTATGAAAGCCACAACCCCGGGAGTAAAATACCTTTTCCCGCTATGTTATTTGCTTGCAGGTTTTGGTATGGTATGCGTCAACGTCAATACGTTGCCTATGGTCACGGAGCTGTCAAGGGGAAGTACGGTAGGAAAGTACACTGGATATTATTACGCGTTCTCAATGTCGGCGCAGGCGGTTACTCCTGCCTTTGCGGGCATATTCATGGACAAGATAAGCCAAAGCACAGTATTTATTTACGCGTCGATATTCATTGGACTTGCTCTAGTGACTACGGCGTTTATCAAGCACGGCGACAACAAACCGCCTAAGAAGAAAAAGATGTTGGAATATTTCTCCGACGAAGATTAATTTGCATAATACGATTTGTCAAAGGAGCACGTATGGCAAATAAAAAGCCTAGCAAAAAGAATAACGCCGATACCAAAAAGATTATCGCCATTCTGACGGTAATCTTGGTCATTCTTCTGATAATTGCAATTATATTGATAAGTATCAAAGGAATGTGGAATGACGTAATAGAACTTATCAAGAGTTTGCTTGGCGAAGATGAGACTCCTTCGGGCGAACCGCCAAGCGGTAATAAGCCTATACCTAGCGGAGTGGCTGAACTTCACGGAGATATACTTGAGATGCGCGTGCTTGACATAGGACAGGGCGATTGCATACTTTTTATTCTCCCAGATGGGCAAGTAATGGTAATGGATATAGGTAACGAGAATGGTACGACTTCGCATTGGGACGACGTCATTGTCGGCGCGCTCACAGAATTGCAAATCACTACTATTGATTATCTCTTCCTTACGCATACCGATTACGACCACGTTAGAGAAGCTGACAAACTTGTGGAAAGGTGTGATATAAAGAATTTCTATTTGCCTGTTGCAGATATAGGAACTAGCGGTAAGTGGGGGGATGTTTACAATAAGGCTCTTGCGGAGACGTACGTTGAAAACGGCGTGATAAAGAAATCCAAGATTAATTATAACGTGGGCGCTTATCAGATAAGCGGAGAAAATTGGATTATGAAATGCTATTCGTTTGACGAGGCAGATTATCCGTCGATAAAAAAGAGTTCTTCCGCCTTGAATAAGAACTCAGTGTCGCCTATATGTTTGCTGGAGTATGCAGGGAGAACTATAGTGTTGACGGGCGATTCCAATGAAAAAAATGAGCCGTATCTTATAAATAAAGGTTACTTTAACAACGTAGATGCAGATATACTCAAAGTGGCGCATCACGGATCTAAGACTTCGACCTGTATGGATTTTCTTAACAAGATAGATTGCGAATACGCTATTATCTCTTGCGGCGCAGGAAATGACTACGGACACCCAACTCCCGAGGCGCTCAATAGATTGAAGACGTACAGAGATTTAATTCCCGATGACGATTACAACGGATTTGCGCAAGTATACCGCACGGACGAGGACGGAACGGTCACGGTGCAAATTGATGAAAACGGCGTGATAAATCTCATTGCGGACGAGAATGCAAGCAAGAATACCACGACAGGCACGCCTATCGACGAGATTGACAGCGGAGAGATAATCCAGTCGGGGCAAACGGTACTTATCTGTATAAAACATGATATAGATTACGAAACGCTGTTAGCAGCGTAAAATTTGGAAATACATAATAGTAAAGATAAAAGAGGTTAGTATGAAATTTGACGTAGAACTTGTGGGAAAAGTCGGCTCTATGGCGCTTGTCAACAAGGCGTGGGGCGATATAGACTACAACGCTATTGCAAGGATAAGCAGAGAACTCAAAGCAGGATATATTTGGGTGTCGAGCGGAGCGACGGAGATTGGCAGAATAGACTATATAAGACGCAACGGACGTGAGATTGACGGAGATTACGGCGAAGTTAAGGTTGACTATGCCGCGCAGGGACAGACTATTCTTATGAATAATTACCGTCAATATATCGACCCTAAGTATTCGGTAAGACAGATACTGGTAGAGCATAGACATTTCAACGACCCTGCAAAGAAAGAAAACCTCAAGAAGTTGCTTTTGAGATGTCCTGCGCAAGGCGCAATACCCATCATAAATTACAACGACCCGCTATCTTCGGAAGAAATTGACAAAGTGGAATTGCAAGAACTTGCAAAGTCTAGAGCGGACGTCGTGCATTGTATGGACAACGACGAGACTGCGTCGCAAATCGCTTGTCTTGTCAAGTGCAAAACTCTGTTGATTTACACTTCTACGCTTGGTATTTATTCCAACCCAAGCGACGAAAAAACTTTGATCAAGACAATCACGGGCAAGGATAGTTACGAACTCATCGACGCGGTATGCGAAGCGCAAGGCAAATGCAAGGGCTCGTCGAGAGTGGGCGCAAACGGCGCGGTGGCGAAGCTTGAGTATATCAAAGAACCGCTTAAAAACGGAAGCGAAGTGTATATTGCAAATCCGCGCTTTAGCATATCCGAAGTGCTGAGCGGACAAGCTCCTTGCACCAAGATTTTTGTAAGCAAGTAATGATTTATTCTTTTGAACCTATCTTTGATAAAGACAGCCGTGTGCTAATACTAGGCTCTATGGCGTCGGTAAAATCCCTTGAGAAGGGATTTTATTATATGCACCCGCGCAATAGATTTTGGAGTACGGCGGCGGAGATAGTCGGCAAGGAAGTCCCTGAAGCGATTGAGCAAAAGAAGCAATGGTTGCTAGACAACAATATAGCATTGATGGATATTATATATTCTTGCAATCGCAAAGGCTCGCTAGACAGCGATATTACCGACGTAGTGCCCAACGATATTGAGCAGGTTTTGAAGAGCGCAAATATACGCGCGATATTTTGCAACGGGCGTAAATCTTTTGACACTGCGCAAAAGGCGTATCCGCATTTGACTTTTCATTATTTGCCGTCCACTTCGCCCGCCAACGCAGGCAAATGGGACAAAGAAGAGTGGATGAAGATAAGAGAGTATCTCAAATAAAAGGAGTTGTCACAGAAGTGGCAACTCCACGTTTTTAAAATACAAAGACTTGTTTAGGTGTCGATTGGAAAAATTATCGCAAGCTGGTAGAACTTGAATTGACTTTGTAGGTATTGACTACTTGTACAAATTGAGTTTTATACTCGTCGTCAAACTCTATTGATTGCAATCTTTCAATCACGTTGTCGATATCTGCGTCAGCTTTATATTTTGAGCCAAGAAGTATGAGCGCAAATTCCACTACGCTTGCCACAAATTTGTCGTCTTGCGACAGGTCGGTTGTGTAGCATTGAGATTTGATTGGCAAATCCAACTCGCTTGAGGTATCTTCGGGTGTAGATTTTGCGTCTTTGTATCTTATATTAACTTTGGCAATATCAAGATCTTGCGACAAATCTACGTCTTCTTTAAGACCTATTTCAAAACACAGCGAAAGCGTAAATCCAGTTCCTATTTCGCCTGCGTCGGTTGTGTTGTCTTCATAGTCGTCGCTGGAGAGTATATTATTTTCATATCCCAAGAGTCTGAAGTCTTTGACAACGTCTTCGTTGAATACTATCTTAGCTTTTACGTCCTTTGCTATGGTAATAATAGTCGAGGAAAGGTCGTCTACAAGCAACTTTTTAGCGTCGTCCATATCGTGTATATATCCCCAATATCCGTTGCCGCTCTTTGCAAGAGCTTCCATGGTCTCGATAGAATAATCGTAGCTGTTGCCAAGTCCTATGCAAGTGAGGAAGATACCGTCGTTGCGCTTTCCTGCAATAAATTCTTTAAGTTTGCCGGGGGAGCTGATTCCAATATTAAAATCTCCGTCGGTAGCAAGTATCACGCGGTTGTTGCCGTCTGCAATAAAGTGCTTTTTAGCGACTTCATACGCTTTTTGGATACCGCCCGAGCCGTTAGTTCCGCCGTCGGCTCGCAAGTCGTTTATCTTGCGCTTTATCTCATTAGCGTTTTCGCTCATGACCATTCCGTCGATTACAACTCGAGTTTTGTCGCTGTAAGTCACGATAGATATGGTATCGTTTGGGTTGAGATTTTCCACCATTTGTATCATAGCTTTTTTCATAAGCTCTATTTTGCGCTCTCCGCTCATAGAGCCAGATACGTCCAAAAGCAAGACGATATTATTTTGCACGCTCCCGAGTTGAATCTCTTTTGAAGTAAGTCCGATGCGGAGCAACTTTTTCTCGCTGTTGTAAGGACAGTCGAACATCGACGCGTTTATTGCAAGCAGCTCGTCGTCGTTGGGCTTGGAGTAGTCGTAATTAAAATAGTTGAGCATTTGGTCAATCTTGACAAATTTAGCTAAAGAGCCGTAATAACTTCCGTTCAAAATCATGTTCTTGAGTTGAGTATACGACGCGGTATGCGTGTCTACGGAGAAATACAAATCCTTTTGCTTATCCGTGGAAATTACGGGATTTTCTTTTATCGTGTTATAATCATAGTCGGGCTCGTAAGTAGAGTCGTTTGGATAAGATGACGGACTGTCATCGCTACCGGGGGAAAGTGGCTTGGGGCCTGCGGATCCTGGATTTGATGGCGGTAAGCCGGTATCGTTGCCGTCTTTCGGTAAGCCTTTGCAAGCAGAAAATGTCAATAGCAAAATTGACGTAACCATTATCAATATAAGTGCGAAAACAACGTATTTTTTTCTCATACCGTTTTCCTCCGTTTTTGTATTTCTCCTAATACTACACCTCAAAACGTAATTTGTATCGCCTTGATAAAAATTTTTTGAAAAATTCGATAAAACTCAAAGTTGACAACTCAGCAGAGCGTGTGTTACGCTCAATATATGAAAGAAGCGGGCAAAGAGCTTGACAGACAAGTCGAGAAATGTTTGATTGACGTAGCTCAAGGCAAGACGGAAAGTGTTGCTCAGCTTTTTGAACTCACTTACAGGGGACTTTACTGCGTGGCTTTCCGCTATTGCCGACACGCTATGACGGCAGAAGATTTGGTGGCGGAGATTTTTGCCAATATAGAGTATATCGCAAGTCATTACAAAGCCGGCCGCAGCGCGTTTAATTATCTTTGCAAAATTATCAAAAATAAATATCTCAATATGGTAAGAGGCGAGAAGCGTCGACGAATTGCGCCGCTTAATGAAAATATCCTTGCCACAAGGCAGAGTATCGACGATAAAGTGACGTCCATTACCGTGCGGCAGGGACTGAAACTTCTTGACGACGAAGAGTACAGCGTGATTTATTGCAAGTTCTATATAGATATGACTTTCAGGGAGATAGCGCAAAAACTCGACAGATCGCTGGGTAGCGTCGAGAGAACGTATAAAAGAGCAATAGGCAAACTAAAAGATTTTTTGTAGCAAAATAATAATGTAGCGATACAAAATAACGATAAAAGTGTATTAATAGAGGATATATGAAGAAAAAACAGAAGGACAACTTAATCAAGGCTTTTGAAGAGCTTAACGCTCCCGACAAAGACGGCTTGTTGCAAAAGATAGAGAGCAAAAAGGCGCTTGGCGGAAGATTAGAGCAACAGAAAGCCGAAGAAAAGCAGAGGGCTGCGCGTAGAAACCGTACAGCTTGGGCTTCGTTTGCTTGCTGCCTTGCCGTGATTACCATTGCAGTTATCCTCATTTCTATATCGATATTCAGATCTCCAACGGCTCCCGATGCGGGCAACGGCGGTTCAAACGTAGGAGCAGACGTAATAGATTATCGCAGTAGCTGGAATTTTAAGTCTGACGACAATATATCTTTTGACGAGACGGATAAGAATATCAAGAATGCCGAAATAGACCTAATTTACGACTATTCAGACGAGTGGACAATAGTAAAGACGCAAGTTACGCAAGACGAAAGCGCATACAGAGAGTATTACGTCAAAGACGGAGTAAAAGTCGAAGTTACGCTATTTCTTGAAGAAAACGTCACGAGTATGGACGGCAGATATTACGCCATTTTAATGAGCGGTTTCGATTCTTTCCTATATGGCAATTATAGAGTTTATCATTCGTCTTATACCGTCAACGGAGCGCGTAAGCACGCCTACACGATTTACTTAAAAGAGCAAGTATACGTCTTTACGTCTGACGTGGACTTGAAATATTTATTTAATTGAATACAAATTAATTTAAATTAAAAAGGGAAGCGTTTGCTTCCCTTTTTGTGTTGCATATTTTCAATACGCTATATTGTCTATTATTCAGACAACTTCTTGTAGCCTGCGTATCTGTCTTTTGCTTCCTTCTCGTTGATAGCGAAGAGCTTTTCTGCGACTTGCGGTTTTGCCTTTGCAAGTTGAGCGTATCTGTTTTCGCCGAGGAGGAATTCCTTGTAATCAGCGGTAGCTTCTTTGCTGTCGAGTTGGAACGGATTCTTGCCTTGTTCTGCTAAGGCTGGGTTGAATCTATACAACTGCCAGTATCCTGCCTCAACGGCTCTCTTTTCTTCAAGCTGCGAGTTGGACATATTGATACCGTGGTTGATACATGGAGCGTAGCAGATGATGAGCGACGGTCCGTCGTATTCCTCAGCCTCTTTCAAAGCCTTGACGTATTGAGCCATATTTGCGCCCATAGCTACTTGAGCGACGTATACGTAACCGTAGCTCATTGCCATCTTGCCGAGGTCTTTCTTCTTCGTCAACTTACCGCCTGCTGCGAACTTAGCAACTGCGCCGGTAGGAGAGGACTTGGAAGCCTGACCGCCGGTGTTGGAGTATACTTCGGTGTCGAGGACTACTACGTTTATATTTTGACCTTGAGCGAGTACGTGGTCGAGACCGCCGTATCCTATATCGTAAGCCCAACCGTCGCCGCCGAATGCCCATACTGACTTCTTGACGAGGCAATCGGTATTCTTTGCGATATTTTGGAGAAGAGCTTTCTTTTCTTTATCCTTTTCAGCTTTTGCTTCTTTAGCAACTACAGCCTTGATTTCTTCGCTTGCGCTCTTGTTAGCGATAGCGTCGTTGTAAGTTGCCATCCAAGCTTTGAACTTGCTTGCCAAGTCTTCGCTTACGCCGAGAGCCATGACGGCTTCCATATCTTCCATAAGCTTAACTCTGCGTTGGTTAGTAGCGGTAAGCATACCGAAACCAAACTCTGCGTTGTCTTCAAACAAGCTGTTTGCCCAAGCCGGGCCTTCGCCCTTCTTATTCTTGCTGTATGGGCAAGTAGGAGCAGAGCCGCCGTAGATAGAGGAGCAACCCGTAGCGTTTGCCACGATCATTCTGTCGCCGTAAAGTTGAGTAATTACCTTGAGGTAAGGAGTTTCGCCGCAACCTGCGCACGCGCCCGAGAACTCGAAGAGAGATCTGTTGAATTGGCTTCCGATTACGGAATCTCTTGCGATTGGCACGTCGCTGTCGCCGAGTTTGTCGGCAAATTCCCAATTCTTTGCAGCGCCCGTTGCAAGTACTTCTGCAAGCGGAGTCATTACCAAAGCCTTTTGCTTAGCAGGGCAGATATTTGCGCAGTTTCCGCAACCCGAGCAATCGAGAGCGGATACTTGAATTCTAAAGTTGTAATCCTTTGCCTTTGGATTCTTCATAGGAACGGTCTCAAAAGTCTTTGGAGCTTTTGCAAGAGCCTCAGCCTTTTGAGCAACGGGGATAATACAAGCGTGCGGACATACGAAAGAACATTGATTACATTGCAAGCAGTTTTCCTTTATCCATACGGGAACTTTGACTGCGATACCGCGTTTCTCGAACTTCGTCGTTCCGGTAGGTACTGCGCCGTCTGCGTGATCTACGAATGCAGATACGGGGAGTTTGTCGCCTTCTTGAGCAAGTATCGGAGCAATAATCTTCGTGAAGTAAGCGTCGTTGGTAACAGGCTTGGTTACTGCGCCTTCCGTCGTGGTTGCCCAAGACTCTGGGTAGTTGATTTCCTGTATATTTGCGATTGCGTTGTCGATAGCGGCAAAGTTCATATTGACGACTTTTTCGCCCTTCTTGGAGAATGATTTGACGACGAATTCTTTCATGTGCTTATCAGCTTCAGCGTAGTCGATTACGTTTGCAAGTTTGAAGAAGCAAGCTTGCATCGTCGTGGATATACGGTTGCCGAGACCGATTTCCGTTACGACTTTGATAGCGTCAATGTTATAGAATTTGATATGTTTCTTTGCAATCATGTTCTTCATGCTTGCAGGGAGTTGTTTTTCCATCTCTTCCAAAGTCCAAGGAGAGTTGAGCAAGAAGGTTCCGCCGTCCTTGAGGTCGGATATCATATCGTACTTGATTACGTATGACGGATTGTGGCAAGCTACGAAATCTGCTTGGTCGATGAGGTAAGAACTTCTGATTGGAGTGTCGCCGAATCTCAAGTGAGATACAGTGATACCGCCGGATTTTTTAGAGTCGTAAGCAAAGTATGCTTGCGCGTATTTCTCGGTATAGTCGCCGATGATCTTGATTGAGTTTTTGTTGCTACCTACCGTACCGTCCGAGCCAAGTCCGTAGAACTTGCAGGAGATAGCGCCCTTTGCGGAAGCGTCAATCTTCTCACTCACGTTGATAGAAGTGTTGGTTACGTCGTCTACGATGCCGACGGTAAAGTGGTTCTTAGCTTCCTTGCTCTCCATATTCTTGAAGATAGCGTTGACCATAGAAGGTGTGAATTCCTTGCTTCCAAGTCCGTATCTGCCGCCGGTAACCGCAATCTTTCTGCCTGCTTCGTGAAGAGCCGTAACGACGTCGAGGTAGAGAGGTTCGCCTGCGCTACCGCTTTCTTTTACTCTGTCGAGTACTGCGATTTTCTTTACGCTTTCAGGTATTGCGTTTGCAAACATTTGAGCGGAGAATGGGCGGAAAAGTCTTACTTTGAGTACGCCGTACTTGCCGCCTTTTGCGTTGAGGTAATCAACCGTTTCGCTGACTGCTTCAGCGCCGCTGCCCATTATTACGATGATTGACTTTGCGTCTTCAGCGCCGTAATATTGATAAGGCTTGTATTCGCGACCCGTGATAGCCTTGACGTCTTCCATAGCTTCTTCGACGATTTGAGGAACAGCTTCGTAATAGCTGTTGCAAGCCTCGCGGTTTTGGAAGTATATATCGGGGTTTTGCGCCGTGCCCTTTTGAATGGGGTGCTCAGGGTTGAGCGAGCGCTTACGGAATTCGTCTATGTAAGGCAAATATTTCTTATCGACGGTATTCTTGATATCTGCGTAGTCGATGACTTCGATTTTGGATACTTCGTGAGAAGTTCTGAAACCGTCAAAGAAGTGGATGAACGGAACTTTTGCCTTGAGCGTAGCAAGATGAGCTACGAGAGCGAGATCCATGACTTCCTGAACGGAGTTGGAGCAGAGCATTGCAAAGCCTGTCTGACGGCAAGCCATTACGTCGGAGTGGTCGCCGAAAATATTGAGCGCGTGGTATGCCAAAGCTCTTGCGCTTACGTGGAATACGCAAGGGGTCAACTCGCCTGCAATCTTATACATATTTGGAATCATCAAGAGGAGACCTTGGCTTGCCGTAAAGGTGGTCGTCAATGCGCCAGCCATAAGAGAGCCGTGCACAGCGCCTGCCGCGCCTGCCTCAGATTGCATTTCAGCAAGTTTAAGAACTTGTCCAAAGATATTCTTTCTTCCTGCAGTAGCCCATTCGTCACAGTTTTCTGCCATAGGAGAAGAAGGTGTGATAGGGTAAATAGCGGCAACTTCACTCATCGCGTAAGCGACGTGAGCTGCAGCGGTATTACCGTCGATTGTCATTTTCTTACTCATTAAAATTTTACCTCCGTTTAGGAATAATTGTTTAATCTAAACCTAAATAATTATAATACTTATATATAATTCAAGTCAATAGAATTTTATGAATTTTTTTGAGACAGTAATTAAGTTCGCGCGGTAATCTTGCTATTGATTTAAGCGTTAAGTTCGTCTACGCATCTCGACGTACATCCAGTACGACTGCAATACGCATCCTGCTTATCGCGCAAATCGCTTACGCAATCTTACTCGCGCTCACTTAATTATCGTCTCTTAAATCTTTTTGGTTATTGTAAGTCTCGCTATAGATTATAATATTGAGTTTCGCTTTGAAAAATTTGCGGCATATATTTGTAATCTCTTATTTTTTATGGTATAATATACAAAACATTTTGAGGCGAGACGAAAGTAAATGGCTGTTACATTAGACAACGTTACGTATTCTTATAATATCGACGATTCTCATCGCATTGACGCCGTCAAGGGGATTTCTTTGAATATTAAGGACGGCACTTTCGTTGCGCTCGTGGGTCATAACGGAAGCGGAAAGAGTACGCTTGCCAAGTTGCTCAACGGACTTTTGTTGCCTACAAGCGGAGAAGTCAAGATTTTTGGCAACTCTACTCTCGACCCCAATAAGATATATGATATAAGAAAAAACGTGGGTATGGTCTTCCAAAATCCCGACAACCAGATGATTGCTTCAATCGTCGAGGACGACGTGGCGTTCGGTCCTGAAAATCTCGGCGTTGAGCGAGACGAGATAATCAACAGAGTCGAGTGGGCTTTGTCAAAGGTTGGTATGCTCGAGTATCGCAAACGCACGCCGTTCAAAATGAGCGGAGGACAAAAACAGCGTCTTGCTATCGCAGGAGTACTCGCAATCAAACCAAAGATTTTGGTACTCGACGAGTCTACGGCAATGCTCGACCCGCGCGGTAGGAGCGAGGTTCTTGAAGTCGCGCACGAACTCAATAAGCAGGACGGCATCACGGTAATTCATATCACGCACTTTATGGAAGAGGCTTTGGAAGCCGATAGACTTATCGTTATGCACGACGGCAGAATTGCTTTTGACGGTACTCCAAGAGAAGTATTCAAGAATTATGAAGAACTTAAGGCAATTAAACTTGCCGTGCCTTGGGAAACTCAAATGGCTATATCTTTGCAGAAAGCAGGTATAGATATGGGCGACGGAATAGTAAACGAAGAGGAGCTTGTGGATAGATTATGTCAATTGTTATAAAGCACCTTTCATTTACCTACAGCGCGCATACTCCGTATGAAAGAAAAGCCCTCGAGAATATAAATTTGGAAATAAACGAGGGAGATTTCCTCGGTATCATCGGACATACGGGAAGCGGAAAATCCACGTTTATTCAACATATAAACGGATTGATTAAACCTCAAGTGGGCGAGGTGGAAATTTTTGATATCAAGCTTACTCCCGAAAAAAAGCCAAAGGTCAATTTGAGAAAGTTGAGAAGCAAAGTTGGCATGGTATTCCAATATCCCGAATATCAGCTTTTTGCAGACACGGTGGAAAAAGACGTTGCCTTTGGTCCAAAAAATCTCGGACTGAGCGCAGATGAAGTCGCAAAAAGGGTTAAACAAGCTATCGAGATGGTGGGACTTGACTATGAAGCCGTCAAGGACAGAGCGCCCTTTGAGCTATCCGGCGGACAAAAACGCAGAGTAGCCATTGCTGGTATTATCGCCATGCAACCAAAAGTCCTTATACTTGACGAGCCTACGGCGGGTCTTGACCCGTTTGGTAAAGAACAAATACTCAATTTGATAAAGTATCTCAAGACGCATTGTTCTCCCACGATAATAGTTATATCTCACGATATCGACGAGATTACGCGTTTTGCCAATAGGATAGTCGTATTCAACGATTCTCATATAGCGTATGACGAGCCGATGCAACAGCTTTTCAAACATTCGCGTCAATTGCAAAAGATGGGTCTGGATATCCCCAGAGCCGTCAAAGTCGTCAACAACTTGCGCGCAAGAGGAGTGGATTTGGGCGAAGAAATTGTCACGGCAGAGGACTTGCTCAAGGCGATAATAAAGAGATACAACGAAGCGCATTCTACGGATATCGACGAGAATGCAGGCATATTCGATATGTACGATTTTTCGCAAAAATGGCTGACGTCGGAGCAGCGAGAAGAGTTGGGACTCATTACCAGAAAAGAAGAGCCTAAAGACGAAAAGTCGCACAAAGTAGGCAAGAAGTTCGGACTGAAGAACGACAAGAAAATTAAGCCGGCGAAAAAAGAAGTCGAGTCAAAGAGCAAAGATAAGGAGGATAAAGAGTGAGAGAAATATCTTTCGGGCAGTATTATCCAGTCAAGTCTTTCGTTCATAATATCGACGCGAGAATTAAGATATTGATAACGCTTATGTATATGGTATCGGTATTCTTTATCGTATCGTATACGACTTTCTTTTGCATGTTCTTCCTTTTGACGATTATTATCGCCATATCACGAGTACCTTTTAGAATAGTCTTTAAAAGTATCAACGGCTTGTTGTTTTTGTTGATATTCACGGCAATTATCAATATATTCTTCACGTCGTCGGGCAACGTGCTTTTATCAATACCGCTTGGAAAACTCGCAATAAATATCACTGACCAAGGCATCAATTTCGCAATCAAGATGGCGTTGAGATTTTCGTTGCTAGTTCTTGGGTCTTCGATATTGACGTTTACTACGACTCCGACGGAACTTACCGACGCGCTTGAGGTACTGTTAAAGCCGTTGACTTATATCAAAATTCCCGTGCACGACTTGGCAATCATCATGTCGATAGCGTTGAGATTTATCCCGGGACTTATGGAAGAGACGGACAAGATTATGATGGCGCAAAAGGCAAGAGGAGCCAACCTTGACAGCGGCAATTTCTTCAAAAAAATCAAAGCTATGCTGCCCGTGCTTATACCGCTGTTTGTCAGCGCATTCAGACGCGCGGACGAACTAGCCGACGCATTGGACGCAAGATGTTACAACGCGTCTAGCAAACGTACCAAGATGAAGACTTTTGAGTTGAAAGTCACGGACGTAATATCATTCCTAGTGTTTACCGCGCTGATAGTCTTGATTTTCCTTGACAAGTATTATATCGGCGGAGTAGTGCAAGCTCCCGACTTGGGCGGTTTTGAAGTCCAAGGTCTCGACATTTTTGTACACAGACTTATCATGAAAATTACAGGTTGAGTATGGCAAGATATAAATTGACGGTGTGCTACGACGGCAGCGATTATTACGGTTTTCAAAGACAAAACGCATTGCCTACCGTTCAACAAAAACTCGAAGAAGCTCTTTCCACTCGCTTTCAACACCCCATTGTCGTGCACCCAAGCGGACGCACCGACGCGGGAGTACACGCAATCGCGCAAGTCGTACATTTTGACGTAGAGCAAGAGATAAAGACTTCAAGTTTCGGATACAGTATCAATACGCTGCTGCCCAAGGATATAGCAGTCACTTTTTGCGAAAAAGTAGACGATGAATTCCACGCGCAATTCGGCGCAAAACGCAAGACGTATCTATATAAAATATGCCTTTGCAAAATTCACAGCCCGCTCAAACGCAAGTATTTTCACATTTGTTTTTACGACCTCGATATTGCCAAAATGCAAGACGCTTGCAAGTATTTTGAGGGTACTTACGATTTCAGGGCCTTTATGCTTGCAAATGACGAAAAGGAAAATACCGTGCGCACGATTTACTCTTTGAGCGTAGAGCAATTTGACGACGAGATCCATATTAGAGTAACCGGCAACGGCTTTTTGCATAATATGGTACGCATCATCGCAGGTACGCTTGTCGACGTAGGCAGAGGAAGAATTGCGCCGCAAGATATTTCAAAAATTATCCAATCAAAAAAACACGTTGGGACGGGAAAGACTTTGGATCCTCAGGGACTATATCTTGAGAGCGTTGAATATGTTTAGTAACCGACTGCGTATATCAGCCGTCAGTATATAACAAAAGATTTATGTCATTTCGACCGTAGTGGAGAAATCTCAAACAGCTTAATAAATCAAAAGGAAGTATATATGTATCGAATTATGTTCGTATGTCACGGCAATATCTGCCGTTCGCCAATGGCGGAATTCGTATTTAAAGATATTGTCAAAAGACATGGCAAAGAAAAGGATTTTTTGATAAAGTCGTCTGCCACAAGCAACGAAGAAATAGGCAAGCCCGTGCATTACGGCACAGCGCGCAAACTGTCGCAATACGGCATAAGTTGCGCGGGCAAACGCGCCGTGCGGCTGACTAGAGAAGACTATTCAAACTACGATTTGTTTATAGGTATGGACAGCTATAATCTCGTCAATATGCTCAAAGTTTTCGGCAGTGATCCCGACGGCAAAATTCATTCGATGCTCGAGTACGTCGGCTCTGACAGAGACGTCGCCGACCCATGGTATACAGGCGATTTTGATAAGACTTACGACGATATCAAAGCAGGTTGCGAAGCGTTGTTCAAAAGACTGATATAAAAAATTTGTAGATATTATGATAAAGAAAGTATTTAGATTGGAAAACGCGGAGAGAAATTTTTGCAGACTTTATCTTCCGTATAAGGGCGCAAAAAATATACCTGTAATAATCTATTGTCATGGTTGGACAAGACCAATTTTAGGCGGCGGCAGAATAATAGCGGGCACGCCTAAAAAAGTCAGAGACGAAGCAATCAAAAACGGTATGGCGTTTCTCTCCTTTGACCAATTTGGCGAATATCGCACTTGGGGCGACAACAGATACTTTACGCACGCAAAGTGGGGAGAAGGCGTTAACAACGTATATGATTATATAGTCAAATCGGGTTTATCTAAAGACGGTTTGATAGGTTGTTTTGGCATCAGTAGCGGAACTACGGCGGCTTTCAGAATGGAGCAGAAATATCAAAAATTGGCGTTTATCGTTTCGGTAGCCACAGCGATAAGTAATAATATAATCAATCCGGGCGGACCAAGGCAATTTTATCTTGACAACAAAGAGCATTTGGATAACGGTGGACTTGTAAAGTATTGCTATAAAAAGATTTCCAAACTTTTCTTTGAGGACGACGATAAGAATCTTTGTATAGAGCACATGGACAAAGTCAAATGTCCGACTTTCTTTTTGCAAGGAGAAAACGACAATGACAGACGCAAGAAAGATGCTTTGGACGGCTATGAAATTTTAAAATCCTACGGAGTTTATACCGAATACCTTCTCGTAGAAGGAGGCGGACACGGATTGGACGAGCGCGCGCAACTCTGCGCAGAAAAGACTGTTGAGTTTGTAAATAGGGCGCTAGAGTTCAAGGCATATAATTAAGTATATCTTGAATATTGAATTTATTAGAAGTTAAAGAATATAACCAAAATATTTCAACAATTTTGAATAATTACAAAAAATCAGTTGACAATATTTTTCATTTATATTATATTGAATTAGCGTAATTTAATATGGCTCCATGGTCAAGCGGTCAAGACATCGCCCTTTCACGGCGGTAACTCGGGTTCGATTCCCGATGGAGTCACCAATCGGGACTCAACTGAACCCGTAAAAAGGTATAGTTGAGTTCTTTTTTATACTATTTTAGATAAATAATTGTATTTCATAAGTAAAATTCTTTAATTTTCCACCAAATGTATGGCAATCAATTTCAACAGTACATTTTGTTGTATAGAAAACAAAATCCCGATGGTCATCTGCACCATCGGGATCGTCTATGTATTTGCAATGTATTTCTATTTTATCATTATATAATATTACTTTTTCTATAAAGTTGTCTAACATTAGTTTTTGTTTCAATTTTATAGAT
>CAMWQA010000002.1 GCA_947176265.1 uncultured Clostridia bacterium | reverse complement strand
TTCGGAGATTATCGACAGATATTTGTCAAGTTTGTCGGGGGCGCGTTCCTCTTTCATCATATCGGTATATCCGCATATCGCGGTAAGGGGAGTGCGTATGTCGTGCGCTACGTTGGTAATGGCAGACTTGAGTTCTTTATCGCCGTTGGTATACGTCAATTCTTTTTCTCTCAAATCTTTGAGTTTGGCATTCAAGACGGCGGCAAGATTTGCCATATCCTTGTCTGCGCTAGATATATTTATCAAAGCGTTGGTGTCGCCCTCAATCAACTTGGAAAATTGCGAGTTTATCTCTCTCGTCGACTTTTTCATTATCAATACTTTTGCAAGCAATATGATTAGGGTAAGCGCAAACGCTACGCTAAGCAGTATCAATATAATCTCCATAATAATCTCCTTTGTCCTTTATTTTAAGTTTGACTTTTTGAATAGTGCTATGCCTGCGGTTGTGGTAAGTGCGCTCATGCATATCGAAATCAACGGGAAGAGATAAAACAACGGCTTGAATACGTCAACGTATTTATCGTAGAATGCAATATAAATTTCAAAGTTTCTGATAAATCCGTTGGCAATCAAAGTGTCGTATCCCGTGGGGAAGAACGCCACCAAAAGCAGTTCGTATGCGCTACTGCCACTGAGTACGTCATGAATCATCGTTTGCGAAATCAAAACAAAGCAAGCCGTCAGTCCGCTTCCGCAAATCAATGTGGCGATAGTGTTTTTGGTAGTCGTCATCAACAAGATATAAAGCGAAATATAGAGCAATATCGTCAAAATATTGTTGAAAAATATCCAGACAAACAACGTCGGAGTGAAAGTTTCGCTTGGCATAGTAAACAATGAGAGTAGCAGATAAGCCAAATTTACAGGCGCAATGCAAATTAAGCACGCAAATAAATTGGATAGATATATGCTTGTCTTAGAATGCCCGACGATAATTTGATTGCGTATGGTACCGTTGCGAAGATCGGCTCCTACAATTATGCTTACGTATAACAGTACTATAATACCGGTGGCGGGGCTTGCGCTGTATCCCAAATTGGTAAAACAAGGATTGGAGTTGGAATACATTTCCCAAACGACTTTTTTGAAGTTGCCTTCCAGCGGATATTGACGTGTGTAAATCGCAACAGATAAACAAAACGCAAGATATACCGCGGAGCATATCCAAAAAGTCTTGCTTTTGGTTATTCTTGTAAGATTACTGCGTATTAGTTTGAGCATTGTTTTCTCCTTTAGGTTTTTGGTATGTCGCGTTGCGCAAGTCTCGCAGAAACCTACGCAACGCAATTTTAGGGGGTTATTGTCACTTGATAGGCGACTTGTGGAATATTAGCATACCCGAACAATTCGTTACGGCTATCCAACCCAAAGAATACGCAATCTGTTGCCAAGAAAAGTCGAGTTTATAGGAGATACTATAGCACTGTCCCGTCGGCAAGAAGTCTATCATAAAATGAAAGAAATTCAGTTTTGATTGACTTGGATAGTTGGGGTTGGGGATAGGTTCAAAATAGTGTATGCCGAATATCTCCTTTTGTTCGTAAAAGAATTGCGGTCTGTTCATAACTGTGTCGAAGTACATCATCAGCAAGAAGCTCGCAAATACGAGTCCGACGGAAAGGATAAGAGCGGCAATGGGATTCTTGCTTGTCATGGTAATCATCGTGAATAGAGACGAGTATGCAATCAGCATAATCGAGCCTTTTAAGAATAGCATTGCGACGTCTTTTGTAGGCGAATTTATCTTGCCGAGCATTGGCAATCCCAGCATGCTAAAAATAATAAGATACGTTGCGAGTAGAGCAAACGACAGTATACACGCCGTAAGTAGGTTGGCGACGTAGATTTGACTTCTCGTATAGCCTATCGAAAATTTGTTTTTTAGAGTTCCGTTTTGGAATTCACAGCCGAAGAATATCGCGCAGACAATCGCGACGACGAAGGCGGGAGCAGACGCTCCGGCTATGCCGTACCCCATAGCGAGAGTTTTCATACTTAGATTTAAAAGCCATTCTTCGGAAGTATATTCTGCCGAGTCTATTTTGACGTAGACGGGTATCGCTATCGAATATATGACGTACGCGCAGATGAATATCCAAAATGTTGCGCTTTTGACCAATCTTGCCATATTGGCGCGAAGTAATTTTATCATAATATCTCTCCTATTGCCTTATTTGATATTGCTCTTGTTGAATATAGTTATTCCCGCGCCGGTAGTCGCTGCTAATAAGCCGAGAGAGTATAATATAGGTTGCCATCTATAGACGTTGTAATTGTATAGTTGGAAGGTCTGTCCGCTTGGAAAACAATCCAATATAAATTGACAGAAATCATGCTCGATCTTGTTGTAATATGGATTTTCCACTATTTCTTCAACCCACTCGCCGTAGCGATCGTAATGACCGGTATAATATGGTTGTTGATTCATCACGTCGAGACAAAAACTATTGACTATGACCGTAATAAAAATCACGGTGCCAAGCGTAATTAATATCGCCACTATTTGATTCTTGCTTGCCATTGCGATAAGCGTGTATATAGAAGAGTAGGAAATCATGCTCAGTATGCCGCCTATAAGCAACAAGGTTATATCCTTTGCTTGGACAGGAAGTTTGCCGTATAGCGGTAGGGAGATAGTCAAGAAAAATAGCATATACACGGCGCTCATGGCAAGAGATATTACGCACGCAGTCAACAAGTTGGCGGTATAGATTTTAGTTCTTGAATAACCTTGAATAATTTTGTTTTGCACTGCCCTATCGTGAAATTCGACGCCAAAGAAAACGTTGCATATTATTGCAATAAGTATGCCCGGTATGGGAATGCCTATTATGCCGTATCCAAACGCTATTAGGTTGTCTGCGCGCGCGACGAAGTCTTCGCTAAACATCGAATGCGTGATGAAAGGAAGGGCAATAGAGTATATTACGTACAGCGAAAAGAATATCCAAAAAGTTGCGCTCTTTACCAATCTCAAAAGATTGGCGCGGAGTAGATTAGTCATTGTCCTCGCCCCCTAAAAGATTGATATAATACGATTCCAAAGTCTCGTCTTTTTCTGTCACTTTGACGAGAGTAATGCCGTGGCTCTTGAGTATATCGCTGAGCTCGGATATGCTTATCTCGCCGTACAGTTCGCCTTCCGTGAGAGAAGTAAGTTTGTAGCGCAAATGGGTTTCGTCAAGCGCGGAGCATAATTCCGCGTCCGTATCCACTTTGAATTCGATACGTTTTTTAAGGCTGTCTTCAAGTTGTTCTTTGGTAATCTCTTTGAGTATCTTGCCGTTGTCGATAAAGCCGTAGTGCGTGGCAAGTTTGGCAAGTTCGTCGAGAATATGACTTGAAATCAAGAAAGTAATATTGCGTTCTCTGTTGAGCTTGAGGATTATCTCTCTTATCTCCACAATGCCTTGAGGGTCAAGTCCGTTGATAGGCTCGTCAAGTACGACAAAGTCGGGATCGGAGGCAAGCGCCATTGCAATTCCCAGTCTTTGGCGCATACCGAGAGAAAAGTTGCGCACCGGCTTCTTGTCGGTATTTTTGAGGTCTACCATATTGAGAAGGTCGTCGATTCCGTCAAAGGACGGCTTGCCGAGTAATAAAAACTGCTGTCTGAGATTGTCTCGCGCGCTCATGTGTCCGTAAAGCGCGGGGGATTCGATAATTCCGCCCATTCGTCTTCGAGACGCGTAAATTTCTTTGCTCGAATTCGGTGCGCCGTAAATAGAATAAGACCCGCTTGTCGGCTCTTGCAGTCCGCATATAATGCGAATCAGCGTGGTTTTACCTGCGCCGTTCTTGCCGATAAATCCGTAGATTGCGCCTTTTGGCACGTTCATCGTCAAGCCGTCAAGAGCGAGAAATTTGCGATACTTTTTTGACAGGTTGTTTACAGTTAAACAATATTCCATAGAATACTCCTTTGATTTGGTACTCTTATATTATCGTATATAAATCAAGGAATTTATAAATAATTGTCAAGAAATTGTTAAGATTTAAATTTATATCCGATACCCCATACCGCTTGAATGTAATCTTTGTCGGTTGCGCTCTTGAGTTTGGTGCGCAAGTTGGCGATATGCGTGCGCAGAGAACTCTCTTCGCAGTCGGGAGTAAGGTCTTCGATTTGAGTCATTATTGCGTCTTTGGAAAAGACTTTGTCGGGATTTTGCATAAGGGTATAGAGTATTGCAAATTCCGTCTTCGTGAGTTTGATGGGCGTATTGTTTACGCTTGCGCCGTAATTCGATAAATCGACTGTTATGCCGTCGTATTCGAGGTTGTTGTTGCGACGGCTATTTTCACGTAAGTGCACTTGTATTCTAGCAAGCAGTTCTTTTATGTCAAAGGGTTTGGTTACGTAATCCACTGCGCCCGAAAGCAAGAGATTGACTTTGTTGTCGATATCCACTTTCGCGCTGACGACTATTACGGGGATATTTTGAATTTTGGGCAAAAGTTCTTCGCCCGACAGCCCGGGGAGCATCAGGTCGAGTAATATCAGGTCGGGGCATTTGTTTTGAATTACGTACAAGGCTTCCGTGCCGGAATAAGCTCTCGCGACAGCGTAGCCGTTCTTTTCCAAAAGCTCTTGCAGCATATCTCCGATATAAACGTCGTCGTCAATAATCAATATGGTCTTTTGCATATTCCCTCGCCTCAACATAAATCATTAGTTTTAGTATATTGTAATTTAATATGTTTGTCAATATAGGATTTATATCAATATTTATTTAAGCTGACAGTGTCGATAGAGTTGGTAACACAATTATATATTCAATTAAATTGGGTATAATTGCGGTATGAGAGAAATTATCAGACACATCGATGAAGTAAAAAGAAGAGTGGGGCTAATCGTCGGTCAGCCCATGACCTTTGAAGTCAACAAAGGCCGCAACAAGTTCGTCAAGTTCGACGGATATATTCAAGACGCGTATCCTGCGATTTTTACGGTGCGCTGTATGATCGAGGGCGAAGAAGAATTGCTGTCTTATTCCTATAACGATATCTTGACGCGCAACGTGCGGATAAATAAAAAATAATTTTGTCATCTTGTCATATCGCCGTATCGCCTGCAATATACTATGGTGTAAAAACATATTGGCGGAGGATATATGGCAATCAATACAATATTTAAGAGCGTAAGCTCGGATTATGAAAGAAATCTAGACGGAAAGCAAATCGTAATGCAGTGCAACTTTGACACAACGTCCAAGGGCGGCGTGAGCAAGGTATGCGCTTTGTCGAGCGACGCTCAAATCACAAAGGTTCAGGCGCTGTCAAAACAAATTAAAATAAGCGGAAGAGTTTCCTTGAAGCTCGTCTATCTTGACGTCGAGGGCAAGCTTGGCAGCTTTGACTATATCTCCGACTTCTCGGAAGACATTGCCGACGACGCGGTAATCGCAGATATGCCTTGCTTGGTCAGAGCAAATATAATCGACAGCGTATCAAGCATTTCCGGTACGGAAATCAAGGTTCAGACGGTGGTTGAACTTTCGCCTACCGTTGTGGAAATCAGCACTATCGACCTTCTTGAAGACGGCGAAGGCGCATTGGCTTTGAGACAGGAACAAGATTATCAGACGTATATCGCGACGGTAAGCGAAGAATTGGAAGTGAGCGAAGATTACGCTTGCGGAGCAAGAGTCGACGACGTGCTTTTTTATGACGCGAAGGTCTTGGTCTGCAACGTGGACAACGGCGACGGAAAGCTTACAGTCAGCGGTCAATTGGAGATAAGCGTCATTTATTCCAGCGAAGGCGTGCAGGCTACGAAAAATATCAACTTGCCTTTCGTGCAGGAACTTGCGACGCGCGGAGAGGATTTGCGCGCTTGTATAGTCGCCACCGTCAAAGACAGCAGATTGATTATCGAAGGCAATGACAACGACAATACTTTGAAGATGGTAGTTTGCGTATCCTTGCAAGGCTTTGTAATGCAAGTTGAAAGCGTTACGGCTATCGTAGATTTGTATTCGCCTACCAACGCTCTGAACGTCAGCAAGGAGGCGGTTCGTTTTGATAAGCAAAACGGCGTAATGCGTTTTGAAGAGAGAATAAGCGGAAGCGTAGCGGTCGACGATTCCGACGAGGGTATCAAGAGCATTATCAGCAGCGTAGTTACGCAAAATACTCTTTCCAATATCGTGGCAATGCAAGACGCAATACTTGCAGAGGGCATACTCAATACTTGCGTTATTTATTTGAGCGAGGGCGGCGTTATCAAGTGCATTCAAGTAGAATTACCTTATTCTTTGCAATTCGAGAAAGAGGGAGTAAGACCTGACGATATACTTTGCGGCAAAGCTATCGCAACCGATTGTTCGCACAAGGTCAAGAGAGACAGAGAAGTCGAGTTGACGGCTAATATCGTATTGTCGGTATGCTCGCAAACTCCGGTGGAAAATATCGTAATAAAAGCGGTCGAAGAGGGCGAAAGCGTACAGCCTAACAACAGCGCAATAAGCGTCTATATCCCAAGCAAGGGCGAAAGCATTTGGCAAGTCGCAAAGACTTTGGGCATGTCAATAGAGAGTATTATGGAGCAAAATCCGACTCTTGGCGACGTAATGCAAGGCGATGAGAGAATAGTGATTTATAGAGAGTTGTAATTTGTTCGGCGAGAAGTGAGGTGTCATAATTTTGCACGGCAATAATGTCTCCTATACTTCTTCAAACTCTCTTATCGTACAGCAAGTACGACTGCGTTCGTTTTCATCGTATAGAAAACACTTTTACTCGTGAAAATCTTATGCCACTCCCTTTTCACCGAACAGGAGTGGCTATTTTGTATTTAAGCGGTAAAGATTCTTCGACTACGCTTAGTGACATCAAACCACTACTTTCCAACTAAGCAAAATATTACATTAGTTTTACAAGACGCGTATTGATAAGGTTTATTCATTGTGCTAAAATAATACTGAAGAGGTGTTGTATGGATAAGTTTATTCAGGGATGTATGCGTATCAAAGATTTGACGACGTTTGACGTCAGAGAATTGATTGACGCAAATTTGGAGATGGGTATCAACGTATTTGACCACGCGGATATTTACGGCGGCGGCGAATGCGAGACGTTGTTTGGCAAGGCGCTTAAAGAAGCTCCCGAATTGCGCGACAAAATAGTCTTGCAGACAAAGGGCGGTATCGTCAAAGATCTGTCGTGTCACAGATACGACAACAGCGCCAATTATCTTATCGACTGCGTACACAAGAGTATCAAGAGATTGGGCGTAGAGAAGATCGACAGATTTCTTATTCACAGACCGGACGCGCTCTTCAATCCCGACGACGTAGCAAAGGCTTTTGACAAACTCTCTTCAGAGGGCGCAGTAAGTGAATTCGGCGTAAGCAATTTTGCAGGGTCTCAAATTGCGCTTTTGCAAAAGGGTTGCAAACAAAAGATTGCGTTTAATCAAATCAGAGTAAGCATATTCCACTGTCCTATGATAGAGTACGGTATGAATTACAACCGCTTCAACGACGCGGGCGTCAACAGAGACGACGGCACGCTTGATTATTGCAGACTCAACGACGTGCAAATTCAATGCTATTCGCCTTATAAAGGCAATAAAAAATCCTTTATTGGAGATTTCAAATATTCCAAACTCAACAAGATTCTCAAAGAATTGGCTTTTAAATACGAAGTAACTCCCAACGCTATCGCCGCAGCTTGGCTGCTCAAGCACCCCGCAGGCTTTGCCGTAATCAACGGCACTACGCAGCCCGAGCGCGTAAAACAAATTGCCAAAGCAAAGGACGTTACCTTGACGCGCAGCGAGTGGTACGATCTTTATCATTCGTTGGGTAGAAAATTACCGTAATAAAAAGCCCCCGATATTTCGGTGGCTTTAAATTTAAATTTTATTATATTTGAATTTCGTTGACGTTTATTTTCGTTACGTCAGCCACAGCTTCTTTTTCAAGTTCGATGACGTACATGTGAGTTCCTACTATGCAGGGAAGAGGACCGATTGGTTTTTTTGTTGACAAAATGATATCCAAAGTATTTCCATTTACGTCGAAATTGCTCAAAGAGTATCGTACCGTTTCGTAAGGTCTGAATCTGAAAAGCACTACGATAGATTTCTCTTGGAAATAATCTTCGTCATAGTTATTTAATATTTGAATTGCCTTTTTATTTTCGCCGTTAAACATATCGTATGCGTTTTCAATGGCGGCTTCGTCGTTTAAATATTCGTTCGATAAATATCCTTTAATTTCTTCTATGGACGTCGTTTTGAAATACGGGGAGATTTCGTCGTCGCAAAGGGTGTTGAGGTCCTCAAGAGAATTTAGTACAAAAGAAGTCGTAGCGTTCTTTTTTGATTTGCAGTCGACGCTGTAAAATTTGACGTCGTAATCTACTTCTTGATTTGCATACGTCGTAGACTCATCGGTATCCTTAACCTTTGGCTGTTGGTCGATTGGTTGTTGATTGGTATTGCAAGCGCACAAAATAATCGACGTAGACAATACGCAAATCAAAATTGCGGCAATAAAAAGCCTTTTTAAATTTTTCATATTTCCCCCGCTCCCTAATATACTATATATTTAGGAGTAATTACAGTATATCATACGGTCTTAGCGGTGTCAATACTCATTTTGTTTTCTTAGGTCCAAATATAAGTTGAAATTTGATTGTTATAATGATAAAATAATATATATATGGATTACGTTAGCATTAGGGTCAACGCAAAAATCAATTTGTCTTTAGATATCACGGGAGTGAGAGCCGACGGCTATCACAACTTGGATATGCTTATGACTTCGGTGGATATATATGACACTGTTACCGCTCAAAAGAGCGATAAGTCGCAAGTAACCATGGACGGCAAAGCCGTCGAGGGCAATAATACCGCAGTCAAGGCGCTCAAGCTATTGCAAGATAAATTCGGTATTGCTATGCAAGTGGATATCGTTAAGGGAATACCTTTCTCGGCGGGCATGGGCGGCTCTTCGGCAGACGCAAGCGGAGTATTTTTCTGCGCAAGCAAACTGTTTGGCATATCATTTGACGAGCTTATACCGCTTGCTCTCAAAGTGGGGTGCGATGTGCCGTATATGCTCTTTGGCGGCGGCGCTAAGGTGCAGGGAGTGGGAGAGATAATTACCCCCGTTGAATTGCAGCCGTTGACTATGGTCATTGCTCAAAAGACAGTTGGCAGTTCTACAAAAGATATATACGCAAAATACGACGAAGTAGGCGGGGAGAAAGGCAGTGGCAAAGCGTCTTTCAACGTATTGGAACGCGGAGCCGTTATGCTCAATCCGCAAATTGCAGTTGCTAAGGCAGATTTGCAAAAGTTCACTGACCGCGTGTTTATGACGGGTAGCGGTAGCGCATATGTCGGCGTATTTGACGACGATAAAAAGGCAAAAGAGTGTTTAGCAAATATGCAGGGTTACGTCTTTTGCAAATTGGCGCATACAAAGGCGCAAGGTATTGAGATTATTTGTCAAAAATAAAATATTTTTAACCTATTTTCAAATAGAAAGATCTATAAATTTATAGAAAATTACTTGCCAATTAGACAATTACTAGTGTATCATTGATCTATAAGGGAGCTAATGGACCAAATTAATCTTCAGAAATTTATTAATGACGTGCGAATCGCTATTTTATCGACTCAACGTGACGAAACAAAAGTCATAGATATAGAAGACGTAGATAATTATTGTTTTGCCTTATATTGGTTTATGCTGCATCAGCCTTTCAATAACAAATAATCTTGATTTTGCTTATTCTTTTTGCTATACTCATTAAAAGGAGATTAATAATATGTTCAAAGAAGTACGGAAGAATTTTGGTTTCGGCTGTATGCGTTTGCCGATGAAAGGGAGCAAAGTTAATTACGCAGAGTTCAATCAGATGATAGATACGTTTATTGCAAACGGATTTAATTATTTTGATACTGCGCACGGCTATTTGCAGGGGGAAAGCGAGATTGCTTTGCATGACTGTCTTGTGGCTCGTTATCCGAGAGATAAGTATATCCTTACGAACAAGCTGACGCAACCGTATTTCAAGAAAGAATCCGACGTGCGTCCGTTTTTTGAAAGCCAACTGAAAATTTGCGGAGTAGATTATTTTGACTTTTATCTTATGCACGCTCAAAGCAAAGAGATATTCGAGCATTTTAAGCGTTGTCGCGCTTACGAGCAAGCGCTTGAATTTAAAGCGGAAGGTAAGATAAAACATTTCGGCATTTCGTTCCACGATAGAGCGGAAGTCTTGGAGCAAATACTTACCCAATATCCGCAAATCGAAGTCGTGCAGATACAACTCAATTACGTCGATTACGACGACCCTGCTGTACAGTCGCGCAAGTGTTTGGAAGTATGCAACAAACATAACAAGCCTGTCATCGTAATGGAGCCTGTAAAGGGCGGTAATCTCGTCAATCTTCCAAAAGACGCAAAGAAGTATTTTGAAGAACTCGGGCAAGCAAGTACGGCAAGTTACGCAATTCGTTTTGCGGCAGGTTGTAAGGGCGTGTTTATGGTACTGTCTGGAATGAGCGATATGGCGCAGATGAGCGACAATATATCGTATATGAAAGATTTTAAACAACTTAATGAAAGAGAAATGAAAGCCGTCGACAAGGTATGCGCGGTGTTTAAGAGTATGAACTTGATACCGTGTACCGCTTGCCGTTATTGCACAGACGGCTGTCCCAAAAAGATATCTATTCCCGATTTGTTTGCGTGCATGAATACCAAAAACTTATATCACGATTGGAACGCCGATTACTATTACGCAAACGTACATACGAAGAACGGCGGTAAAGCTTCGGATTGTATTAAGTGCGGTAAGTGCGAAAAGGCTTGTCCGCAACATTTGCCGATACGCAATTTGCTCAAAGACGTTGCAAAGGAGTTTGAAAGGTAATGGAATATAGGAAGCTGCCGCGCGGCAACGAAATGATAGGTACGCTTGGACTTGGGATGGGCGGTATTCAACAAAGTTCGCCAAAAGAAATTCAAGCCGTCATTGAGAAAGCTATTGAGAACGGCATAAACTTTTTTGACTTGTGCGCCGGCGGCAAAACGGTGTTTGAACCTTTTGGAAAAGCAATAGAGGGCAAGCGTGATAAAATCTATTTTCAGTTGCACTTCGGCGCGGTGTATAAAGGCAACGGCGAATACGGTTGGTCGCGTAATTTAAAAACCATTAAAAGCACTTTTGAGTGGGAGATGAAAGCGCTCGGCACGGATTACGTCGATTTCGGCTTTTTGCATTGTATTGACGAGGAGAGCGATTTCCAGGATATAATCGACAACGGAATATTCGATTACGTTAAAGAATTGAAGGAAGAAGGTGTCGTAAGACATATCGGCTTTTCTTCCCATACGCCGAGCGTTGCCAATAAGTTGCTCGATACGGGAATTATGGATATGATGATGTTTTCGATAAATCCCGCGTACGATTTGGAGTGCGGCGACGAATACGGCATCGGCACGACTAACGAACGCGCCCAATTATTCAAGCGTTGCGAAGCCGAAGGCGTGGGAATATCCGTTATGAAACCTTTTCACGGCGGACAACTTTTATCGGATAAGACTTCGCCTTTCAAACAGGCTCTTTCCAAAAACCAATGTATTCAGTATTGCCTTGACAGACCTGCGGTACTTGCAGTCGTGCCCGGCGTAAGAAATCTAAAAGATTTAAACGAACTGTTGAAATACCCTACGTCAAAAAGTGAAGAACGGGATTACTCGCTGATAGGAGCGTTTACGCCCGAAGCGGCGGTGGGTAACTGCGTTTACTGCAATCATTGTCAGCCGTGTCCCGCAGGGATAGATATAGGTATCGTAAACAAGTACTACGATTTGTCGCTTGCAGGAGATAAGATGGCAGCCAACCATTACGACAAGCTTGTAGTAAAAGCTGACGCGTGCGTTAAGTGCGGTCATTGCAATAAGCGTTGCCCATTTAAAGTAAAACAACAAAATAAAATGAAAACAATCGCCGAATACTTTGGTAAAGGAGTTTGATTATGATCGAAAACTTTTTGGTAAGAAAAAATATTTCGCTCAAAGTAAAGATTACCGTTAAAAGTCTTATATCTGCGGGCATTGTCGCGCTTGCGGTAATTTTGCCGCAACTCGTACATATTGTCGCAGGTCAAGCCGGCGGCGTTCAGTGGCTGCCTATGTATATGCCAGTATTGCTAGGCGGTTGCCTATTAGGCTGGACGTGGGGATTGGGTATAGGTATTGCTTCGCCTATCGTAAGTTTTTTGGTTACGCTTGCGTTTGGTAATCCTATGCCGGCCTTAGCAAGACTTCCGTTTATGGTAGTTGAGCTTGCCGTCTTCGCTAGCGTATCGGGCGCGTTTTCTAAGAAGATTGTGGCAAATGCTTGGATGGCGTTTCCCGCCGTATTGTTGGCGCAAATAGCGGGCAGAACCGTGTTTATGCTGCTTGCAGTGATATTCCAATCCGTTACGCCGTTCACTCCCGCCGTTATTTGGTCGCAGGTCCAAACGGGACTTTTAGGATTATTGTTGCAATCGATTATCGTTCCGTTTACCGTAATGGGCTTAAAATTGCTTTTGGACAGAGGTAAAAATGACTGATTTACAGACGGCGAAAAATAACCTTGCGGGACATACTATTTGCCTTTGCAAAGACGGCGTTTGCCTTTACAGCGAAAAGAGAGGTATCGCGCCTATGATGAACTTCATCGAAAACGGCGCAGACCTATCGGGATATTCCGTTGCCGATATAGTCGTAGGCAAGGCGGCAGCTTTACTTTTCGTCAAGTGCGGTATAAAAAAAGTCTTTGCAAAAACTCTTTCTCAAAAAGCAAAAAGTATTTTTGAAACGTACGGCGTGGAGTACGAGTACGAAACGCTTGCGGAGAACATTATCAATCGCGCCGGCACGGATATATGCCCAATGGAAAAAGCGGTTGCAAATACCGACGATCCCGAAAAAGCGTATAACGCGCTAAAAGATAGGTTACGTCTTGTAACGACTTGACGGATTACTAATTTGTTATACGCATATGCCAAATAAACTCATGTAAATAAAAATACGAACTCTCAATCCGAGGGTTCGTATTATTTAATGGCAGGGAGTTGCCTCTTATGTACAAAAACGATTAATCTCAATCTTATGTTTAATGCATGTTGAGAAAATTATATTTACAATATTGAATTGTGTTTGCGAATTTAAAGCGAATATGCTATAATCATATTGTTTATCCAAATATTTCAAAGTAAACCTAGCTGCTGAATATTGAAATATCTCACTATGTAATACACAATTTCTTGTGCAATTTGTAGTGAGATAGGTGTTCGGATAAGTTAGAGAATATTGGACAAAGCCACAAAATATAGAATCAATTGAAAAGGACTAAAAGGATGAATAATTTAAAATTTATAGATTTATTTTGTGGATGTGGCGGATTTACTCAAGGGTTTGTACAAGCAGGATATACCCCAATTTTGGGCGTAGATATGTGGGGGGATGCGACAAATACATATAAATATAATTTCCCTACAAGTGCAATTATAAATGAAGATATCACAAAATTGTCTGCTCAAGATTTGCTTGAAGTTGCAAATACTAAAAAATCTTATGTTGATGTTATAATCGGTGGTCCACCTTGTCAAGGTTTTTCAATTTCTGGCAAAAGGATGATTGATGACCCTCGCAATATTCTTTATAAGTCATTTGTTCAAATGGTTGCAGAAATTCAGCCCAAAGTATTTGTAATGGAGAACGTGCCAGGGTTGATTAGTATGGCAGGTGGTAAAATAAAAGATTCTGTGTTAGAAGATTTTTCGAACATTGGATATAATGTGTCGTGGAAAATCTTATCAGCTGATGATTATGGTGTACCTCAGCATAGGCGTAGAGTGTTTTTTGTTGGGTTAAATCGGCAATTGTTTAGCGAAAGATTTTTTGATTTTCCTATTGTAACAACGCAAGGTGAAAAAGTAACTTGTAGAGACGCTATCTCGGATTTGGATTTTATATCAGATGAAGTGGCTTTGCCTGATGAAACTCAATACAAATTACCGCCTATGACTGATTATCAATATCAAATGCGAAAAGGCTGCGATACATTGTGGAATCATGTGGCTACGATACATAATACTAAAACGAAAGAAATAATAAGTATGGTACCTGATGGCGGCAATTATTTAGATTTGCCACGAGATCTTTGGCACACACGTAAGGTGCATATAGCGTGGACACGAATGGATAGTACAAAGCCTTGTTTTACAATTGATACGGGGCATAATCATCATTTCCACTATAAAGAGAATAGAGTCCCTACAGCAAGAGAATCGGCGCGTATTCAATCTTTTCCAGATAAATTTAGATTTTTTGGAATTAAAACGAGCCAGCTAAAACAAGTTGGGAATGCTGTTCCGCCACTTTTGGCAGAAGCAATTGCTCGACAAATTTTAGATTATTTAAGGAGTAATTATGTATAATCATTCAAATCAATACAGGTGTATAATTATTAGAGGAAAATCCCAGCGAGAATTGGATAATTTATTGCCGGCATACGCAATGGTTATAGATGAGATTTGTCCTTGTGTAAAAGAAGAATTTGAAAATCGGTTTAATCAAGAATTTGTGAAGGTCTTGCATGGTAAAAAATCAAATTCAGTAGTATTAAAAAAGACTTTGGATAATCATAGAACGGAAATTGCTGGCAAATTGTTCGGTATGTATTATCTATCGGCTGACGGAGTATTTTATGCCTCGGAAAGGACAAAGAAATTTTTGAGTGATAATGATCAACCAGCTTTTTTTAAAGACGTATGTTATAAAATGCAATTTCCAAATGGGATGAATAAAATTCAAACTTTACAACCTCATCTTGATTTAAAAATTTCTTTGCGCCCATATCCTTTTATTATTAAATGTTTGATGATTGCTGAAGAAATAAATATGAAATTAAGTATTAACGATATTGGCTATTATATCTTGAACTCGTTGGATGTGTTGCAAGGTAAATCAACTCCGCAAGAGGTTTTAGAACAAATAAAAATCGATAAGGAATGTGGAATTAAACGCAAAATTGTTGTCGCAGATAAAGCAACATCGTATACGATGCAACATATTCGAGAGCAAATAAACTATTTAGAATTATCAAATTTAATCTACATAAATGATGATAAAAAAGTTGTCCTAAACAAAAAAGAATCGGCTTGCATAAATGTGTTTGCTCAATGTTGTCTTGCAAAACCTGCATTTGATATGTATGCATTTGATACTACAAGTATAGAGGGGAGAGAGCAATTATATCAATCTTGGGATTTTTACTATTCTAAAATAAGCGACGAAGCATCTATTTTTGATACAAAGGTTGAGGCTTTAATTATAGAGGAAGAAAAACAGACCGTGAAAGCTCATTCAAATAGTGACTCAAAAGTTGAACTTGGTGATGAGGGCGAACAATTTGTATATGAGTATGAGAGAAAAAGGGTTGAGAATTTCAATCCGAGATTGGTTAACAAAGTGTTGCCATTGGGGCGAACGAAAGGTTTGGGGTATGATATTCAGTCAGTTATTGCAGAGAACGGCGAAAATGCGGAATTTGTAAAATATATTGAGGTAAAATCTACTAAACGAGTTACTGCTCCTAATATTACAGATGATACTTGGATGGATACAATAAATATTACCCGAAATGAATGGGTGGCTGCTCAACAGCATAAAGAATTTTATTCTATTTATAGAGTATATTTTGTTAGAGATGGTGTTGTCGTCTTTACATTAAAAAATATTTATGAAAAAGAAAAGAAAGGCATAATACAAATAGTCCCTACTATTTATAGAGTTGATTTTACAAATAATGCAGTTGATACGGTTTTGGAGTAATTATGTATAAAGTAGTTTCATTGTTTTGTGGTTGCGGCGGCGCCGATTGTGGTATTATTGGAGGATTTAATTACAATAATAAAACTTATAATAAGTTGCCGTTTGATATAATTTATGCGACTGATATAAATGAAAAAGCAATCAATACATTAAGGGCAAACTTTCGTACTAAACAAGTTGTTTGCAAAGATATTTGTGAGACACCTTCAAATGAAATTCCTGCACATAATGTTTTGGTTGGTGGTTTTCCGTGTCAATCATTTAGCACCGTCAATCCAACAAAAGACCCTTTTGATGATAGAGCAAATCTATACAAACAGATGGTCCGCATAGCAAAAGATAAACAGCCTGAAATATGTATAGCCGAAAATGTTAAAGGCTTGATGACTTTGCACAATGGTCAAATATTACAAACAATTCGAAATGCTTTTGATGATGCTGGTTATTTTACATATTGTCAATTAGTCAATGCTGCTGACTATGGAGTTCCTCAAAAGAGGGAAAGAATGATTATGATTTGTGTCCGAAAAGATATGACTCAAGCATTTCAGTTTCCACAAAAGCCAAACGCAAAAAATTGGGTGCCTCTATCTGTTGCTATTCCTACACTTGCAATATCAGAAGCAAAGTACTATTTTTCCGAAAAAGCGGTGCTAGGCATGAAAAATGCTAAAAACAATATGAAACGTGGTTTGGCGCAATCTTTGGATACTCCTTGTCTAACGATAACGAGTCATCTTGCAAAAACAAGCATTAACTCACGAGATCCTGTTCTACTAGTTGATCCAGCAAAAGAGTTGTATAGAAGGTTTACACCTCGCGAGGCAGCGCGAATACAATCTTTTCCAGAATCTTTCATATTCGAGGGAACCGAGGGTGATGCATATAGGCAAATTGGCAATGCGATTCCTCCCGTAATGTTTTGGTATATAGCAAAAGCTGTTGCGGATTACCTAAATGCTAATATGAAGCGTTAATAATTTTTTCTACCTTATAAGAGGCAGCCACACTCCAAAATAGTCCCATCCAAAGAATAAGTACGAACACTCTAGCCGAGTGTTCGTACAGTTCCCTAATGGCAGAGAGTGAGGGATTTGAACCCTCGGAACGGTTTGCCGTTCACACGATTTCCAATCGTGCGCCTTCGACCACTCAGCCAACTCTCTATAAAAAGGTATTAAGTTTTTGTTGCGGTAGGGAGAGTTTTGACGTCAACCTGCGTAACAATTGAGATAATAGCATAAAAAAGATTTTTTTGCAAGCAATTTATAGCTTAAAATGGGCAAAATAAAAATATAAGCGGGCAGAGGGCTTTGGCGAAGAGAGTTTTTTGGCCGGCTATTTGCGCGGTTGAGTGAATTTTGGGGCGCAGTCGTGTATATTTATTGAAAATAATGTAAAATTTTGCATAAATTTTTATTAAATATAAAAACATTACTCAATTTATGATTGCATAATTGGGTTTGACAGTGTTATACTATTCTTGTATTTTATCGGTTTTGCGACATACGGAGGGACTATGGAAGAGAATATCAACGACGAGTTGACTTTTAAAAAGATTTGGCAACAAATTAAAAAGAGCGGAGTGAGAATGATAGTTTACGCTCTCATTGCTCTTATTGTTTGCGGCGGAATCTTGGGAATATGCGATATATTTGTAAGCGAAAGTCAATATGAGACGAGAATTACTTATTATTATGCGGGAGTAGAGAACGGCGAAGATCCATGGGGCGGTCAGAAAGACGTGGCGTCGGACATTAAGTCTGCAAGCAACGTTTCGTCGGCTTTGGAAAAGTTGCAATACTCCGACGCGGAGAAAGACGCGCTAATTAATTTGATAATAAGAAATCTCAACGTAGTGTCAACGGTAGACGACGAGGTCACAAACGATGCAGGCGCAGTATTGAGCGCAAATTATACTTATAAGATTGTCTTGTCGCAAGACGGCGATATTGACAAGCATTTGAAGTCAAGAAACGATTACAACAATATCTTGAGCGCAATTACGACCAACCATATAGAGAATTTTAAGAAAAAGTATTCTTTCAGCACGTCGCTTGGAAGTTTGACGGTGTTGGGAAGTTACAATGCATTCCAAAAGTACGATACCTTGCGCGGTTATTTGAGCGTATTCTCCGAAGAGAGCAAGACTTGGGCGGAGAAAGCTCCCGCATTCGTATCGACAAGTCAGGATATGTCGTTCGCTTCGTTGAATACCCGCATACAGATGGCGTCGCAAAAACTTGAAAACTATCTCAACTACGTGCTTTTCAACGGTATCGACGCAAACGGAGAGACGCAATACGTAGAGTTGAAGTTGAAAGAAGCCAACGACAATATTGCCATATACGATGAAGAAATAAAGTCGCTCAACGAAGTGCTTGCGTTGCTTATGCAAAACACTGACACGACTTTGCCGAGCACCGGTACGATAATAGTTAATCCTCCAAATCCAAATGCTGTGACTGAGGCGATAAGCGTCGCTATAAGCAACAAGACCGTTGCGCAGACTGACAAAAATGCTTGGGAGACTCGTCAAACGTATTTCAATACTAACGACTTTGCAAGCAAGAGCGAAGCCCAAAAGAAGACTCTTACCGACAGAGCAGACGAACTTGAACTCGAGGTAATCAACGAATACAATTCGATAATAGAAAGCTATAAGGCTATGATTGAAGAGTACAACAGCGGTTACAACGTAAGTTCTCTCGTAAGAATGACGGCTGTGCCTACGCAATCGACCAATTCTCCCATTACCGTTAAAGTAGGTTTGATCGTCGAACTGATGGTATTGATAATTGCAGTTATCGTAGCAATGCTCGTAACTAGCAAGAAAGGGCAGATGGTTCTCAAAAAGAAGGTAGTCGACGAAGAACAATCGGAAGAAGTCTTGAGTGAAAACGCTCAAGCTGTCGAGGACGAGCAAAGCGTAGAATCGCAAGATTTGTCCGCTGAAGAGTTGGCAGAGTCTATTGAAAAAACGGAAGAATAATAATCAAATTAAAATAAAAGAATTAAATATACAAAATTTGGCAAAATCCGACTTCAAGGTCGGGTTTTGTTATTGACAAAAGTTTTGTCATTAGTTTAAAATAAAGTTATGAGCGGAATGGAAATAGGCGCAATAAATAAAAGAGGTCAAAAATTCGACGTATTGCAAAGACGGGTAGCATACGTGCTTTTTGCAGGCGTAATGATGGTGCTTTTGCAGGCCTTTTTTTGTTTGACGCTCGTCGGTAAGGTTACCAACACCGTTTCCAACGGTTCGCACTTCATGAACTATTCCCAACTGTATTTTAAATTTTGCTCAATGCTTTTGACGGTATTTTTGTTGACGTATTATATCGTCAAAATATGTATTAAGGCAGGGCAAAGAAAGATAAACATCGGTAAGTTTACGCAGGATAATCTTATACTTTTGCCGTTTGCCTTTATGCTTATATGGGCTTTAATATCCACATTTAAGTCTCCTTATTTTGAAAAATCTATGTATGGCGCTGGATATATCAACGAGGGATATTTTACCGTCTTGCAGTACGCAGTGGTATTTCTCTCCGCGTACGCTATTCGCGACGAAATCAAGTGGGCAAAAGAAGCTATGCTTTGGAGTTTTATCATAATGGCGGGTATAATCTGTATAGTATTCGTCGGGATAGAAATAACCAATTACAAGATACCGACTTCGCTTAAGTCGGGAGTTTTCAACAACTCTAATCACTACGGATATTTCTTGGCAATGTCGACGACGGCGACTTTTGGCGCATTGGTTTACGCAAAGAGAAAATGGCAGATATTTTTGTCTGCGATACTTTTGCCGTTTAACGTATTCAATCTTTTGGCGTGCGATACTTTGGGCGCGAATATAGCGTATATCGGCGGAATAGTATTCATTATTTCCAGCGGATTTATTACCAAAAAACTCGATTGGAAGAGACTGTTGATAGCTTGCGTTTTGTCGGGCGTAATCAATTTAATCGTAGAGGTATCGGGCAGAACGAATATGTGGGCGTCGTATATCCAACTTTTTAAAGATATTAAAAGAGTTATCGCGCCGGGCGAAGGCGGAACTGGCGGCGGCAACAACAATTCTGCGGGTACGGGCAGATTCGGGCTTTGGAAGCGCACTATTGCCGTAATAAAGCAAGTGCCTTGGTTTGGCAAAGGGCTTGACTTGTATCATGGCAATAATATCTACGACACGTCGCTCGACGTATCGCACAACGAATATATTACAATGGCGAGCAATATAGGAATACCCGGGGTAATCATGTATCTTGGCACGGTTGTATGGTGGTTTGTCAGAGCCGTCAGAGCGAGAAAAATACTCGCGGTAAACGACCTTACGTTGCTTGCGGTAACGTTTGCGTATCTGATTTCTGCGATATTCGGCAATTCTTTTACGTATACGTATCCGTATTTGCTTATCTTTTTGGCGTTGAGCATTCAAAAACCTCAAAATCAGCAATATAGATACGAAAAGTTGCAGGAATTAAATTCTTACAACGCTTTATTCGCGCAGACGGCAAAAGCGGAAAACTAGTCGTAATTGCAGCCAATTGCTTCAAACTTATAAAAGATTTTGACTTATTTTTGCTAAAAGCGTATATTTAGGTCGGCAAAAGCCTATTATTTGTCCAAACAAAATGAAAAATTATTGAAAATCTAATTGCAATATAGTTAATATTATATTATAATTATACTTGCTATTATATGATTAACTCGCAAAATAGGAGTTTAGGAATGAAAAAAATATCCATTATTTTGATACTTTGCCTTACGGTATGTATGGGCGCCTTGATTTTTACGGGGTGTAATCCGTCTTTCGGTCCGGTAGGCACTATGGAATACAAGGACAGTCCGGTAGTCAACAACGGCGGACTGGTAGTACAGCAAGGCGGTTATCTCTATTACGTCAACGGTATGGACGCTACGTCTAATATTACCAAGCCCGACGACAACAAATTCGGTAAGGCTTCCGTCAAGGGAAGTATTATGAAGAGCAAAATTGACGACAACGGCAATTTGACTGATACGGCTGTCGTAGTCCCCAAGATGTTCTATACGTCTGCTTCCAACGGAGGTTTTTATATCTACGGAGAGTGGATATATTACCTTTCGCCCAACACTAAGACGGACAACAAGTCCAACGTACTTTCGTCGCAATTGGTTGCTTTCCGTACCAAGATTGACGGAACTAAAACGCAAGAGATAGCTACGCTTGAGTCCAATTCTACGCAATACACGTTTACGGACAAGGCTTTTATATATTACGTAGACAACACTTTGAAGAAAGTATCTTACGACAATTCTAAGGTAAACAAGAAAGCGGAGAATATTGCAGAAGACGTAACGGCGGTTTTGTTTACTGCAAAATCCAACGTAGTATTCTATTTGAAAGCTACCGACGCGAAGAAGCGCGTCAACAATAATATGTACGCTTTCGTCAACAATCAAGTAAAGAAGATCACGCAAGATACGACTTACGATAAAGAAAACGATTTGAGCGCCGACGACTTGACTAAACAGTTTACGTTTGCTTTGCTCGCTTTTGACGCAAAAGAAAATACGCTTTTCTACAGCAAGGTAAACAATAGCGGCGACAGCGCAAAGAAGACGTCTACTTACGCATATAAGTTCGACGAGACGTATACTTTTGATACGACGAAGGAAGTAAGATACGCTACTACCGCGCTCACAGGTTCGTCGATAATCAACCTCGGCGGAGATAAGGGTATACTTTATACGGCGGCTGCCCAACTTGAAATCTACAAGCCGATATCCGAGACCGCCATTGAGAACAATACTCAAAAGGGCGCAACGCTTAATTCAACGGGCGCAGATATCGTAAAGGTAGACGGCAACGATATGTACTATATCTTGAGCAATACGCTTTATAAGATTGACTATACCAACAAAGACGCTATCACTCAAGAGTTGAGCAAGGATTCAATCAATACCTCGTGGCTTACGCGTTCGGTAATAGGCAACTATTTGTACTATATTGACAATACCTACAACTATATGTTCAGAGTTGACCTTACGGCGTTCGTAGGCGAGCCTAACAACTTTGTACCTGCAAAGGGCGAAGCGGTCAGCGGTACTCGCAAAGCTACTCTTACAAAAGACAAAGACGGTAAGATAACTATCAAGTACGTTAAGGACGATGCAAACGAGGAAGGAGTAAAGTATTATCAAATTCCAAAGTTTATGACGTCAGACGACGCGCAGAAATTCGCTGAAGCAAACTACGAAGACGAAGATAAAAAATAATATTGTCAGTAATTAAAGTAAATTAAGGCTGTCGCAAATAAAAGCGACAGCCTTTTTTATATAATTATTTAAATCTATTTTATATTGATTTTAAAGCGTTATAGTTACTTTGTTGAGGTTTCTCGGGGTGTCTACGTTAAGACCCTTAGCAAGTCCTATATTGAGCGCCAAGAGGCTTGCAGCGACTCCGTAGAGCACAGGAGCTTCAAATATATCGGCGTCGGGCATTGCCACTGAATTTGTTCCGCATTCCAAAACTTCAGGGATATTGCTAAACACGGTAAGATTAGCTCCGGAAGCTTTAATCCTTTGAGCCATAGCCGTAAATTCCGCTACGCAGTTGCCTCTGGGGGCAAGCAAAATAACGTTGGCGTTTTCGGCGAGAAGGGAAAGCGGACCGTGCATAAAATTGGAAGTAGCGAAAGAGCGACCGAATATATAACAGCATTCTGTCAATTTCAAAGCGCATTCGTCACTCGTGCCTAACATAGTGCCGCGGGAGAGTACTATAGCGTTGTCGATATTTTGCAATTTTTTAGCTACCTCTTTGATAGTCGGGTTGAGGTCGATAATCTCTTGGATTCTGTCGGCGAGTTTGTTGTAGAAGTCAATTTCAAAATTGCCTTTTAGCGCGCTTGTAAGCATATACAAGGCAAAAAGTTCGCCGATATAGGTCTTCGTCGCAGCGACGCTCTTCTCTTCTTCTACGTCCAAGAATAGATGGAAGTCAGCCATCTTAGCAACAGGACTGTCTGCGTTGTTGGTTACGGCAATGGTCATTGCGCCGTTTTTAATAGCGTTTTCCGTTACGGCAATGGTATCTTTAGACATACCGCTTTGAGAAATGACTACCATACACGTATTCTTCATATCTATATCTTTATTATATATCGTCGTGAGCGACGGACGGTACAAGCCGACGTGGATACCCGTGACGATAGGACATACGAAGGAGAATACAGTAGCCGCATTGTCGGACGTGCCTCTGGCAAGCGTCAGGATATTGGTAATGCCTCTTTCCTTAAACGCTTTGTAGATTTGCGGCAAGACAGGCTTGCAGGCGGCTATAGTGCGCTTCATCATAGAAGGCTCGCTGAAAATTTCTTGTTGCATTAACGTGGTCATTTTACACCTCTCAACTTTTTTTGTATTTGATTCGCCCTTCAACTGTCGTGAAAAGTAAGGGCGGAGTATTGACTTATATTAAGATTATACCATATTTTTCCAATTTAATCAATATATACTACCTTTATTATATGTAAATAAATTAATAACATTTCATTAATGTAATAAAGAGTGTACGAATTGTTCTGCCATACGTCCCGACTTCATACCGTTGCGGATTGCCCAAGTGAGAGCTTTTTGGTCAAGAATAGCTTCATTAATTTGGATATCGTATCTCTTTGCAAGTTCGTGTACGATATTCAAGAATTCCTGTTGATCGGGCGACGGATAGTATATCGACAAGCCAAAGCGGGCTACTAGAGAAAGTTTTTCGTTCTTGGTATCGGACTTGTGCAATTCGTCCATTGGATCTATGTCGTTGCCGTCGCTGTAATGTTCTTTTATCAAGTGTCTGCGGTTGGACGTCGCGTATATAAGCACGTTGTCGGGTTTAACTTCCAGTCCGCCGTCTATTATTGCCTTAAAATATTTATATTCTACCTCAAAATCGTCAAAAGAGAGGTCGTCTAGATAGAGTATATATTTGTAGTTGCGGCAGGCAATCTTGCTTATAAGGTCGCTTATGTGCATAAATTGGTGTTTATAAAGTTCGATGACTCTCAATCCGTCCTCGTAAAATTCGTTGATAAGCGCTTTTATAGTCGACGATTTACCCGTACCCATATCTCCGTATAAAAGAACGTTGTTTGCCTTCTTTCCGTCGAGGAAGGCTTTGGTATTTTGTAAGACTTTCTGCTTTTGCAAATCGTATCCTACAAGATCGTCAAGGCGCTTGTTATCCATACAAGTGATGGGGATGAGTTTTGCGCTTTTGTTGTCGTCAACTACTCTAAATGCTTTGTTAAGTCCCAATTCGCCTACGCCGTACGTACGGTAAAACTCCACGACCGCATCCAAAAACGCTTGCGTGTTGTTGCAAGCCGTCAGTTTGCAAGCAAAGTTCGCCACGAGATGCGCGTAGGGCAATGACGATTGAGTAAGTGTGCTTTTAAAGTTCTTAATCAGCTTCAAGCTGTTTTCCATCGTAGGCAAGAAGGTGGGAGAAGTGTTGAAAACTTCCATAAGTATACGGCAGTCGTCGTAGGCGAACTCGAGGAGCGCGCCGTCTACGCTTTCTCTGCGCTCGCACGCCAAAGAGAACGCGTTTACGTTGCTTGCTATGAAGTAAGCCGTATAATATTGCCAGCAGTCGCCGTGTACCGCGTGCTTTTCAGCAAAAGCAATCAATTTGCCAATCAAGTCAAAGGGTTTAAGTTTGTTGTCGGGATACTCCAATAAATCGTTTAACAGAGTCCCTTTCAAATCGTACAGTCTTAAGTTTTTTGCTTGTTTAATTGCCATAGTAGCTACCTCTTTTGCTTTGCGATACATTTATGATTATATACTATAAAGTTCTTGCTATGCAAGAGATAATGCCGACGTGCGCGACATTTATTTTCCCATTGCCAAATTTTGTGTATTGAACGCGCAAGGTTTGAATGTTAAAATGAAGTTACAGTAAGACTTTGGCTCAATTTGAGCGGGAGGAGGACATGATTAAAAAAATATCTAAATTGACGATGATAATGCTCGTAATGGGCGCGATTTTGGCGGGAAGCGCAGTCGCGTGTCAAAGTCAACGGCAACAGGAAGGAGCGTTTGACGGTTGGGGAGTAGATTGGAGCGGATACCGCCCCGACGTAAAACCGCCGTCAGGACAGCAACCTCCGGGAAATCAAGCGCCCAGCGGAGAAACAGTACCGCCAAACGAAGTTATACCGTCGACTAATCCCGTGACGTATACGGCTATGATAAAGAGCGAAACAAACAACCTCAACGTGCGTTCTGCGCCGTCGGTAAACGGCCGGGTGCTAGGCTCTTTGGACAAGGGGGATATGGTAAGGTTTGAAGGCGAGCAAAACGGTTGGTACAAGACGGTATATAAGCAAAAGCCGGCCTACATATACGCAGGCAATAACTATGCAAATATAGTATATATGAAGCAGGGGAACGACAAAGTGGAGAGCGTAATTGCAGTGGGCGAAGAATTGTTGGGATATCCCTACGTCTGGGGCAGTCAACGCTATCATTGGGGCAACGGCGCGCTCAATACTAATTTCGTTCAAGGACAGTACGACTGCTCTGCGCTGATGCAATATATATTCTATAAAGGCGCAGGAACGCTTATGGAATTGAATACCCGCACGCAGGTTTTGCAAGGCGAAAAAGTTGAGCTCGCCGACTTGCAAAGAGGCGACGTAATGTTCTTTACCAACGACGGCAGAGCAGGATATTCGGGAGTGGAAAGAGTGGGACACGTAGCTCTATATTTAGGAGATAATTACATACTCCACACCGCGTCCGACCATGCCGTAATCGAGGAGATTTCAGCAAAAAGATGGAGCTATTTTATAGTGGCAAAACGCTTTGTATAAATATGGATAAAATAGTAAAGCGGACTGCGCGTCGACGCGAGATTGATTAAAAATATATCAGCATACAGAGCTATATTGCGCGTCAAAAGTGTTAACGTATGCGTTTTAGAATATCTCCGTAATAAAATTGGAGTTTATGGACAAAACGGCACAATAAATTTTGCTCTCGGCAACATAAATTGCCATAATAAAAAGTAAAACTACCTCCGAAAATTTACTACAACCGCCGAGAGTTTTTCACTATAAACTTCCCTGTATAATCGGGTCTGAAAATGGACAAGATTGATACAGGGAGGTTTTTTTTATGAAGACTATAGACAAGAGCAAGACGTATGAAAATATCATCAAAGAGATAGAGAGCAGAGGGAAAAATATGGCTGTGTTGGGAGTCTTTTCCGACAGGGCAAGAGAGCAAGGATATTTTACCGTTGCGGACAGACTTGACGAAATTGCCCGCCAAGAGAGCGAACACTGCAGAGCGCTGTATAGAATTATGCAAGAGGGAGACGAAGTGGATACGCTCGCTAATTTGATATATTGCGCGGGTCAGTTGCACGCTTCCGCCGAAAGATTGAAAGAAGCCTTTGCCGTGACGGCAAGACAAGAGGGCTTTGAGTATATCGCGGGAGTTATAGAAGAAGTTGCCGGCGTCGACAGCGCGACGGAAGAAGAACTCAAAGGCGTGATGGAAGAGCTTAAGACGGGTAAACTCTATAAAGACGGCAAGGCAGTCAAATGGCAGTGCATAAAGTGCGGATATTCGTCTCAAGGCGCGGAAGCTCCGCAAATGTGTCCACTTTGCGCGTCGCAAAAAGGATTTTTCAAGAAATTGAAGAAATAACGAGCTTTTTCACTTGGCTTGGGCGCTAGACGAAAATAGTTATTGATTTATTGCGCATTTTTGTGATATAATTGACATTAAAGATACGATATTTTCTTCAAGTTGTGTCTAAACAAGGTGAAAAATGAAGTTTTTGGTTATTGACGACAACAATAAAAGCAATCAAAGTATCGTCGAAACGCTTAGCAAGTTGGGAAGTTGCGAAAGCGCATACGACGGCATAGACGGATTGTATATGGCAGAGGCTAAGGCGTACGACCTAGTCGTCTTGGAGTTGATATTGCCTAAAAAGAGCGGAATAGAGATAATAAGGGCTTTGAGGAAAAAGAGCAACTGTCCAATTTTGATTGTTTCTGCGCTCAGTACCGTCGAAAAAAGGATTGAAGGTCTGCGGGCAGGCGCAGACGACTATATTGTAAAACCTTTTCACAGAGAGGAATTTTTGGCAAGAGCCGAAGCAATACTCCGTCGTTATAACGATAACTTCTACAGCAAGTACGTCAACGACGGCATAGAGCTGGATTACAACAGCAAGATGCTCAAAATCAACGGGGAATACGTTAAGACGTCGGGCAAAATATATGATATTTTGGAATGTCTTATACGCAGCCGTAATATCATCGTTTCCAAAGATCAACTTTTCAATAAAATATGGGGACTTGACAGCGAGACCGTCATCACGGTCATTGAAGTGTATATGTCGAAATTACGAAAATTGCTGGAAAGTTACGGTTGCGGAGGATATCTCAAGACTATAAAAAACTTGGGATACATGTGGTCGGACGCAAAATCTGCCGCGTCGGATTGAGATATATTTATTCTATTTTAAGAAACTTTTAATAATTCAAATGTAAAATTTATGTAAAATTTATAAAGGCTTTTTGATGGGTTTTTAGTGCTTTATTTGACACTGTGCACTAGATATAGTGGGCATAGCGTTAAAAATATGACCAATCGTTATCTATTATTGCACGCGTATATATAGGCGGTAAAAAAGTTTAAGGTATGTTTAAGGTTTATATTCTAAAATAAACGTGTAATAAATCAGCAATCATAAGTGAGGGAATTATGAAAAAGACCAAGTTAATTACCGTATTCGTGTTGATAGCAGTTTTGGCGATTGCTCTGCTCACGACGCTCGTTGCCTGTAAGCCTAATGGCGGCGGTAACAATGGGGAAAGCGGAAATAAACCGATTGAAAGTGGAAACCCAGGCCCAATAGAAGATCCTAATAATCCCGATGATCCTCTTATTGGAACAAAACCAAAGCCGCCTGTAGTAGTTACACTGGATCCTATGGGCGTGTTTAACAAGATTATAGAATCCGTTGAAGTGCCCGAGCAGGCTCTCAATATTGATATCGAGGTCAAAGCCGATATCAAAGATAAGATTACGACTATAAACTTGAAGGGCAATTTCTACAACGAAATTCGCAACGAACTTTGCCTTGCCGTTTATCAACAGCAAAAGAGTTCCGTTGCAAATACGCAAAAGCAGTTGGTTTTTGCTATTTATATAGTCAACGACAAGATTTACATAGATTTGGCAGACGGCACGACTCCGCTCATCTATTTGTCTGATTTTGATTTCAATTACGTCGTCCAATTAGTGCAGGGCGCAGGCGATAAAGTCGGAGACCTCTTGGGTACAATTGATATTACAGGCTACCTTGACATGGTATTCGGTTTGCTTTTTGAACAACCTGTAGTGACTAATAATGACGATAATTCCCAAACAATAAGGATGGAAATGAAGCTTAAGGGGCTTTTAGGCAAAGCTGCAGGTTTGATTGGCTCGCTCGTACAACTCCCTATTGACATTGAGCCTATTATTTCTTATATTGCTAATTTAATTCCCGATGACACCATGTATATAGACGCTCAATTCGCAAGCGACGGTAGTTTTGCAGGAGCAGGTTTGAGCGGAGAAAGCGCAGGAGGTAAAGACAAGACGTTTGACATCGACTTGTTCTTCCAAATACGCAACACCGCAGATTTGGATATAGGCTTGCCCGGAGACTTGGCGGACAGAGCTATATCTGAATTCAGCTTTACCAATTTGCAATTCTCAATCGACTTGATAGTTGATTCCGTCAAAGACGAAGAAGGTCATCAAAAAGGATTAGACTTAGGTAAATTGATCAACAGCTTCCTCGGCGCGTCTACGACTTTCAGAATACCCGAAGGTCTGATACTCGTGCAGGGCGGCACTGGAATAAGACTTGCTTTCAAGATCGATCTCGACCTCAACTACGACAAATTACCGGTAGACAATAATAAGATTGCTATCGAACTATTCCTTATCAATACAGACGGCGTACCCGTTGAGAGCAAGCCTCAAATGGGAATCTATTATACGGAAGGCAGTTTCTACCTCAACACGGATAATATGTTGCCCAATTATCTCAATGGTCTCAACATAAAACTCGACGCAAGTCTTACAGACTTGGTTGATTATCTCGTAGATCTCATTACCGACGCTATCGACGGAGTATTCGGACTTGACTTTGCCGGACTTCGCAAGAGCGAACTTACCGTAAACGATAACGGTTCGCTCAATCTCTCAAGTATGTCCGCAGTGCAAAAAGTACTTTCTACTACTAGCGCAAGCGTCGTTGCCCTCGCTACCGAAGACGACGGAAGCTTTAAGCTATCGGCAGGTATCAGCAATTTTGTAGACGCAATAGCAAAGCTATTGGGCTTGAATGAAAAAATTAAAGACGGAGTAGTCGTCCAAGAACCCAATATCTTCGTAGACGGAGCAAGTATAAAGTTGGTCGTCAACGACAATTTCTTCGAAACGCTTGGCGGTCTTATACCCGCTTTGAAAACGATATCTTTGCCAAAAGAAATCGGCGATATAGTATTGTCAATCAATACTTCGGAAGTTGGACTTGACAGCGTTTCTGTCAGCACGACGCTCAATAATACGTCTAAAGTGCCCGATCCGGAGAATAGCAATGGCACGATTATAGTTACCGATCCTGCGCTTGCGATTGCTCTTTCAATCGGCGATTTCTTTATCGGATTAAAAGACGACGATTTGGCGGATTACATAGACAGCAGAGTGGGCAGCGGAGAGGATTATCTCACGTCGCTCAACGGCGTAATCGACCATGTACTAGGCGGTATTAGATTCAGCAGCGGATTTACAATGAATTTTGATAAGGGTACTTATGACCTTGCGCCGTTTATTGCAGGTTTTGGAGTGCAAGAAGTAGAGAATTCTCAGATTTTGTGGACGTTTGACAACGACTTTGTTCTCGACGCTTCGCTCAACTTGCAAATTGCCCTCAATAAGACAGATACGGCAAAATCAATGATAGTCTTGGAGATGAAGACGGAAAGCGGTATCAAAGTAGGCAACCATCAGATTATAGAGCCTAATAAAGTATTGTTGGGTATATACGGATATAATAATAATATTTATATAGATATCTCTAATTTCAATATTGCAGGTATCGTATTGCCGAAATTGAGTTTCTCGCTCAACTTCACTGATTTGATATACTCGTTACTTGACAACGTAGTAGGAGATTTGCTTACCAAAATCAACGTACAGGACGGAGATTTGAAATTTGAGCTTGACTTTAAAGAATTGCTTGGACTTAATTCTCAGGTAGCAACTCAAAGCGCTGACGGCGCGACGCAGAATACCTCGGGTATTGCGACTTACGCTCAGGCGAGAGAAATCGATCCCGCTCAAGCAATAATATTTGCATTCAATACCGATAAATTCATACCGTCTATATCTTTGGCGTCTATACTTGCATTACTAAGCGCAGCCAATACCGATTTGGGCAATACTCTTGCAGAGGCGCTCAGCCTTATGGAAGTGGATTTGACAGTTGAACTTGGCAGAAAAGACGGCTTTATCTTTAAACTTATCGGAGATTTTATACCTAAACTCGACGAGAACGGAGAGGCAGTATACTACTTTGACGCAAAAGGCGAGCCTATTGCAAAAGAGGCAGGCAAGGTATACAGAAATATCAAAGATAAACCTGCTGACGAGAAAAAACCTAATCCTGACGTAGTTTATTATACGACTAAGAAGTATAACTACGGCAGCAATATGCATCTCGTATTCTCGGCAGGTACTTCAGACAATCCGGTAATCGTGGGCGATCTCGGGGAACACAAGTATCCTATCGAGGAGAAATCGCAAGAATTTAACGACTTTAAGTCTGATTTGATAGACGCAATTCTCGACACGGTAGGAAGAGCTTCCGTAGTGCTTGATATTGACCTTCAAACTCTTGACAACGAGATGAACCTCACGCGTTTGATTAACAACGTTTTGGCAAACGCGGGCAAGAAACTCGATTTACCGATGTACCTCGACCTTGACGATTGGAACGCTCAAGTTCAGCTTGCAATATCTTGGGACCTTGATTTGACAAGATTCTCCAACAGCAAGATATCGCTTGAATTGAAGTACGGTCTGAAGAACATTTTGGGATTGTATATACACCGTAACAGCATAATCATCGATCTTACGGGTCTTGGCTTGTTCAGCGGCGAAATCGTCAATTCGACGATAGTTACCAAGGTATTTACGATGGTAGACGGTCTCATAAAGAATATAGGCAATTTTGACCTCAACGACATAATTAACGATTTGTTGAAGAATGCAGGTTTGCCGACGGTAGGCGCATCTCCCGAAGGCACAGACAAACTTGCTTTGAATGAGGAAGTTGCAGCTGACAGCGGCGTCGCTACGATTGGCGAAGGCTTGGAAATCAAAGATTTCGTCAAGTATTTGACGCAAGCTATCCATTTGGAGAATACGGCAATCGTAATCGACTTCACGTCTTCTATCATCAACGGTATGCTCAACGATTTGATTGGCATCAATCTTGGACTCAACCTCGGATTGGACGGCGTATTCGACCTATTTGGAGACAGTTTCAAGATGGGCTTCCAAGTAGAAGACGTCTTTATGGATTTGACGCTCAGTTTGTCGCTGGGTAAACCGGTCAATATACCTATCAACTTTGACGACGTGCCCGACTGGAATGCGGCAAGCGGAAAAGAATTTACGACGACGTTGCTCAACAATCTCGATATAGGCTTTACCATCGACCTTGCCAACTTTACGGGCGACACGGTTGACCTTGAAGGTTCTAACAAAGACACAGTATCCGACGACTACAAGATGTATACGAGAATCATCATCGAGAAAGTCACGGCTTCTGCAGGTAAGAAACTTACAAACGTCAAGGGAACTCCTACTGCTCCGCAAGGCACTTTCGTAGTTACGCTCGCGCATATCAACAAGGCAATGTACGACGACAATCAATCCAAAAATGCAAGCGCAGATCCGCTCGTATATATCGTACTTGACCACAGAAAGACTTCTGGTCAATTGACGTTGGCGATTTGTTCCAATCTCGTATCGGTTGCAGGTATCGATATCGGCGATACGGTGGGCATGCAATATATAGATTTGGATCTCGTAGGCATGTTGGCGCCTGTAATCGACAATTTGTTCTCGACTATAGACGGCGCGCTCGATAATTTGGGCAATAATGACGCGGCGCAAGTTTCTTTGGGCGGCGAACCTTCCACGTACGCTGCCGAGCCTGCTGCCGGCGAAGAGCCTACGGGACTTGCAAAGGTATTTGCAGAACTTGACATAGTCAAGCTGCTTGGCGAGAGAGGTATAATGCTCAATCTTAGAGCCAACGGAACTTTCAATGTTACGATTAATTTCGACGTATATCTTATAAATAAACTTATTGACGATATTATGAGCCACGTATTTGCAAAAAATACCGGCCACGAATCAATAGTCAATCTGCAAAAGATGGCACCCGATATGTTTGACAAGGACTATCTCGGTATGGTCACTTGGACAAGAGAAATTTACGGCACTAAAGGCAAGAGCAATACTTTCTGGGGCGATTTAAGAGAAGTCATCGTGCCTTTGCTCCAAAGCTTCTTGAGAGGTATCGGTCAAGGCACCGCGGCAGGCGCGCTGGGAGCTTTAGATTGGATGTTAGGCGATATATTCTATCAAGTAAGACAGATAGTATCAGGTTTGTTGCCGTTTGCGGTATGGAATACGGCTACGCTTGAAATCAACGTGGTTGACGCGACTATATCCAATATCCACTTCAAAGGACAGGATAAAGGCGAACATATCTATATAGATAACGACCCGAATAAGGGTATAGCGTACGACAAGGGCAGAGACTCCAGAGGCGGCAACTCCGCTGCTAAAGACAACCCCGGATACTTCACGGAGATATTTATCTACAACTCTTCAAAGAGCGTTGGAGAATCTACGGCTGACGGCGAAAACAACGGTCTCGTGACTTGGGCGGATATACCGGTAGATATTACCTTCATACCGTATATCTACTCGTCAATCGACGCAGGCGTCAATGAACTTATTGCAACCAATTTCGAAAAGAAGGTAGCTATTTACCAAAAGGGTACTACTATCATGAGAGCCAACGTTGTCTTTAAGATTATGAACGGCGAAGACGAGCAAAATATGGTTGCCGCAAACCTTAAAGCAATGTTGAATAGAGGTAAAGAATTTAAAGTAAAAGCAATTGCCGACTTCTCGGGCGGAATACATAAAGAGTTGAAGATATCCATTGACCCGCGTAGCGACGGCGGCGGTCTCAAGTCAATTGAAGACATAGAGATGCACGCTTACGACGATTCGTTGCCTGACTTCTTGACTATCGTTACCAACGACGGCAAGACTCAAAAGATCAATACTCAATATCTGTCGGTATCAGGTTGGAGACCGACGAAATATGAGGAGCACGACGTCGAAGCTACCGTTGCTTTCAAGAACGGCGCTAAGTTGCCGTTGACGATACACTATCTCGACAGTACCATAGACAAAATAATAATCGACGGCACTGAGGGTACCGAAGTCAACATTAACTTGTACGATTTCAATATCAATATCGGAGACGAAAATGCCAATGCTTCAAGCATTGAGGATTATACTCCGGAGACGCTCTTCTTCAAGTATCCTGACGGTAAGGCTGTCGGACTTGACGTAATTGGCGGTTGGAATACCCAAGAGGCTCAGCAAAACCTCTTTGGCAGAAAACTCGTAAACGGATATTCTACGGACGTAAGCGGCGGTCAGTTTACAATCACGTCTAAAATTGCCGCATTCGACGGAAAAGCTCCGCAGACGGTTGAGTTGACCTTCGTCGTTAAGACAAAGAAAGTATATTCGTTGACGATAAACGACGCTGTAAATACTATCAATATCGATCCATATAAATACTATATGTATATGATAGGCGAGAGCGATGAAAATCCGTTCCCGAGCGTTGTTGAAGCAAACTATCTCGACGAGTACGCAAATCCGAAGTATGATCCTAATAAGGCGGAGAGCGCAACCAATCAAAAGACCATCAAAGAAGAGTACAACGAGGACGTTCACGTCGCTTGGGGAAAGATGAACAACGTCTTATTCGATTGGAACAACAACAACGACCAAGTAAATCAAGTCGAAATTACGTTGGACAAGGAAGCTTATCCAAACAGTTCGTTTACTTGGACGTTCAATAAGACGCAGGTAGCGGTATTGAGAAACGAGGTCGAAGCAGTCTACTTTGACGAGAAGTTGACGCAGTCGGCGCTCTTCATAGATCCGTTCCAATATATCATCAACGGCGAAGGAGTTAAGAACTTCCCTGACCACGCTTACGTTCAGTTTACCAACGGCGCGGTATACTATATGCCGATTGCTTGGAAGGGACTTGAAGACTTTATTATCAATCCGGATAGACCTGCTCAATTCAGACAGTTTGAAGTAGTAATAGGCTTTGACATTGACACGTACACTCGTACGGGCGAAATAGTAGAGTACAGCCAAATCAACGGCACTCTCTTGCAAGAGAAGTTCGTCAACGTTCAAGTTGAGAACCGTGTGCCTGCAGGCATCATGGTCGCAGGTAGCGAACTTATGGGCGGAACATTCTATATCGATCCTGTTCAGGTATTGTATTACGGAATGGAGCCGTTCCCAAGCGAAGTAACTGTAAAATATATGAGCGGAAAGACATCCGTACTCAAAGTCAACGACAGCCACTGGAAGAGAAACTTTGCGATAACCATGAAGGGCAGAAAGAACCTTACGGCTACGCTTAAGCTCAATGACCAGTACTCGTTTGACATCAACGTGGAGATTATCGACAGAAATAATCTCAAGTCTGAATTGACGGAAATGGCTATTGACCCGTACATATATACTATGGACGAGAGAGGCAACAGACTTTACGACGTCTACGCAGACAATACCAATTTGTATCAAAGCGTAGGTACGATCGATCTTGCGACATATCAAATCGTGGGTAGAAAAGTTGCGTCGGCAAATATCTCAAAAGTCAATAAGACTTTCTTGAAATACGTGATCACGTATGAGCAAGACGGCAAGACTTTGACCCAGACGGAGACTGATATTGAATATATCAAAGACTTCGTTGCAACCAACGGCGAGTCTATTACGATTAAATCGGCGGAAGTTTATGAATACTTCAACGTGCCAATCGTATGGAACTTGTCGGAAATCAACTACAGTATTGCCGATTATTACACCGTAAGAACTACCGTGCAGGCTAGCAACTCCAACTTCAATAAGGAATACAAAGTCATAGTTGAAGTGAAAGCCAAGAAAGCGGTTACTATTTCGGGCGACGTAGAGTATATCATGGTCGGCGGAACTAACTTGAGCGAAACTGCAAAGGCGACCCAAAAGCTGACGCTTAGCAGAACCGTCATCTTTGACGACGGTACTTCTGGCAAATACGACGTTACGCTTGATCTTACGAAGATAAAGTACGATACTACGAATGCCGCTACGCTCAGATGGAGCAAAGACGCCGAAGGCAGTATGGTAATTACCGACTTGAGAAAGAACCTCAATCACGTAATTACCACAGCTGAAGAAGTTGCAGACTGCGCAATGGAAGTCGAAGTAACCGTATGTAGCGGAGATATTGCCCAGACTTGTACGATGAAGATCCACGTACTTGACAATCAGATGGGTTAATGGGGGAAAATCAGATGAAAGAAAAGACTTTGAAAAGAATTAGCCTAATATCAGTTGCCATAATAGTGGCGCTTGCGCTGGCTTTGGTTGGGGTAATGCATTTATCCAACTCCCAACCTAAGGCGCAAGCCGCCGCAGGCACTTTGTATAAGGCAGAATATCAAGGCGAAAACGGTACCACTGCGGCTCATTTACAATTGGCGGATATGAGACAAAAATATGATAATTTGGCTGATTCCAATATATATCAAATATCAACCGGAGCCGAGCTGTATAACTTCCTCAATGGCATCGTGAATAGGAAAGTAGGCTTTTTGACTAAAGACGTTTATCTTTCTTACAACTCCGATAGATCAGGATACGATAGGGTAAACGTCAACAGTTCCAACGCCATTTTTCAGTCGGGACGCGTCTTGGACGGCAACGGTTATACGATAAATATCTACGGCGGATCTGGAAATGCCGGCGGAACAAATGACAGCGATAAAATTACCGCTGTTACCGATGAGACAAGAGCAACGTACGGAAGACAAGGCGAAAAATATGACGGTACAAACGTATGGTATGAATACACAGGCTTTTTGGTTGCTCAAAACTACGGCACGATTAAGGACTGTACTATAAATTATAACTCTCCTCACACTAATATAGAGGCGGATAAAGGTCAAACGGGAAAAGACGTAATCGGCGCTTTGGGTATGGATGCCACAAATAAGATACTCTCCAGTCAAGAGGGAATGCTTTGCGCAGGTATCATCACGGGACTCAACGGATACGGCGGTTCAATTGACAACGTAAAACTCAACGTTACCAGCGCTTTTACCGTAGTAAAGAAAGAGGGTACTAAACACGGATGGTATCTTGAAAACGGCTGTTACGCAGGCGCTATTGCCGGCAGAGCAGAAAACAACAGCGTTATAAACAACTGTTGGGTGGATCTCGCAAGCGGCACTGGAGTTTTTGCAGGAGCGCAAGGACAGGGCGGACTTTCTACCGATGACCGTACCAGTTTTGCCGTTGCAGGCGGACTCGTCGGCAATCTTGACTCCGGTACGGGAAAAATCACTTATTGCGCGTTGACGGGTACGGGAGCTGTCAAGGCATTTGGCAACAGAGCTCCTAAGGCGGCATATTTCAAGATTTATGCCGGAGGAGTTGTAGGAGGCTGCGTTAAGATTGGCGGCAATATGTCTATTTTGGACTGTTACGGCGACAATGAAGATCCGCAATTGCAATACGGACAGATACAAGGTATCATCTCGTCTTGGACAGGCAGTAGATTTACTAATATGGACAATAATTCGAAAGAAACGTTCGGTTCGCTTTTCGGCGCGGTCGGTACTGACGATAACATTTTGAGCGTTGCATTACTCTATAGCTTAGAGACGTTGGCGGAAACCAATGTAAATCCAAATGCAGGTTTTTGTCAAATAGAACACTTTAAGGCAAGCGACGGAAAATTCGTATTGGATTCCGCTATGAAATTTAAGAATTGGGTGGAAATCAATCCAACGACGGACGGCGGATATATCACGGCAAAATTTGATATGGAGAATCCGGCTTTCGATATAAGAGTACATATAGTTGCCGACGGTCACGACGATTTCAGCGAGAGCGAGATGGACGCTTATGATTTGAACGGAGCGTCATATTATCAATATAAGATGCATACGGGCGACAGCGGCGGCTTTATCTGGTCAGGTAAGTTTGAAAGCGCCAATGATTCGTCCAATCACATATCTCTTATTCTTGACGACCCAATATATGCGGAGATATATATGATATCTTCTAAAAAAAGCGGTAAATACAACTATGAATTCGGCAGAATGGGTATTTTGGAATATACCGATACCAATGGAGAGAACGGTAAACTAGTTAAGCCGTACAATGGCGCTGCCGATCCGCTTCAACTTCCTACAGTGACGATGACAAATTATCCTGCGTTTAGTTCTGACGTATTCAAAAATGAAAGTTTGTGGAATATCACGCGTAGCGATAAAAAAATTGCGCTTAGTCAGGCATATATGCCTGGTACGTACAGAATGAAGGTTGAAACAAAACTCGGCCAACGCACGTACGGTTATTACAGCGAAGAGCAGAGAATGCTTGCTTGGCAGCCGACGTCTGATTATCTCTTTACCATTTTGCAAGGCGAACTCAAGTTTGGTAATGGCACTACGACTACGGACGGCTGGCAAGAATACGTTACGTTCGAACTCATAATGAACAGCAGAACGGACTTTGATAGATTTGAGTTCCAACGCAACGGCGTATTCCCCGCAGATTCGGCAAAGAATTTCATCAATAATATCGCTACGGCAGAGGGCTACGGAGCAAGATATACAGTAAATAAAACCACTTTGCCTGCAGGTACTGGTAAAAACGGTACGTCATATACCTTCTACGCATATAAGCAAGACGCTCTTACTGGAGAGTATGTTGTCGTAGCAGTCAGCGAAAGCGTGACAGTGCGCATAGACAACGAAGCCCCCGAAGTAAGCGAAATCGAGTATTATATGATTGAAGACGGCGAGGAAAGACTTTTGTCCGAAGACGAAGTGGAAGCGTTGCAATACGACGAGTTTGCAAACGATCAAAAGCAGTGGACCAAAAATCAAATTTTGGCGAAGTTCTCCGTAAGCGATAATAAAAAGTCGGGTATTGCGATAGCGGCTACCGGCGCGTATATTGACGAGACCGTCCTAAGTAACGACGGAGACAGAGCGGTTGTGGTTACGATAAGCGACAGCAATCCTATGAGTTTGTATTACGTGGACGCAAGCGGTAATACGACTACCGTAGATTTGCATTTCAACGTTGACAGAGTTCAAGGTAAACTCAAGTTTGCGGGTACGTCGTACAGTAATACCGGTAGATTTAATTACAGTACTCAAAACGTATCGGTATTCTATAGAGCGGATTTCGGCGCGTCGGGTTGGAAACTTTGGTACAGCTATCAAAGAGACGAGCAAGGCAATGATATTTGGCTACCTTCCGATACTTTGTCGACGGCGGATAGCGGAGCAGTCAAGACCTTTACCATTGATTGGAATATGGGCGACGTAATTACCGGTAAAGGCGACGATTTTAAGCTTAAGATGGTCAACGAAGTCGGTTTGTACGACGAAGTAATTGCGGGCGATCCACAGAAAGACTACGTAATTGGTTCGTACGTAATCTGGCTGAGAATTGCCAATATCTATATTGATACCAATCTTAACAATATTTTTGTCGACGACAACGGCGTCACAAAGACCGTTGAGGAAATTTTGCAAGACGAAGAGGAAAAATCCAAGTTCTTTGACAAGCAATACGACGGTACCGACGAGTATGACGGCAAGAAAGAATACAAGTTCTATACCGACTTGTCAAAACTTAATACAAGCCCCTTCTTCTTTGACGAAGAGGACCACAAGTTGGGAGTAATATATTCTCCGGCAGGAATGTTCTCAAGACCTAAAATAAACGTGGGCAACAAAGGTATAGTTCCCGTTCAGTTGAAATATGCGTCGACGGAAGTGGGAGATACGAAGTTGTCTTTCCAAGTAGTTTTGGAAGGCACTGACGGTTACAACTATATCGTGTACTTTACCGATTTGATGGCAATCAATTTCTACGAAGACGTTGAGGTCGCAGAGGATACATACAGGGAGAGCGTTGAAATAGACGCAAAGATCAATAAGTTGCAAGTCACTATCGAACTTAGCGAGCAAGAAGCTTTCAACGGTTCTATAACTTATTATTACGGAGACGAAGTGCCAACCGAGATAGAAGTATACGTCGAGCAGACGGATCAATACGTGACCGTTCAAATCGAAACGCAGGCTTCGTCTACGGCAAATTTCGGCGAGTATGCGGTAAAGGGTATAAACCCCAACGGATACAATAATATTGAGTATAACGTCAATTCTACGAATATCAAAATAGAACGCAAATTAGTTTCGGTTGATTTGAGATTTGACGGCGGCGAGATAGGCAACATACCTACAGGCGTTAAGGCAGGCAGAACGCATGCTATTACCGGTACGTATACTGACGTCAACGGCGAAACTCAAAAGGCTAACGTCGAATACACGCTTGATGACAAGCCGGTCAATGCTTTGGGCGCGGTAGGATTGTATACTGTCAATCTCTCTTTGCCCGACGGCAATTACGAAATCGACGGTCAATCGTCCTTCAAGTTTAATATAGCAAGAGGACAGTTGGAAATTGAGACGGGCTTAAGAGTAAAAGACTTTACGGAAGGAGACGTAGAATACGACTTGATTATCCCTGAAGAGTCAAAAGAACTTTATGAAGAGGAAGACGTACAAGTAACGTATTACAAGTATCTTGACGGCGCTGTGTATAACGCTGCGGATAGAAAAGTGTACGGCAAAGTAAGCGATGACGCTATGACGAGTTATCCGACGGAAAGAGGTTATTACTTCGTCAAGGTAGAGTTTGTAACAAAAGATAACCCCAACTTCTTCCCCAAGAACGATTACGCTGAGGGCTATCTCGTAATTACAAGCGCGCAGACGAAAGTCAACGTGGAAAAAGTTGTGTTGGATTACAGCTTCACGTCAGAGAAATTTACCTTTGATTTGGTCAAAGCTGTCGCAGAGGTTAGGTCTTCGAGCAATAAGCAGCTTTGGTCGGCAAGTTCTCCTGCGGAAGGCGTCGTAAAAGTTCAATACAAAGACTCCGACGGAACCTTTAAAGACGTCGCTGCAAAACCTAACGAGGGCGGCGGCTGGTACTCCGAGACGGGAAGATACGAGTATAAAATAAAGTATCTCGGCAACGACGATTATAATGAAAGCTCTATCGACGTAGTTATGGTTATCAATGAAGCAGAGCTTACAGGTATTACCTTTAACCCTGTAGAGGTTGTGTATGACGGTAATAATCACTTGCCTACGGTAGGCGGATTGCTTAACTACACCGGCTTGAAAGTTACTTTACAATACAACGTCAACATAATTTATTGCGACGGCACCGAGGTAAACGAGGCTCTTAAGCAATTTACCTTCAAAGACGCAAGAGAATACACCGTGTATATGTCCGTTGATAAATCAGGCTACGCTACCAAAGAGTTGCAGACTAAGGTCGTTATCAAAAAGGCTAAAATGGAGAACATAAGCGCTTCTATCGTAGACGTCGTATACGACGGTAAAAGACACGGCGTAACATTTACCGGTCCCGATCTCGTTTACAGCAACGGTTCGTATCAATATAAGGGCGAAACGGTACTTATCAAGAGCGGCAACACCGACGGCAACGCTTTTGCTACCAACGTGCGTATTGAAGAGGGCGTAGGTCCGTCATACTATAGCGGCGAAGTTACGTTGAGTTCTGCCAACTATGAAGATTTGGTAGTCAAGACCAACATTACTATCAGACAGGCGCTCTTGCCGTATAAAGAGATTGGCAATACCTTGCCTAAAAAGCTTCCAAGCGGTTTAAGCCTCAGCGAATACAAAGGTCATTACGTGGATGAAAACGGAACGACTGTCGAGTGCGCTTTGCAATATCGCGACAGAAAGGGCAACGTCGTTGAATTGGATGAAGACGGCAAACTGCCGGACGGAAGATATACGGTTGTGCTTGTACTGACTGATAGCAATTACTATTTGGATAGATATTGGAACTTAGACGTCGGCGAAATCAACAGCGCAGAGATATCAATATACGGCGGTATTGCAATAGGAGCCGTAGGCGTATTGATGGTTGGCGCGATAGTCACTGCAATAGTAGTGGTAAAGAAAAGAAAGAAAGCAGGCATTGTTTAATTTGGAGGAAGAATTATGACGCAGATAAAAAAGAAAACTTTGACAGTTTTGGGAATTACTTTGATATTACTTCTCGTATTGGCGATCTCCTTCGCGGGACAGAGCGCGGAGATTGCAAGCGCGGATTCGACTACACAGATTAACGAGACGCAACAAACTCTCAACGGCGTTATGGCAAACGGCAAAGCGCCTTCGCCAGAGAGTAGAGACGGTACTGCAATTTATAACGAACAACAATTGCAAACCTTTTTGACAAGCGGCAATGGAAACGGATATTTGATGAGTGATTTCAATTTCTCCTGGGGCGGTAAATTTACCGGTACTCTTGCATCGGAAAATATGCGAACGCTCGACGGCAACGGACATACCATTACGTTGACGGCAACTGACGTGGCTGCGCGGAAGGATGGTTCGTGGACACAGGCAGAAACGCATATAGCTAAAGGCGAAGGCGGCAATAAGGCGTTATTCCCCAACGACACAACCGAAAAGTGGACGATGTTCATGTCTACCTTCTTTGCAGGGGAGTATAGTAAAACACATTATTCAAGTTACGTTGACGTTCAAGGCGGACTACTTGGTTTTCTTCGAGATAATCAAACAATAAAGAATTGCAACTTTGTATTTAACGGCGGTATCAATAATACGACAGGATATGCTACGCCCAATTCGGTATGTATGGGTTTAATAGTAGGATTGTCTTTGGGTACTATAGAAAATTGCTCTTTGACTGTCAGCAAAAACGTGACGTTCCACAGCGCAACAACTTGGAACGGTAATATCGGAACGCAAAATCTCGGCGCAGAGAGCAGAACCAACCACACTATTGCATTCGGCGGATTTGCAGGCGCAATGACTCACAGTAACGCAGTAGTTGCCAACAGCAAATTGACGCTCAACGGTAATTTCCAAATATCCATAGCAGGTCATAATCTGAGTGGCGGTGCGGCATGGCATGACCCAAAATCGAGGTGTTTTGTAGGCGGAGTGGTAGGCTGGTGCGCAAACAGCGCAAAAGTATACAATATTGTTACCGAAGGCAGCGGTAATCTTGATGCAAGATGTACGGGAGATGAAAAAAGCAGAACCCGCGCTCTTTCGGGAATAGTCGCGGCTATTATTGGCGGAGACAACTCGGACGAAGAGGATTCTCTCGCCGGAAAGATTGGTACTTGCGGAATTATCAACGGAGTAATCAACAAATGGAGAGGATACGCTAAGTTCTTGACGTACGGTGTGGAATATACTCCTAACAACGACCAAAACTATGCTTCTAATACAGGTTATCAGGGGCTTGTCGTCGGCGTTACAGGCAGATCTGGCGGTAGCACAGACCCATCGGTTTCCGACATATTTATGGACGACGATTTCTATACGGGTAGTAATAAGTTCTCCATAGCGTATGATTATACTAATACGAAGGGAACCGAAGGAAGTAACTATGGCAGACGCTATTCTACCAACATAATTATTAAAGACGTACTCGGTCAAGCCGACGACTCGGATAATTATACTAAAGCTTCCGACGTCAATGCATATTTGGCATTTTCGGGTACAGCCGACTCTTCGCCATTGTGGGCGGTATACGACCTTAAAAACAGCGACTGCATTCTTTGGTCAAAATCAATTGAGAGGTCAAGCAACCCCAATAATCCCGATCTTGAGTATTATTACGATAAGGTTAGGTCAATCAGCGAGGCAAAGCAGTACAATGTGACGCATACCGAAATATCAAGAGGTAACAATCAAAATCAAAGTCAAAACTATACTATTAAATACACTCAAGGAAGGGCAGTATACTTTACAAAGGATTATCCTAATAATAGTACAGTCGATCCCGAAACTAATAAGATAGTTATGCCTTCGGCAAGATATGGCGCAGGACTGACTGCTCCAACTTTGAAGTTGTATTCTGATAAAGCGTGCACAAAACATATAATGGACTTATCTAATAAGAAATATTGGGTAGCTATCAGTTCTAGCAACAACATGCCGGTAAGTTTGACCAATAACATGTTATCTCCCGATACCTATCAATCTTTCTTGTATCTTGAAAACGAGCCGGGCAAAGATTACAGCTATATCCAATTTATCAATGAATCTTATAGATACGTGTCGTATATATATGATGACCCGGACTATCAGGAGTTTATAAAGACGCACGAAGGCTACGAGCCTGTCGTAAACGGCGAAAAGCAAATAGATTGGCAACCGAGAGCAGTTCAACAAATACTCCCGAAATCGGTGTCTATAGAATGGAGACACGCCAGTGATATAGAAAAAGTCGGCGATCAAGAAATTTCGGGAGGCAATATAGTCTCATACGGCAGATATAATACTTTGTATGACGGCCTTCCCGTAGTATTCGATTTGTCGTTGCCGGATGGCACTTTGATTGGTACCGATACTTGTACGCTGATATACGAATACAGAGCGCTCGATAGTTATACGGGAGAGTATAAATATATTGACAGCTGCGTAAACGCAGGCTCTTATAAGGTCGTCGTCACAGGTTTGTCCAACAGTAGCTACGCTCTTCCTGGCGCAGGAAAGGTCGATTACTGCATTGACTTTGAGATTGAGGCTCGTCAAATCGGCTTTATCAATAAGATTACAGCTCAGCAGGACGGAGATACTTACTTTATCAAAGTACCTTACGAAGCTAAAAATATAATGTTGGCAGATGAGATTGAAATATATCCAAATTTGGCGCAGGCAAATAATTCAACTTCAAGAATAGTTTTGTACAACGTGCTTGACAAGGATAGCGACATTCTCCAATTCGAATACGTCGCTTACGGCGAAGGCGAGTTGAATATGCGCAACGTAGGCTTTTTCGAGATGAGAATGAGTATGCGCGGCGGCGTCCAATCCACCAACTATATCATGCCGGAAGTTACTAAATACGTTGTCGAAATTATACCGACGGACGCTACGCTCAGCACCAAGACGAAATTCGAATATCCTTACGGTTTCCTCGTACAGGACAGAGTTGATCCAGAAGTTACGGCTACCGGCGTGGAAGACGGAAATGGATATCACGAACTCTTGACGTTTGGCAAACCTACTTATTTTAAGAAGATTAACGGAGTGTTCGAAGAGACGGAGCAAGAGCCTTTCGACGCAGGAGAATATCAAATCAAATACGATTTGCTCACTTCTGTGTATACCAACTACAACGGCGCGTCTATTTTGGTTGACGTAACTATTAAAAAGAGACAGGTCAGCTTTAATTTCGATTATGAAAATCACTACATAGAAGTTGACTACGGCGAGGTAATCAACGGCAAGATAAATAATGCCGAGAATAAAAAACTTGACGTTACCTTCCAAAGACAGACGGGAGAAAACGGTATATTCGCTTACGAGTATAGTTCGAGTTTTGCTACCTATAAGTTTATCTTGAGAGACGAAAACGGAAAAGATACGGATATTAAGCTCAACGAAGCAAGAGACGCCGGAAGTTATACGGTTGAGGTAGGCATTGACTTTACAGTCGGTATGACTTCCTCCGGTTGGCAGATAGACGAGAATGCAAAAGACAACTACGAAATTGTGAATGACGAGTTGTTTACTGTAGTTATAAAGAAGAGACAGGTAGACGTCGAAATAAAAGAAGTAAATAGAAGTTACGGCGACAAATTGCCCGAGTTGATAGGCAATGCAAATTCTCCGAGCGTAAGAGCTTGGAAATACGCGGAGACGGAGGATGGAAAAGAATTCGCGGCCGAAGACAATATCGTGCTCAAGCCTGTGCTTAGTACTGAGGAAGTGTATGCGTCCGTAGGTAAGTATGCTATCACTATACCTGACGACGTCGATCATAGAACTGGCAGAGTATACGCGTATAATCCTAAAGATGAAAATTCAAAGACGTACAATACAATCAACAACTATATCATCAACATTGTCAACAACACGACCGATGAAGTGACGAATAATGAATTGTACAATATCAAAGAGAGAGAGGTTAAGGTAAAAGTATTCCTCAATACCAACAGCGTAATTTACGGCGACGATTTGCCTGAATGTATCGAGTTGAGAGTCGTGAATGATAAAGACTTGGAACTCTTCAACAAAGACGGCATTGAGCTTGAAGCTAACTTTGGCGACGTGGAAGTAGGCAGCAAAGTAGATACGTATTTCGTCGGCGCTGAGATGAAGAAGACTGAAGACGGCGCTGAGAAAAACTATAAGCTCGTAGTTGACGAAGCAGAGTTTGCTATAGTTCCCAAGACGCTCACGATAATTGGAGCAGAGCTTGAGGAGGGCGACAAAGAATTCGATTACGACGGCAACGTCCACAAACCCAGCGTAATTGCGCAATTTGCAGAAGAGGTATTCGGCGACGATAAGATAGAGTTCAACTACAACTATTTCGAGATTGTCGACGGAGTTATGTCTACAGAGGCTACGGAAAATCCGTCGTACGCAGGTACTTACAGAGCGTTTATATCAGACGCTTCCAACGAAAACTATACGATCGTATTCGGCGAAGAGTACACGCGTCTTGAAATCATCATGAAGATCAACAAGCGCGACGTGACTATCAACGTTTTGCCTGCATACAGAATCTATTCCGTAGAAGATTCGTTGACGCCTATCCTCAGACCCGCGTCTGAAAACGGCGGTATTCATCCAAATTATGAAGAGGAAGATTACCACTATTTCACGCAAGACGAGGCGATGGCTTACGATATTGAAAGATACCTTGCTCCGTTCGACTACGTTTTCGACAATGAGGACGCTGAGGAAAATGAAAAACATAAGTTCGTTCAAGACGGCGAGTATCTCCAAGCTAAGATGTATATCGACGAGTACTATAGAGACCTCGGCGTAAAGCAAGGCGTGGTTAAAATAGTATTCAACGGTCTGGAACAAGACCCCAACTTCCTTGATGAAGACGGCAATTGGATAACGGAAGAAGCGGAAGGCTATCACGGCGACACTATTCAAATAATCGTTCCGAGATACCGCAACTACAATGTCACCATTAACCCGGGCGATTTGCACGTAATCGGCGCAGACCTCGAAAATATAGAGCAGTTCGTTAATTTGCGTAGCTCCGAAGAAGTTTACAACGGTCAGGACAGATACGAAGACTTCCGCGTTATTACTTCCAACACGACAATTTTCAACGCGCTTAAGTTTAGAGTATTCAGATACGTGGCTATCTCGAGTCTTACTAAGGCAGAGGCGGACGCTCTTGCCAGAGATAACGACGGCAAGTATACGAGAGAAACGGTTGACGGTAAATATGTATATACGCGTAACGACGCAGAAGGTCTCTACGTTAGAAAGTATATTCGTAGAATAGAAAACGGAGATACAATCGACGAGCCGTTGGTAAATGCAGGTCAATACTTCAAGCACGTTACGCCTGTAGATTCTAATATCTTCCAAGGCGAGTATATTATGGACTTCTATATTACGAAGGCTGACCGCGAAGTCTCTGCAGACGATATCAAGATATTAGTCAATTATAACCAGATTTCGCTTTCAAGCAAAATATCCGGTATGGAAGTAAGCTTCGACGGCGCCGGTTACGTTAGTAGAGCAACCTTTGCAGGACTTAAAGCAAATACTCCGTACGTTGTCAAGGTTAGATTTGCCGAGGCAGCCAACTATAAGCAGTCGGAAGAGTTAGTCTTCAATTTGCGTACAGGTATAGATATATCGTCAATAAAGAGCACGCTTGAAAAATTTGACAAGATCAACTTCTCCAATATCGACGAGTACGAGAGCAAAGTCCTTGCGTATATCGATAGCGTATCTCAAGCCGATTTGGCTTTCATAGACCAAGCTAAGTACGCTAAGTTGCAAGCTTCTTACGAGCAACTTCTCCGCGGAGCAAATACCGTAATCGCAGGCGCTCAAAAGGCAGGCGCTACGGCTGTCGGAAAGTCGGGTAAGACTTCCAGCTCGGCAAAGGCTATTGCGCTTTCAATGAGCGGAGTAAGCGTATTGGCAGCAGGATTTATGTTCTTTGCAAAAAAGAAGAGAGAAGACGAGCAAGTCGTTAGCTCCGACAAGAAAGCCAGCTTCAATGCAAAGAGAGCAAGCAAAATAATCGTTGCAGTCGTTGCCGTAATGCTCGTATGCTTGACGGTGTTTGCAGGTTGCAATCCGGTTGACGACGGCAAGTTTTCTAAAGCCGATTTGTATAGAATCGCATCATATCAGTCAGATTCTCAATCCGCGGGCAATCGCGACTTGACGATTGAAGTTAAATCGGGCGGCAAGTCATTGTATAAATACGAAAACGGCAAAGAAGAAATCGACCCGAGACTGGACGTGTCGAGTATGGCTTTCGGCGCGGACGGCATAGGATTTGAGTTTGACGATTTGTATTTCGTCAACGAGCAATTTGAGATTAATGACGGCGTGGCAACCTTTAATGCAGATATTAAAGAGACTCTCGTATTCTTGGGCGTTGACAAGGCTGTCAACGGCAAGGTCAACGTAGCAGTAGACGTCAATGCAAAGAAACTTAACTCTATCGACGTTAGTTACGACGTGGTAAACGCGGGTATTACCTATAGCGTGACCATAGCCGTCAAAGTAAAGTAACGTCAAGTTTGGGCTAAAAGAGAGGCAGTCAATTATCTGGGGACGGAACGGAGAAATCTGTTGCGTCCCTTTGATTTTACCTGATTTTGTTGCAAAATGTCGATTGGGTATTCTATAATAAAAACAAGTATATTACGGAGGTTGTTATGGCGGAGAGTATCGTGATAATAGGCGGAGGTGCGAGCGGACTTATGTGCGCGTTGCTGCTTGCTAAGCGCGGAAAAAGCGTAACCGTACTTGAAAAAAATCCGCGGGTCGGAAAGAAGTTGCTTGCCACAGGCAACGGCAAGTGTAATCTGACAAATATTAACCTTGCCGTTGAGGATTACAATACCGTGCTTGTCAAAGATATTTTGCAAGAGTTTACTCCTCAAAGAGTGATAGACGAATTTGCGGATATGGGGCTTTTGACAAAGGCTGACGCGGAGGGCAGAGTTTATCCATACAGCGAGAGCGCAAACACCGTACTCAATTTGATTATTCGCCGACTTGAAGAATACGGCGCGAGGGTAATTTGCGATACTCTCGTAGAGCAAATTCAACCTTGTAAAGATAAATGGAAGGTAATTACTTCAAATGGAGAATATACGGCGGACGTAGCGGTATTTGCCTGCGGAAGCAACGCGACGAGCGGACTTGACAGTTTGCATCTCATACGGGCTTTGGGACATAGGGCAGATCAATTTAGATACGCAATAGCTCCGTTGTTATGCGAAGATATTAAAGGGGCGAACGGAGTGCGCGCAAAAGTTTACGCGACGATGTTTATCAATGGCAAAGAGGCAATGGGCGAGCGCGGAGAGTTCTTATTCAAAGACGACGCGCTGTCGGGAATACTTGCTTTTCGTCTTTCTTCCGCTCTTGCAAGATACAAAGGTAAAGTTGAGAGTTGCAAAGTTATTATTGACTTTGTACCCGATATGCAGGAAGAACGGCTGGCGGACTTTATATACGGCAATTGCAGCGTGTACGCTCCGCTTGAGGGAATACTGCACAAGGCTATCGCGCAAAACGTAATGGCAAGAGTTCGTATGGATAGATCCTTGATTATGTCGCGCGAAAAAGCCGACGGCATAGCAAAAGCGTGTAAAGCGTATGAGGTAAATATACGCGGAGTGGGCGCAAAAGCCAACGCGCAAGTGGCGTGCGGAGGCGTTTGTCTCGATGAGTTGGATATGACTTCTATGCAATCCAAATTGCATAGGGGGCTTTACTGTATAGGCGAGAGCGTAGACGTCGACGGACTTTGCGGAGGTTGCAATCTCCATTGGGCTTGGGCAAGCGCAATGGCGGCAAATAAAGATATTAAATGATAAGAGTAGACCAAATAAAACTCCCCATAGATTACTCCGACAGCGACGTCAAAAAAGGCGTCGCTAGGTTGCTTGGCGTAAACTTAGGCGATATTAAAAGATACGATATAATTAAAAAGTCCATAGACAGCAGAGACAAGACCCGTATAAGATATGTGTTGAGCGCGGGAGTTTCATTGCAAGATGAAAATAAATATCTTTCCCGACATCCCAAAGCTACGCTATATACTCCGCCGTCGCGGCAAATCGAGAGTATTTTGCCCAAAGACGTACCAGCGCCTTCAAAAAGACCCGTGATAGTAGGGCTTGGACCTGCGGGACTTTTTGCCGGATTAACGCTTGCAAAAGCGGGGCTTCGTCCTATAATCTTAGAGAGAGGCAAGAGCGTAGACGAAAGAGCGAAGAGCGTCGGCGACTTTATAAATACTTGCGTACTCGATACGCAGAGCAACTTGCAATTCGGAGAAGGCGGAGCAGGTACTTTTTCAGACGGAAAACTCAATACCGGTACAGGTTCTTCGCTTATCAGCGTAGTATTCGGGGAGTTCGTCAAGTTTGGCGCGCCGCCTCAAATACTTTACGACGCAAAACCTCACGTGGGTACTGACAAGTTGAGAGACGTAATTAAGAATATGCGTAACGAGATACTTTCGTTGGGCGGAGAAGTGTATTTCGACAGCCAGTTTGTCGACGTCAAGACGAAGAGCGGAAAGCTTACGGCAGTTGAGGTCGACACAAAAGACAGAGGACGTTGGAGCATAGATTGCGATTGCTGTATACTTGCCGTGGGGCATAGCGCAAGAGATACTTTTGAGATGCTCGTCTCTAAAGTGGAAATAGAGCAAAAACCCTTCTCTATCGGCGCGCGTATAGAACATTTGCAGAGCGCAATCGATAAGGGACAGTACGGCGAGCAAAAGGGGCTTCCGCCTGCAAATTATTCGCTGTCTTGTCATCTTGACAACGGCAGATCGTGTTATACCTTTTGTATGTGCCCGGGCGGTTACGTAATGCCCGCTACGTCGGAAGAAAACGCTGTGGTTACCAACGGAATGAGTTATTACGCGCGCGACGGAGTCAACGCTAACAGCGCGTTGCTCGTGGGCGTTCAACCGTCCGATTTTGGAAGTAGCAATCCGCTCGCGGGAGTGGAATTCCAACGCAAGTACGAAAGGCTTGCGTACGCGGTATCGCATTCGTATAAAGCTCCTTGCCAAAGATACGAAGATTTGGCAAAGGGAAGGGAAAGCGGAAGTTTCGGTCAAGTTTTGCCGACGTATCCAATTGGAGTAACGACGGCAGATTTGAGAGCCTGCCTGCCGAGTTACGTCACGGACAGCATAGTCGAGGCGGTAAAAGTCTTTGACAAAAAGCTCAAAGGATTTGCCGACGGCGACGCGCTTTTGACAGGGGTTGAGAGCCGTTCGTCAAGCCCTATACGCATATTTCGCAACGAGGCGGGCGACAGTTCTATCGAGGGACTTATGCCGTGCGGAGAGGGAGCAGGGTACGCAGGCGGTATCACTTCGGCAAGCGTAGACGGTATCAACGTCGCTCTCAAATATATACGCAAGTTATTCTCAAATTGACAGGCGCTGCCAAAAGCGACGGCAAATCCCGATATTTTAGGCTTTTCTTATAATATATAATATATTTAAATAATTGTAATTTGCTTTTTGGTATGCTATAATATAAAAACGTAGAGGTGGGAATAATCATTACGTACTCTTCTCTGCTATAATCAGAGTAATTAGTTATGAGGTAAATATGACAAACAAAACAAGACAAATAATCGTTGTGGTCGCAGTATTCGTAATTGCGCTGGCGTCGCTCGGCACGGTGATTGGACTTTTGGTCAACACGGGGCAGTTGTCAGAGTATTCCGACGGATTTAGATACGAACTCAACGGTTCGAGAGCAACTATAATAGGCTACGAAGGAAGCGATACCGACGTGGTCGTACCCGATAAAGTCAAGGGTAACAAAGTGGTGGCAATAGCAAAAGACGCTTTCAAGGACAGCGCTGTCAAATCAATCAAGTTTAATTGCTCGTATTCTTCTTTTAAAATATCAAGCGAAGCTTTCAGAGATATGAGTTCGCTTGAGAAAGTCGTATTGCCGCGTAATCTCAAAGAAATTCCCGACGGAGCTTTTAGAGGTTGCAAGTCGCTCAAGAGCGTAATAATGGCGGACGGAGTTACCGTGATAGGCGAAAACGCTTTCAGAGAGTGCACGGCTTTGAACTTCATATACAACAAAGAGAATTATTCCACGGAAGGAACCGGCGCAATCAAAAACGACGCAATGTATTTGCCTACGTCATTGCTTGAGATAGGCGCGCACGCATTCGACGGTTGCACGGCTATAGTAGAAGCGCATTTTGCAAAAGACCTCGAGAAGATAGGCGATTATGCTTTCAACGGTTGCACGAAATTCAGCGATATTGAAGTGGATAAAGACAGCGAAGTTACCAACATAGGCGATTGGGCTTTTTATAATACTTTGCTTACTTCCAAAGAAAACGATCAACTTTCTTTCCCAAATCTCGTTTCGATAGGCGCTAGCGCTTTCAAGAGCGTAAAGACCAACTTCTCTTACTTTGCTTTGCCAAAAACGATAAAGTCAATTGGCGAGAGCGCGTTCGCTCAATGTACTTCTATGAGCAAGTTCGTCATGGCGGAAGACGCAAAAATCGAGACGATGGGCGAGGGAGTATTCGAGGGCTGTACGCAGTTGACCAGCGTTACGTTGCCTACGGAAATCAAGGAGATACCTGCAAAAACCTTTATGGGCTGTTACAGATTCTTATACAACAACGATTTCGTCATCGGCAAGAGTGTTGAAACCATCGGAGAAGGAGCTTTTGCAATCTACACCGGCAGAGGCACGAGCGTAAACGTCACGACTTATTCAAGACACGTATTGAAAGTCGACGAGGAAAACGAAAACTTCGTTATCACAAGACTTGAGGACAATAGAAGAGACGGCAATACCACTTCGACCTATCAACAAGGTTTGCTCACTGACGCAACCGGCTCGACGGTATACGCATACTATGGTTCTTACGACGCTACGTCTACGAATACTATGGGCAGAACCTTCAGATTTTTGGACGCGTCGGGCAACTTCTTGACAAGCATAAATACCATTAAGTCTTACGCGTTTGCAGGAGTTGATTTTGAGTATATCCAACTTCCTACGACGATAAAGCAAGTAGGCGACTATATATTCTACGGAAGTAAGATTGTGGTTAGCTATACTTCTGCCGTACCATGGGAGTTGACTTCAAAATCTTTCTGCAAGGTTTCCGACGGAAATCCCGACGTCGAAGTATTGATACTCAACAATACTCAAGGCATCGAAGACTTTATGCGTACGCTTGGCGAATACGGTATCGAGGCAAGAACTTACAGCGGTACGCTGCAGTAAAATACAATATAGATAATATAATATCAATATATGCGCTCCAAATGTCAGCGATGGCAGAGGAGCGCATTTTTATTACATAATTTTTTTTGCATTGCTTATACTATGCTCGGAGGTCAATATGAAAGAGACAGGTATAGTAAGAAGAATTGACGAATTGGGAAGAGTAGTAATTCCCAAAGAATTGAGGAAAGTACTCAAACTCAAAGAGGGCGAATTGCTCGAGATTTTTACCAACGACAGCGGAGAATTGGTATTCAAAAAATACAACGAAGTCGGCGCTACTCCCGAGCAGCTTGACGCAATAAGCAAGGTGCTTTATAAGAATACCGGCAAAGAAGTCGCAATATGCGACACAAGCAGTATTTTGGCGCACGTAGGCGGTAAAGAGGGCTTGCAAGGCGAAGACATTAGCGACGAACTTTACGGCGTGCTTGACGACAGAAAGAGCCGTCTTATCAAGGACAGAAGCGTGCGTCTCGTCGACGATATGCAAGTTGTCAGAAACGGAGAACAGTATATCGTTCCGCTTATCAGCAGCGGCGATTTATACGGCGGCATCATTCTTTCTGCAGAGAAGCTCGGCGCAGTAGACATGGCGTTGTGCGACGCAATGGCAGGGTACTTGACGTACAATATCGGTTAATATGAAAAAGCGTACGATAGCGCAAGGCGCAATATTGCTGGCGGTATGTTCGATAGCGGCGAAGTTGCTTGGCGGAGCATACCGCATAGCCCTCACATACGTGTTGGGCGCAGAGGGAATAGGATATTATCAACTCGTATTCCCTCTATTTGCTCTCTTGCTTGCAATCACGAGCAATGCGATACCGCTTACGCTGTCGAGACAAATTTCCGCAGAGCTGTCGCGCGACAGAGGCGGAGCGGTGCGCGCAATAATAAAGAAAGCCGTCTTATACGCAGTCTTTGCGGGCGCGTTGGGAGCGATTGTCACAGTGTTGCTCTCAAAGGTTATGGCAAGCGCGCAGTCGCAGGCAAGCGTATATATTTGCTACGTTGCCATTGCGCCTGCGATAATCTTCGTAGCTTTGGCGGGCGTATTCAAAGGCTGGTTTTTGGGACACGGTAATACGTCGCCGTCGGGAGTTAGCCAAATCGTCGAAGTATTCGTCAAGTTCGCTCTTGGTTTGCTATTTGCATACCTTATGATGCCAAGAGGACTTATGCAAGCCGTTGCGGGCGCATTGGTCGCAGTGAGCGTAAGCGAATTTATTTCGCTTTTGACGGTATTTATATGGTTTATGGTCTCGGCAAAAGACGAGAGAGCGTTGCCTGTGCTTTCTACGGAATATAAGTTTTTTCCCACCTTTTTGCCCATCACGGCAAGCGGATTTATATTTCCGTTGATAGCATTTATCGACAGCGTTATGGTCGTCAATTTGCTTATCAAAGGCGGAGCGTCAGACGCGGTAAGTCAATACGGCATACTCACGGGTCCCGTAGCGTCTGTTATAAATATGCCTATCGTGCTTGCGATGTCAATATCAGTGGCAATCGTGCCTGCGGTGGCAAGCGCAATGGCGGGCTACGACGTGGTATCCGTCAAACAAAAAACAGCGACTACTTTGAAAATGTGTTTTATGATTGCAATGCCGTTTTTCTTGGGCGGAGCAATTATGTCAAGACAGGTCGTGGGAGTGTTGTATCCTTCGCTTGGACAGGCGCATAAAGATCTGACTGCGTATTTGCTTTCGCTGACGGCAATCAACGTATTGTTGCTGTCTATGCTCGAGGCGGTCAACGCGATCTTGCAAGGGCTTGGCAGACTTCGTCCGGTGCTCGTCAATATTGCGGTAAGCGGAGCGATTAAAATACTCATAGAACTCATATTCGTGCCACGATGGGGTATTATGGTCAGCGGAGTATCGTCGATAGTCTTTTACTTGACAGCGTTTGCGCTCAACGGCGTTTATTACAACAAACTTGTGGGTAAAAATGCAAAACTCTTCAAAAGTATTAGTAAAATCACACTGTCGGGTGCTATAATGTCAATGGCAATGTTGCCGTCGTTATTCATTCGTAATAATATATGGTCGCTCGTATGCGCAGTAGGAGTAGGCGCAACGGTATATATCGTATCGTTACTTGTGATGAGAGCAGTAGAGCAGAAAGAGATGCAAATGCTTCCCCTCGGCGGCAAACTCACTCGTCTTTTGACAAAGACGGGATATTATAAAGTATCTCATTAATTGAGTGAAAGTATAGGGAAAACTAAGGAATAAAATAATAGAGACTATGCTTAGGTAAGCGCGAGTAAGATTGCGTCAGCGATTTATGCGATAAGCAGGATAGACATTGTGGGCGTAGCAGAGTTACGTTCGCAATGGCTAGACGAACTTAGCGCTAAAATCGATAGCGAGATTACCGCGTGAACATAAGTATAGGCTCGGAGGAAAATATGATAACAGTAGTGGCATTAGGTTGCGCTAAAGGGCAACTGACGTTAGCGGGCGCAGAGAAAATTGACAAGGCCGAAAAGGTCTTTGTCAAGACGGCTTTGACGGATACATACGATTATTTTAAAGACAAGGGTATAGACTGCGTTTCCCTTGATTTCATCTATGAAAAATCCCAAAACTTTGACGAACTTGACGAGGAGATAGCTAACTTCCTTTTGTCGCAAAAGGGCGATATAGTCTATTGCGTAAACGGCAGCGGATATGAGGACAGGTCAGTGGCTTTGCTTGCGCAAAAGCGCGAGGTCAAGATACTTCCGTCCGCATCGTTCGGTATTGCAGGCGGTAAGCCGGGCGTGGCAAGCGTAGTGATAAGCGCGTACGAACTCGTAAGTATGAAAGGATTTAATTACGACACGAGACTGTCGCTTTGCGTTACGGATATAGACAACGCATTTATAGCAAGCGAAGTAAAACTCATACTTCAAAATATATTGGGCGACGAAGAGATTGCATTTTTCGGCGATAAGCAAATCGCGATATACGAGCTTGACAGACAGGGGGAGTATAACTACGCAACTACGCTGTATGTTCCGCCCAAAAATCTTGTGGACAAGCAAAGATTCAACTTTGCCGATTTATATCAGATTATGCGCATTTTAAGGGGCGAAAACGGCTGTCAGTGGGACAAAGTTCAGACGCACGAAAGCATACGTCAAAACGCTGTCGAAGAAGCCTACGAACTCGTCGAAGCTATCAACAACGACGATATAGACAACATTATCGAAGAGAGCGGAGATTTGTTTTTGCAAAGCATCTTCCATTGCGTGATAGCGGAGGATTGCGGAGAGTTTAGTTTGGAAGATTGCCTCAGCGGTATATGTCGCAAACTTATCGACAGACATACGCACATATTCGGCGACGTGGTTGCAAATACTCCCGAAGAAGCGCTTAAAGCGTGGGATAACGCAAAAGCCAAAGAAAAGAAGTATGCTTCGGCAAGCGACAAGATTGACAAGATAGCGGGCGCTTTGCCTGCGCTTATGAGAGCGTACAAAGTGCAAAAGGCTGTGGGCAAAGTCGGATTTGAGTTTGACAACTTTGAGCAGGTAGTAGATAAGATAAGAGAAGAGACGGACGAGTTTTGCAAAGCGCAGACGGCAGACGAGCTCGAAGATGAGGGCGGAGATATACTCATTGCGGTAGTCAACGCTTTGAGATGGAAAAACGTCGAGCCGGAGATTGCGTTGTCAAGAGCCATAGACAAATTTGTAAAGAGATTTAAGTACGTTGAAAATAAATGTAACGGAGATATGAAAGGCAAGAGCCTTGACGAACTCAACGCACTTTGGGAGGAAGCAAAAATTGCCGCAAAGAATTGAGTTTAAAGGCGTGGTATTCGCCCCCATAGCAGGTTACAGCGACGTGGGCGCGCGAAAGGTGTGCGCAATGCGCGGAGCGGATATGACGTATACCGAAATGGTAAGCGCAAAGGGCTTGATTTACGGAAGCGAAAGGACGCAAGATCTACTGCGTACCACCGACAGCGAGAAGGTCAAGTGCGTGCAGATTTTCGGCAGCGAGCCCTATTACATATCCAAGGCGGTAGAGCACAAGGCGCTTGAGAAATTTGACGTAATAGATATCAATATGGGCTGTCCCGTCCCCAAGATTGTCAAGAACGGAGAGGGTAGCGCGCTACTTGAGAATATACCTTTGGCGCAAGAGGTCGTCAAGGCGGCAAGAGTGACAGGCAAACCCGTTACGGTAAAATACCGTATAGGCGTAAGCGCGGATAAGATAGTTGCGGTAGACTTCGGCAAGGCAATGCAGGACGCAGGCGCAAGCGCAATAACCGTACACGGTCGCACGCGCGAGCAAATGTATTCCGGCAAGGCTGATTGGCAGGAGATTGCCAAAGTCAAAAAGGCAGTCGATATTCCCATATTTGTCAACGGCGATATAGTGGATAGGGCGAGCTATCAAGAGGCAATGGAAGTCACGGGTTGCGACGGCGCAATGATTGCGAGAGGCGCGCTAGGCAATCCCAAACTTTTCAGCGACATAAAGGGAATTGCTATCGAGAATTATTCGCTTAAGCAAGATATATTGACGCATCTCAATACGATGCTTGAGTTTCATCATCCCAACTTCGTCGCGTGCAATTTCAAAAAACAATTGGCGTATTATTGCCGAGGTATGCGCGGACAACGACAAATCAAACTTGACGCGTACGTTTGTAAGACCATCGACGATATTAGGCAAGTTGTAGACAGATATTTTGAGTAACTTGTATACGTCATTTCGACCAAAGCGGAGCGGCGTGGAGAAATCTTTGCAAATTAAATAAACGGATTGAGATTTCTCGAATACGCTCGAAATGACATATTATATCAATACAAATAAAGTAATGACGACCAATATTTGTTCGCGCAAACTTTGTTATAAGGTAGTAAAATGAAAATAAAAAAGGCGGAAATAAAAGATACCCAAGAGATTTTTCTCTTGGTACAGAATACTATACGTACTGCGTATAAAGACGCATATACGAAAGAAGAAGTAGATTTTTTCTCTGCTTTGCACAGTCAAGAAGCAATTAAAGAGGATATATCAAAGGGAATCGTTTTCGTACTGTTGGATAATGATAAAATCTTGGCAACTGCAACCGTCGAGGACAACCATTTGATGAGAGTTTTTGTGGAGCAATCGCATATAGGTCAAGGCTTGGGTAGTAAAATTATGGACTTTGTAGAAAGTGAAATTGCCAAAAACTATCGTGAAAGCCTCTTGGATACGTCGATTGTGGCAAAAGATTTTTATACTCGCAGAGGGTATGTTTATACTCACAGCGACTCTATAGAAATTAATGACGGCAAAATTTTAAAATACGATATTATGAAGAAAACTTTAACGGAAGGTAAAAAATGATAAACGTAGTATTAGTAAACCCCGAGATACCAAATAATACAGGCAATATAGTCCGCACCTGCGCAGTTACGGGCGCAAAGTTACATATAATCGAGCCGTGCGGATTTAGTTGGGAAGACAAGTATCTCAAGCGTAGCGGACTTGACTATTGGGAAATCTCCGACGTAAATCGCTATGAGAATATGCAAGCCTTTTTGTCGGTAAACTTCGGCGATAAAGCGGATACTTGCGACAACGTAGCTTTGGCTGTCAAGAATACCAAAGTAAATAGCGGGGCGCAGTTTTTCTTTGCGTCTACCAAGTCCGACCACAATCACACCGACGTCAAATATAATGAGGATTGCTGGGTATTTTTCGGCAGAGAGACCAAAGGACTTGACGAAGAGTTGTTGCACGAAAATTACGCCGACTGCGTACGCATACCGATGCGCAAAGAAGCGCGTTCGCTCAATCTTGCCAACAGCGTAGCGATAATTATTTACGAGTACCATCGCCAACACGGATATAAGGGGCTCAACGAAGTGGGCAAACTTACAAAATCATTTAATTAAATTTAAAAATTATCAATTTGTCAATACGGTTTTCCATAAGTGGAGAGCCGTATTTTTATTCTTATAATAGTCTTATTTAATGGGATTTTTAACTTTTCCAAAAAAAGTATACTTTTACTGACTGCCCGTGAAAGGGCACTTTTTCTCAAATACATTATACTTCAAGCATAGAAATTTTGCAATACCTTTGGGTCAGTAAAAGTATACCTTTTTTGGAATGAGGAAATTATGAATAAGACAAAAGAGACAAAGAGAATAACGATATTTATAGCGTCAATATTGGCGCTTGCAATGCTAATGAGTTGTATAGGAATAATATCGGGGATAGGTCAAAAAGCGCAGGCTATTGTATATTTTGACACGCAATCCACAAATCTTGATGAAATGTTGTTAACAGGTTATGCAGATGATCCTACAGGCAACGTTTTTGACGGAGAAGTATTTTGGACGCTTATGAGCCAAATTACCAATGGCGATGTGACCAAACTCAGTGAAATGAGCGCTTTGAATTCAATGACAAAGACCAGCGCAGACTTTAGAAGTTATAATGACGGCAATGACGTAGTCGTCAAGATAAACGGAGCAAATTGGATTGCTACATATTTGTCGCAGAATTCGAGCGGGGCTCCTATACTTACGTTGTGGGCGGCAAACACTATAGAATCAAGTAGCACAAATTCCAAATGGCATACTAGTAGCTCGTCTTCTAACGCAACAGGTACGATCAAATATCCAGACAGTATGTATGGAACGAGTTATATGCGCGCAGTTACTCTAAACAATGGCGGTTCTTATGCAGAATCATACGATGCGTCAAAATTGACCTCTGTCAATCAAGATGGAAGTAGTAGATATGCGATATACACAATGGCGAGCGCTAAGGGAAGTCTTAAATCATTTATTGAAGTGCCTAACAATGTATCGTGGCAACGTTATCAATATGCAAAAAACAGCGTGACGGCATCGGCATATACGACTGATTACAAATACAATAACAACAACGACGCACTATATGTAGGCGGTGACGGAGCGGCTGGATCATTTTTGAACAAGACCGGTTATAAGAATTGGGGTTCAGATAGCTTGTGGCTTCCAAGTGTAGCGGAGACCGGAGTAAGTGATGTAGATGGAATATGGCAAGCATCCAGTAATACTCGCTTTAGTTGTAATTTCAACAACTCTTATCAATCTTATTACTGGACTCGCTCAGGTAGTTGTACTAGTTCATATCATGCTTATCTGTTAAACAAGGGTGGCAACGGTATGTCTAATTCATGGATAGATAATTCATATATGGTTCGTCCCGCATTTCATCTCAATTTAAGCAAGGCGGCGGCAAAGGCAGGTTATTTGGGCTTGGAAGAGCCGGTGGATGTAACGAATCCATATAATGGTCAAGACCAGACTTTGGCAGACATAACTGACGAAACAAAGACAAGTTGGTTTGACAGCGCCAAAATTACGTTGACCTATCCGTCTACCGGAATGAAAAACGCAGGAAAATACACGATTAAAGCAGAGATAGATCCTGATTTGGCAGAAGAAAGCGGACTTAAATTTTCAGGTACTCCCGATATTTCAGATCCAATTCATAAAGAAAGTGAAACGGTACGTTACTTTACTTACACTATCACAAAAAAGAAAATAGGCGTAGTAGTTGCAAAGGATACAAACGAAATGCCTGTTGTATCGCTGGCTAACTTGAGCGACGTATTTACAGGCGACACCGAGGCAAACGGGCGAGCGCCTACGCTTGGCTTTTCGTATTCGGGAGCAAGTTTAAGTGGTTCAACGACGACTTTACCTACTGCGGTCGGTACTTACACTGCGACTGCAATAATTACCAACGACTGTAGTTATGAGTTGGATGATACGTATTCAATCTCGTTCAAAATAAATAAGAAGGACGTAACGCTGCCGGCGAAATCAGGGCTGTCTACTCAAGAATACATAGGCGACTATATTGAGTTCACATTGATGGGTGGAAATAATTCTGATATAAGTTTTGAATTGCCCGACGGTATGTCTTGGAAAGACGACAATCGCAATACCAATACTTTGATTGCAAAGAACGCTAAACAGTATAAAGTTAAAGCCACGCTTGCGGATAACGGAGTATCTACGCAATGGCCCGACGGCAGTATAGGAGCGCAATACTTTGACTATGAGATAACGAAGAAACCTTTAATCATAACTATAACTTGCTCAGCTGCAGGTTGGGAGTGGAACGTAGGAGATACCCCGACGATTATTATTGACGAAGATTCTTTCACTACCGATACTACGGATTTATATATCTATTATATCGACAGTAAAAATCCGTCGGTAAAGCACGATGGAATCAACGCAAATAAAGTTACAGTCGGTAATACGAGAACTATCACTATGCCGGGCGATATAGCGCAAGGCAGTTACACTATTGGAGTAGAGCTGTACGGCAGCAACAATGACAATGATAATTATTCTTTAGACGTACCTAAGACGGCGATGTTTACCGTCAAGGGTAGCGCTGTGACGATAGACGCGTCAAAGATAGTATGGATGTACAACAATACCGTCATTACCGACACTAGCAACGTTAAGTTGATTTACAGCGGCAACGCATATCAATTCAGCGTAGACGCAACCGTATTGAGAACAAACGGCGCAAAGGTAGATATAACGAAGGGTACAAATGGCTATAGCGGAGACGTCAACGTCACAAACGCAAAGAGTACGTATTCCGTCACAGTGTACGTCACTAACTACGACAATACTTACGAGACTCACAATTCGCAGTATACTTTGAACTATTCAATAGACAAGGCTAAATACGATTTGTCGGGGTTGAGTTGGCCGACAACTAATACTACGGAGTACAAAAAAGGTATAGCGCAGAGTATGGAACTGTCGGGAAGTTTACCGCAAGGTTTGAGTGTAAAGTATACCGGCAACGATAAAATGCCTGTAGGTCCGTATACCACGACTGTCACGTTTATAGTAAGCGATACCGATAACTATTACGTACCTACGAAGGGAGCGACTGATACCTACGAGGGAAGTTTTGATTTTGACTTTGCTTGGGCTATTGAGCAAGCTACTTTGGACGTAAGTTGGAAAGACGATAACAATGGAAGCAGTACAGTTTATAAATTGCCTACTCTCAAAAGCATAGGTAATCTTGACGTAGACTCAATGGTAGATTATACCTATTATGACAGCAGCAATAACGTCGTTACGACCTTGCCAACCAACGTAACGCAAGAGATGACGTTTAAGGCTGTTGCTACGCTCAAGACGGCGCACGCAGGAAATTATAAGTTCAAAGCCGGTACAAACGAGTATACCTTTACGATAGGTAAAGATAAATATGTCGTTACGTTGATACTCAAATACAACGGCAATAATATAGACGATGCGGAAATTGCATATACGGGGCAAGCCATTGCGCCGACGATAGAGATAACCAAGACAGACGGCGGAATTATACCCGCAAATATTACGCTCAAATATTTCAAGGACGGAAGCACTTCGTATTCAACCGACGCGCCTACGACGGTGGGAAATTATAGAGTTACGGCAGAGTTGAATTACGGCGGAGATCTCAACTATATAGATAACGACAGCGCAGAGTTTGAATTTAAGATAATCAAAGCCGACTTTGACGTAAGCGGACTTAAATGGACGTACGCGCACACCGATAAAGACGGCAACGTAGTGAACGCGACTTATGATTTAACGCAGAGCAAGTGGCTTGACGCAAGCGGTAGCGAAATACAACCTATGACTTATGATACAACTCCGCACACGTTGACGTTAGAGGGCAAAGACGGCATTGATAATTTGACAATTACAGTAAGCGGAAACGAGCAGACTAACGCGGGAAGCGCATATACCGCGCAAGTTACTTACACGTACGATACCGATAATTACAATGCGCCTAATTTCCCCGATTCGCTATCTTGGAGTATAGCAAAAGCCAAGATAGACGCGTCGAATATCGTATGGGGATATTCCGTAGGAGTAAGCGCGGACGAAATCGCTTACACAGATAATTTACCGTATACGAGAATAGAGGGCGGAGAAGTCAAGTACACCGTTAAACTCATCAACGTACCTGACGAGTTGAAAGACTTTATTAAGTACACTGGCACAACTGACGGAACGACTGAAGTAGGCAGTTATTCCACAACGTATCGTATTGACAACTTTGACACGAATAATTATGAAACTTTGGTAATGCCAAGCGGATTGCTTACAAAATTCAATTGGGAAGTTGAGCCAAAGAAGTTAGACAAGCCTGTATATGACGGAAGTTGGACTATGTTTGACGGCGAAGTACATGACTTTGCAGGTATGTTTGGAATTACCGACAACGATTGGAAATTGTATATAAATATGATTGTAACAAAAGACGGCGAAGAATACGCAGGTTTGAGTGGAGATGATTACGACCATTTGACTGATAAGCAGTACAAGGCAATCAAGGCGGGAGAATATCTAGTGAAGTTTGAGCTTATAGCGCCCACTTCTAATTCTGACGTGACGAACGTGTTGTGGCTAGATCGTCCCGATCCAACCGGATATACGGTAGAGGTAGAAAAATACAAGATAGACGTCAAGGAATGGCAAGGTAGTAATGAAAATGCGACGGTTAATCTAGATACTTGGGTAAAAGCTTTTGTTAGCTATAGAATTACCGACAGCAAGGGCAATACTGTCAACAGCAATAATATGCAGTTGGGCGAAATCTATACCAAAGAGCTGTGCGCAAAAGCAGGCTATGAGAATGATATTGAGATAATCGGCAAAAAGACTTTGTCCATAAGTTTGGGTACAGTCAAGGTTGCAAAGCCGATATTCGACGAAGAAAAGACAATAACCTACGACGGCAATACTCACACGGTCGAAGAGTTCTTGAAGAAACCTGCGGGAAAGGGAGTCAAGTTTGACGTAGAGGAAATGACGGACGCGAGAGAATATACAATAACGGTAAGTCTAGACGGAGAAGTCTATACTTGGGAGGACGGAAGCAATGACAGCTATACGTATACCGTGAAGATAGACAAGGCGACGGTATCGCAAAATACTTTGGTATGGGCTACTGACGCCAACGGCTTACCTAAGCTGACAGTCAGAGGACATAGCGATATAGAGTTTAAGTATACCTATCTTGACGCAGACGGCTTTGAACTTACTTTGGCAGAAATCGCCGACGGTATGGAGTATGCAAAAGTAATCGCTAAGATTGACAATGGCAACTACGATATTATAGACGTAAATAAAGATGTCGTAGAACAAGTTACGTACGACCCGAAAGCGCAAGGAAATAAAGACCCCGAAGAAAACAAGACGGGAGGAGTAGTTGACTTTGGCAAAGTAGGAGAAGTGCTTAAAGAGTGGTGGCAAATCATTGCTAGCGTAATTAGTATTATATTGATTATTATATTTACTTCAAAGGGTATTAGTTACGCAAGCAAGAAAAAACAAGCCAAGAATACGATAAAGAATAAATACAATTCGGCGTATTATGCGGGAATGGTAGGCTTGTTCGGCTTGTCAATGACGGCATGGACTGCGATAGCTTGCGTACTTATGGGACTTGGAGTATTGAGCTTTGTATTTATGTTGATAGAGAAGAGCGGATACAACAAGGCAGAACGCGAGCTTGAAAATGCAAGAGACGAGTACAACGCAAACAAAGCTGAGATAGAGAACAAACAACGCGCCGACCAAATGCAGATGATGCTTATGGGAATGCTTGGCAACAACGGCGGCGGACAAGGGGTACAAAGCGCAGCCATAGATATGGGCGCAATCCAAGGTATGATAGACGACGCTATGTCGCGCAATATTCAGCAATTACCGCCAGTACAGCAATCCTCGATGGGCGACGATACAATCCAAAGGCTAAACGACACGATTGCAAGACTGCAAGATCAAATAAGTTCAAATGCAATGGTTGCCGCAACTGTCGTACCGTCCAATAATGACGATATAATCAAGAGCCTAGTAGAGGGACAAAAGATGATTATGCAAAGACTTTCCGAGCAACAGCCTGTCGAGAAAGTCATAGCGCGCGAAGTGGCTGTAGGGGGCGCTAACGACGAGACGATAAAGAACCTTGTTGAAGGACAAAAATTGATTATGCAAAGACTTGACGAGATGGCAAAGAAGCAAGATGCAGAACCGCAAATTGTCGAAAAGATAGTCGAGAAGGAAGTCAAAGTTGAAGTCCCTGTCGAGGTAGAGAAAATAGTAGAAAAAGAAATCGTCAAGGAAGTACCGGTAGAAAAAGTCGTCGAGAAAATAATAGAGAAAGAGGTTAAAGTTGAAGTTCCGATTGAAGCATCTGCGCCTATTAAAACTAAAAAAGAAGTTGCGCCCAAGCTCTCTCTTGACGAAGCTTACGCTCAATTGTCTAAACAACAGCAAAAGTATTTCGACGGATTGAGACAGTACGCATTGACGAAAGACAAGTGCAAGGAAAAGAAATCGACTTACTTCATAGTATTCGGGCAGTCTACGGTCAATCCTCTTATGAAGTTGACAATCAAGAAAGACACCGTAGTGGCGCTCTTTAAGATGGAAGACGAGTATTTGAAGGACATCAAGAGAGACGCGACTAGCGACGGCACAAAGGTCAAAGTCAAAGAGACGGAAGTCATAATATCCGACGCGCAGGCTTGCAAGGTAGCAAAGAATATGATAGACCTCAGAGAGGATCAAATCGAAAGATATCAAGACTTGCTCAAAGAACAACGCGCAATAAAAAGCAAAAAATAACCGGTAAGTGGAACGCAAACGCGTTCCACTTTTTAATTAGAATGATTGTAAAATCTTTATATAAATATATTAAAAAAATTTTATTAGTCTTGAAATCGCAAAAATAGTGTGATAAAATAATGTTGTTTAGCAAATATAATTTAATCGAATGGAGATATTTATGCAATACGTAGATTATAAACAATATGGCAAATGCGCAAAATTGTCAAGGGGCGGCAAGACGATGCTAGTCACAGTTGACCTTGGCCCGAGAGTGATATATTACGGTTTTGACGGCGGAGAGAATATTTTCTATGAAGACGAGAAAGACCTTATCAACAAGGGCGGAGAATACTTCGATACCAATCTCCCCGGCAAGGGCATTTGGCATATCTACGGCGGACACAGACTTTGGAAATGCCCCGAGTATCTTGACACGTATTATCCCGATAATGCGCCCGTTCAAGTCGTTGAAGAGGGCGAGAGCGTGACTTTTGTCAGCGAAGTTGAGAGTACAACGGGATTGCAAAAGAGTATTAAGATAACTATGGACGAAATGGGCGACGCTAGATTGGAGCATAAATTTGTCAACAAAGGAAAATGCGTTACGCCGCCGGTTGCGCTGTGGGCTCTGTCCGTAATGGATAAGACGGCAAAAGCGTATATTCCAATATCTACGGAAGACACGGGATTGCTTCCCAATAGAAATATCACGCTTTGGAGCTATACCGATCTTAAGGACGACAGACTTTGCATACTCAACGACGCTATTACCTTGCAACAAAAAGACGTAAAACAGCCTATTAAAATTGGCACTTTCGCCTGCGGACCGGTCAGCGTGGATATCAAGGGCATGAAGTTTACTATTGAGATAAATTCTCCCGAAGGCGAGTACGGCGACCATCACTGCAATATCGAGACGTACACCAACGATATTATGTTGGAGATAGAGACGCTCTCTCCAATCAAGAGTATGGCAGTGGGCGAAGAAGTCGTACATACGGAAAAATGGAGTTTGACAAAATAATGAAAAAGCGAAGCTTTGTAGTAATACTTTTGATACTCGCAGTTGTTTTGACGTTGTCTATGACAGCGTGCGACAGCATATTTGTGAACAAAGCCGACCCGACTAGATACTATATCGATATCGGGACTGTAGACGACGCGCGCACCGCAAGCATAGTGGCAAACAATAATATCGCGTCTTGCGTGCGTGTAATAGCAGAATACAAGAACGGCTCTACGATCACGACCAGCGCTCTCAGCGGTTTTATTATATCGGAAAACGGTTACGTGCTTACCAATAGACATGGCGTGGTTAGATTCTCTTCGACAAGCAGCGATGTGCCTCAGAATGCGTCGGATAAGCCCATGTCTGCCGATTACAGCGTAGTATTTGCCGACAACATACAGTATAAAGAAGTAAAGCTTATCGCATATAGTTTGTCTGCCGATCTTGCAGTGCTCAAAATCGATATGCCGCTCTTATCCAACAAGTTCCAACCTGTTGTATTCGAGACTCAAAGGAAACTCTATTATGGCGAAAGATTATATACTATCGGCAATCCCGAGAATATAGGTCTTGTTCTCTCGGAGTTGACTGTTGGCAATCCCGAAATAAAACTAAATTCAGGCGATAGTTTTAATTCGATAGTACTTGACGGCAATATCAATCACGGCAACAGCGGAGGACCTGTGTTCAATGCGTATAGCAGAGTGTGCGGGATCATCTGCTCAAGAATTGGAATAGATGGCGGCAGTACCTACGGCTTAAGTTGCGCAATCCCGACGAGTACGATTATCGGTTTTCTTGACAGTATCAAGAATGCAAAAATCAATTATAAGACTACGCCTGTATCTACGGGTAGCGGAGAAGCGGCTTAATACAAAATTTATATCAATCAGAGACAAAAGATAAAATGGCGCAAGAGAAGAAAAACAATCCTCATCAAGGACACCGCGAGAGAGTGAAAGAAAAAATCAAGAATCAGGGTATTGCTTATTTGCCTGATCACGAAGTCTTGGAATATCTGCTTTATCCTTTCATTCCTTATAAAGATACCAATCCCATTGCGCATGATTTAATTGATAAGTTCGGCAGTCTTGAGAATGTGTTTGACGCTTCGCCAAAAGTGCTCTTAGATGTCAAAAATATGACGGACAACGCCGCTTTGTTTCTCAACGTGCTTCCGCAAATTATCAAAAGATACAATCTCCAAAAGTTTGGACCGAAACCTATGCTTGATACGGTTGCTCACGCAGTGGAGTATTTTCAACAGCTATTCTTGAATGAAAAAGAAGAGGCTATGTATATGCTAATTCTCAACGCAAAGGGCATGTTGCTTTCAAGTTGCAAAATCGGAGTGGGGAATATCGATACCTGTCAGTTAAACACACGCGAGTTTATTATGCGTACGGCAGATTCGCAAGGCAATTGTATTATGCTCGCGCACAATCATCCGTCGGGTAATCCCTTGCCGTCTTTTGACGATTGCGAATTTACGAGGTGGCTAATCTCTGCTGCCGAAGTGTTGGGTATCGTCGTAATTGACCATATAATCATTGCGTCCGAAGGCTACTATTCTTTTAGAGAAAACGATAGACTTTCGGACTACGTTGGAGTATTTAAAAAGTATATGGATAATGCAAAAGCTTCCGATAAGTATGCAATGAAAGTTCGCAAATTTACCGATAAAAAGTAATTTGTTTTTTATTTACCGTCGTTTAGTTTTTGTTGTTTTTTATCTTGCTTTGCCTGCAGTTTTTTCTGTTTTTCTTTGGCTTTCTTTGATTTGTTTACTTGCTTTCTGATAGCCATTGCGAGAGAGAACATCGCCAATAGCAAAGAGATTATTGCTACGATTATTGCGAGTACGTCGCCGAAACTCACGCTTTCAACTCCTATGATCATCATGATTGAAGTAATTACGGTAAGTAGTTTTACCGTAATTTTTTTCGTCTTCTTGACGTAGTTCATAGTGGCTTTCTGCATCTTTTTTTGCTTTTTGTCTTTTGCGCCTATCAATGCGAAAATTATAAACAACACTATTTGCAAAGCGAGGAATACCGTCACTATTATATTGATTGCAGTCCAACCGTTTTTGACGATTTTGCTTGCGTCGAGAGCTATGTAAACGCAAAACATTATTACCGTCCACAGGATAGTCAGTTTTTTCAGTTTGCTCATCTTCTTTTTTTCTTTCTCTTCAGCAGGTTGAGAAATTTCGTCTACGGTAACCTCTTGAGTAGCAAGTTCGTCTTGTTGTTTTTTCTTCATAAGTACCTCTTAAGATTTTTATAGGCGAATATCCGTCATAGAGTATTCGCCTTTGAGTTGATTGCAATTATTTTTTAAATTCTGAGAAGTCTAGCGTTGCAAAATAATCCTCTGGAGTTTCCGCTCTTCTTATGAGTTTGACGCTTCCGTCTTCCTTGAGGAGAAGCTCTGCAGAGCGCAACTTGCCGTTGTAATTATATCCCATTGCAAAGCCGTGCGCGCCTGCGTCGTGGATATTTACGTAATCGCCGATTTCTACTTGAGGCAACATCCTGTCGACGGCAAATTTGTCGTTGTTTTCGCAAAGACCGCCCGTTACGTCGCACTTATACGTCAACGGTTCGTTCTCCTTGCCAAGCACCGTTATGTGGTGGTATGCGCCGTACATTGCGGGACGCATAAGATTTGCCGCGCATGCGTCAAGTCCTACGTATTCTTTCCATATATGTTTTTTGTGTATTACCTTTGCTATAAGAGCGCCGTAGGGAGCAAGCATAAATCTGCCAAGTTCCGTAAAGATTGCCACGTCGTCCATACCGTTGGGTACGAGTACCTCTTCGTACGCTTTACGAACGCCTTCGCCGATTGCAAGTATATCGTTGCCTTCTTTATCGGGGCGGTACTGTACGCCTACGCCGCCTGATAAGTTGATGAATGAAATGTGTACTCCAACCTCTTTTTTGATTTCTACTGCAAGTTCAAAGAGTATCTTCGCTAAGGTGGGGTAATATCCCGTGCCTACCGTGTTGCTTGCCAAAAATGCGTGTATACCAAAATTCTTTACGCCGTACTCCTTGAGCTTTGCGTAAGCAATCTTGATTTGCTCTTTTGTCATGCCGTACTTTGCGTCCTTTGGAGTGTCCATAATCTCATTGTTGAGAGTAAAGTCTCCGCCCGGATTGTATCTGCAGCACATAGTCTCTTGGAATGGAGCTAAGTTCTTGTAATAATCTATATGGGTAAGGTCGTCGAAGTTGATTATTGCGCCAAGCTTTGCGGCGAGTTTGAAATCTGCCTCGGGAGTTACGTTGGAAGAAAACATAATCTCGTGTCCCTTAAAGCCGACTTTTTCGCTCATCATAAGCTCAGTTAAAGAAGAGCAGTCAACTCCAGTGCCTTCTTCCTTGAGCAGCTGCAAAATATGCGGATTTGGCGTAGCCTTTACGGCAAAATATTCCTTAAATCCTTTATTCCACGCAAAAGCTTTCTTGAGCAATCTTGCGTTTTCTCTTATGCCTTTCTCGTCGTATATGTGAAACGGCGTAGGGTAAGTCTTGGTTATTTCTTGGATTTGTTCCTTTGTCACAAAGGGTACTTTTTTCATTTTCGTATTCTCCGTGTTTTTAATGATATTAAAAGTATATATCCCACAGGTTTTTTTGTCAAATCTTTCTGCCTAAAGGGGAGATATTTGTTAAATATAAATTACCAATTTATCTTGCTTTTTCTTTTTAAGGTAAGTTTTCATCGGTAAGGACAGCGAAAATTTCAATGCGCCTTTTGGACAGGAACTAACGCATTTGAGGCATCTAATACATTGTTTATTCGTCACGCCGTCGGTTATGCCGCCGTGTTTGCATATTTGCGAACACAGTCCGCAGCCGTCGCATTCTTCGGTCCTTTTTATCTTGATGCCGAGTTGACTTCTCTTGAGTTTAAATAGATTGGACAATGGATTTTTGTAAGACTTAGGTATCTTGATTGGCAGCGGCGCAAGGACTTTTTGTGCGATTGGTTGCAGAGCGTCAAAACCGTCGAACTCTTTGTCTTGCAGATAAGAATGGCGGGTAGGGACGTACGCTGCCGCTACGATATTGTGAGGATATAATCTTTGCGCCTCATACAGCGCGTTGCCGTGGCACATTCTGCCGTAAGTTGCTATCAGCGTTAGGTTTGATATTTTTGCCTGCGCTAAAAATTCTTTGACTGTGTCGGGCAGACTTTGACAGTGTATCGGGAATACCAATACGAGATTGTCAAAATCGTGAATTGGTATTTCGAAAATATCCCAAATTGGATAATGCAGATTGTCGGCAAAATATTGCGCAATGCGTTTGGATTGATTGGTATTTGAATAATATACTATCGCGTTTGTCACTTTATATATTCCTTCATTATTGCGCATTCGGGGATCTCTTCGAGGGAGAAGCCCAAAGTTGAGTTGAGTTCGGCTATCGCGTCTTCGCGCGAGATTGCTTTGTCTCGGCTTGCCAAGGATATTTCCAAAGCGCTGAAAGGTATCATTTGGCTTTGCATATTATAGAATCTTATAAATTGCGAATACTCCTTGCACTTTTCTATGTTGCAACTCGTGTGCAAACCTTTGTCGGCAGTTTGCGGAGGTGCCCAGCCGCATTGCTCGATTATCGTGTTTTTGATTTTCTCCCAGTCGTAGCGGCCGCCGCATATATCGTTGAAATCTACTTGCACGAATGCGGGAATGTTGCCGCTCCAAGACGAACTTCTGATTGCCCTTTTAAGCGGTTTAACTATTGACGGAACTTGGTGTATTGCGTCTACGACGTTGCTTACCAAAGGATTGCCGTAGCCCG
>CAMWQA010000001.1 GCA_947176265.1 uncultured Clostridia bacterium | reverse complement strand
ATATCATAACGCGGCATAAGAAATCAAGTATAATTTACTTATTTCATAATACTACTACATTATTATATTACAAGAGTTCTATGACAGTGCTTTTCGATATCTAATAATTCCGTTCTCCTAGATTTCCTTCTCATTTTAGCTCGGATATTACATTTTCCGCATAAGAGGTTGACATTCCCCGAATTTTTGCGTATAATATTAACGATGGGGAACGATTTCGGACGTGCGTACAAGGGGCGTAAGCTGCATTGCACTACCATCAAAACCGAGGTTGTGTGAGGGAACCTGCTCACACATAAAAGATTGTTCGGGGACTCACTTCAATCTAACCTCGGTATTTTTTATTCCAAAATTTCCATAGCAGTCACAACCCAATTTACGCTTTCATCATAATACGCATAGTTAATACCTACCCTATAATTATCATAACTAATATTTAATTTACCTACGTCGTCAATACCAAACTTGCCCTTTTCTATGATTTCGGGTAACTTTCTTGCCATGTCTAAACCTTTAATTGTTCCCTTTCCTTGAGCATAAAGTTTATCTCGCTTGGTAATCATATGTAAAAGTCCGCCATGTCTATCTCCCCAAACAAGATCTATTCCGCCTAGTTCTTTACGAACAAATGCATTTTTTACATGACCTTGTTTTTCATGCAAAAGTTTCTCTATTGCGTCCGCTCCCTTTATTCCTTTATACTCAATCCCAAAAAACTCGTCTTTACTAGTACCTTTTCTCACTGTTGATTTAGTATTATTAAGAACTTGCTTTTTTCTTGCTATTTCTTTTACTTGCTTAACTAATACCCCTCTAAAAGCTTTCTTCATTGCTTGTTCAACACTCACGCCCTGCTTATCTACTATGGCTTGCCAAACCTCATAAGGTTTCATACCATTTGTGTTTATACCTAGTCCTATTGCCACGCCATAAGCTATTCTATTATCCATTTTCTTGCCTGCCATATTAGCCTCCCATTCTCGCCTGTTCTCCCGACGGAGTTGCTACAACAAAGTACATAGTCTTGGTGTTGCCGTCTTTGTCGACTGCCACTATCTTGTACTCCGTGAACGGCGGCAAGAGGTCTTTCTCTTGCAAAGTAAAATCCGTAATTGCGCTGTCGAGCGTTTCGTCGAGTTTATCCTCGCCTTGAAGTGGACGAGTGAAATTGGATTGCTTAACCCAAACGTTATTGAGATAAGCGTATATCGTAATATTTATCATTGTTATTCTCCTATTGATTGCTTGCTCTTGACCTAGATATAGCCATACCGCCCACGCCCATTCTTTCGCGCTGTATTGACAATGTAGTGGCTTCCATTTGCTTGGCGAAATTGTAAGAGTCGTATTTTAAAGCGTAATCAAGCGCAATGCTGTCAAACAACCTCCTAAGTACTGCATTAGCAGCTCGAAAAAGAACTGTAAGAACTCAAATCCAAGAACAATGACAAAGACGATAAGCTGTCGTGTAATTACATATTGCACCTCCTATAGGTATAAAAAAAGACAGTCCGTATGGAACTGTCTTTTATTGTTTGTGTTATAGTGAATTTTTCAAAATAAAGAAGAAAAAATTTATCATTTACTCTTGACAAACAACAAAAGCAAGTTTTTATATATTGCTTTTTCTCTTTTATTCTTCTACTTTTATTTGTTTTGGTCATTTAGTTACTGCGTTTTTATATTTAAGTAATATATGAGCATTAACTAATGAGTAATAAAAAATATAACGATATAAAAATTAAAAAATAAGAAAATATGTTGACAAACTACAACAGCAAGTGTTTTATATATTGTCTATTTTTAGACGCCACAAATCTAAAATAGGAGGTATAATATGAATATCATCGGTCCAATGTGCAGCAACGCAGCTAGATGGGTTATTCAGCTTATTGCTATAATCCTATCCTTTATCTCTATTTCCCAAGATAAAGCACCTGTTATTCTACTTACCATATTCATTTTTCCGCCAGGATGTTCATACGCTTTTGAAAATAAAGTGATGACATTTAAGGACAAGCTGTTAAAGATGTTAACAATCTAATATCCTACAGCCAAGTACATAAGATGAAAAAGGACAGCCCGTTGACTGTCCTTTTTCTTTCTCGTGGCATAATATTTTTTTGCATAACTGTTGACTTTTTCGCATTTTATTGCAATTATATATGCATAAAGCGTTGCAACTTAACTCGATCGAGGGAGTTACCCAGAGCTGGGCGGTTAATATAACCTACACCGCTTTTTATTTTATGAAAACTATTTAATCGGACAAAGTACAATTCTTTTTTGAGATGAATCATAATATTTAACTCAGCAGTATATTTTTCTTGTAAAGTAAAGTTGGTAATTCCGCCGTTTTTTCTTGAATTTTAAATTTATTAAACATAATATGGCAGCTGCGGATTGATTTTTTCAAAAAACTGTATCAATATTGTTGACATATATCATATAGTAATCTATAATCGTCTTGTTTAATAATTCTAAACTTTTTGTTTATCATAACAAAACTTTTTAAAAAATTTGTTTAGAATTACTAAACCCAACGGAGGATAATATGGATATAGGAGTAAAACTAAAGCGATTGAGACTTCAATGCGGACTTACGCAAGAAGAATTGGCAGACAGATGCGAGTTGACGAAGGGATACATATCCCAGCTTGAAAACAACCTCACTTCTCCGTCTATCGCAACGCTTATGGACATACTTGCAGTGCTTGGAAGCGACCTCAAGTCATTTTTTAACGAAGAAGTCGACGAGCAAATCGTATTCCAAGAACAAGACTTCTTTGAGAAAGAAGACGACGGCGAACTCATCACTTGGCTCGTGCCAAACTCGCTGAAGAACGAGATGGAACCAATCTTGCTGACTTTGCAAGCGGGAGTAAGCACAACGGAAGATATGCCCCACGAAGGCGAAGAATTCGGGTACGTGTTGCAAGGGCATGCGGTGTTGCATCTGGGCAAGAAATCGTATGAGATAAAGCAAGGCAATTCCTTTTACTTCACAAGCAAAAAAAGACATTATATTGAAAACAAAAGTCAAGAGATAGCAAAAATACTTTGGGTATCAAGCCCACCGACTTTTTGATATTGGGAGAATACTATGGAAAACAATAAAGAATACATTATCCAACTTCAAGGACTTACAAAACAATACGGCAGTAAAACAGTCGTAAACAATATCAATTTAAATATAGAAAAGGGACAGTTCGTAACCTTTCTTGGACCAAGCGGTTGCGGAAAGACGACTACCTTGAGAATGATTGCGGGATTTGAGATACCCACCGAAGGCAAAGTGCTCTTTGACGGTATGGACATTGCTAAATTTCCGCCGCACAAACGTCCCGTCAATACGGTCTTCCAAAAGTACGCGCTATTCCCCCATCTCAACGTGTTCAACAATATAGCCTTTGGACTTAAGCTCAAAAAGATTGAAGTAGCCTGCAAAAAGAAAAACGGCGAAGACACGACGAAGCAAATCAAACTCAAAAACTTTTTGGTAGACCCGACAACGGGTAAGCCAGACTTCTCTATTGCAAACGGCGATTATTATTCTTATATCGACAAGGGATTCGTCCCCCTTTGCAAGGTCAAAAAAGAAGTCAACAAAATGACGAAAAAAGGCAGAGTCAAAAAAGAAGTCAACGGATACAAATATTATATTGACGAAAAGGTGCGTCGCGCGCTGAAAATCGTCGGACTTAGCGATTACGAGACGAGAGACGTAGATTCGTTGTCCGGCGGTCAACAACAGAGAGTCGCAATCGCAAGAGCTATCGTCAACGAGCCGAAAGTACTTCTTCTCGACGAGCCTCTCGGCGCGCTCGACCTCAAGATGCGTCAAGAGATGCAAATCGAACTCAAAGAAATGCACAAAAAACTCGGCATTACTTTTATTTACGTAACTCACGACCAAGAAGAGGCTTTGACAATGAGCGATACCGTCGTGGTAATGAAAGACGGCACGATATTGCAAGAAGGCTCTCCTATCGATATATACAACGAGCCTAAAACGGCGTACGTCGCAGACTTCATTGGCGAATCCAACATTCTAGACGGCGTGATGATTGAAGATTACAAGGTAGATATAGTAGGCGCAGAATTTAAGTGCGTGGATGCGGGCTTTGGAGAGAATACCCCTGTTGACATAGTAATTCGTCCCGAGGATATCGAAATCAGAAACAAAGACAAAGGCATAATCACAGGCGTAATCAAATCGAGTATGTTTAGAGGCGTGCATTACGAAATGGTATGCGAATGCAACGGCTACGAATTTACCATACACAGCACGGTAGAAGCTCCGATAGGCAAAGAAGTAGGTTTGTACGTTGCTCCGGAAAATATTCAAATAATGTATAAAGAGCACGTCGACAACACCGTGCCGGTAACATTTACGTCCAACACTACCTTTGACCTATACGGCGGAGAATACGAATTCGACCCGACGAAGCTATTTGCCAATTGCAGTTATGACAGCGAGCAAGACGTATTGGCGATAGACGGCGAGCAAAAGACGCTCAAGGGACAAGAGGCTCAAGTGCGTTTTGCTTTCACTGATATTGATATGACGGACGACGAATACGCAGCTCCCCTTGCAGGCAACGTAGATAGCATGATATATAAGGGCAAAAATTATATCGTCGATATAAAAACAGACGACAACCACCATATCTACGCAGATACCGAATACCTTTGGGATAAAGGCGACAGAGTGGGCATCAAGATCGACAAATTCGAACTTGTGTCAGTCAAGGAGGGCGAGTAATGTTCAAAAAATCTTTGGCAATCCCCTACGCGCTCTTTATGGCAATCTTCGTATTGCTTCCGCTCATATTGGTATTGGTATTTGCATTCATAGACGCGACCGACGGATCATTTGATATGCTTGTCAATTTCAAAGAACTTGCAAAAGAACAAGCGCTGGGCAAAGTAATACGCAATTCGCTTATTGCAGGATTTTCCACCAGCGCGCTTTGTCTTTTGATTGGCTACCCTATCGCGTATTATCTGTCAAAAACGGAGTTCAACAAAAAAGGCGTGATGATAGGTCTATTCCTTGCGCCGATGTGGGTCAACTTTCTCTTGAGAATGATGGCGACCAAAGCCGTATTCAACGTAATAGGTTTCAAGATGGGTATGGGCGCGGTTATATTCGGCTTGACGTATGAATTTTTGCCGTATATGATTATGCCACTCTACAATACAATACTCAAGATAGACAAATGCTATATCGAGGGCGCAAGCGACTTGGGCGCTACTCCAATAAGAGCATTTTGGAAAGTAACAGTACCGCTGTCTATGCCGGGCATCGTAAGCGGATTGACAATGGTAATGATACCCTCTATCACTACTTTTGCCGTGACGGAGATAATGAGCAACGGCAAGATGATGTTGCTGGGCGACTTCATCTATTCGCTCAAAGCCGACTCGTTAAATATGGCTGCGGCAATATCGTTTATACTGTTGATATTTATGGGCGCGTCAATGTTTATATCCAATAAATATTCGGGAGACAACGGCAGTAAAGGAGGCGGACTATGGTAAGAAAAATACTCGTCAGAACCTTTATAGGACTTGTGCTGATAATGCTGTATCTTCCTATCGTGTGGATGATAATCTTCTCTTTCACAGAGACGCCTTCGTTCAGCGAATGGAGCGGATTTTCTTTCAACAACTATATCAACCTTTTCAGCGGAAAAGGACCTAACGCGGGCAAAATCCAAGAGGCAATCGTCAATACTCTCTTCGTAGGATTTTTCGTAAGTCTGCTTTCGACCGTGCTTGGCACGCTTGGCGCAATAGGTCTGCACGCAATACACAGCAAGCGCATCAAGGCTGTATATAATACCGCCAATCAAATACCTATGATCAACAGCGAAATCGTAACCGCTATCGCCTTGGCTTTGGTATTCAACCTTTTTGCGACTATGTTTAAAATCAACGACGGTAGTTGGGGTATGACGGCGTTCAAGCTCATACTTGCGCAGACAACTTTCTGCGCTCCTTACGTACTTCTCAACGTCCTGCCGAGATTGCAAAAGTCAGACAACAAAATATACGAAGCGGCGCTTGACCTCGGTTGCACTCCCGCAAAGGCAATGTTCAAAGTCGTGTTACCTGACATAATGCCGGGTATAATAGTGGGCGCGTTGCTCTCCTTTACGCTGTCGATAGACGACTTCGTAATTACCAAAGTCAACGTGACGTCGTTTGAGACGCTGTCTACTCTGCTATACGGTCTTAAGAACGGCAAACATCCGTTGCCTGCCGATATAAGAGCGTTGTTTACGATAATATTCTTTATCGTATTCGCATTGATGATGGTGCTTTATAAACCAAAGAAAAAGCAAGGGAAGCGTTAAGCCGCTTGTAGGAGAAAAAATGAGAAAAAGATTGACTGTAATTGCTATATTGTTGACCTTGACGCTTTCGCTGGCGCTGCCTATCATATTGGCAGGCTGTACCCCGCGCGATGAAATACTCAAGGTATATAATTGGTCCGAATATATCGGCGAAGACGTAATCGACGAATTTGAAGAATACTACTTTGAAGTTACCGGCAAACATATTACCGTAAAGTACGACTTGTTTGACGAAAACGAGCTCATGCATTCGCAAATCAAAACTACCAAAGCCGACTACGACGTAATATGCCCTTCCGACTATATGGTCGAAAAGATGGCAAAGGAAAACCTGCTTATCCGTCTTGAAAAAAATCTCGGCGATTTGGGCTTTGGCGAAATCGAGGATTACAGAGACGATATATCTCCGCTTCTCCTGTCGGGAAATACCGACGACGGATACTATTTTGATTTCGACTACGATCAAACGAGCGGAGAGTATAACGTATTCAGCCGTCCCTACACTATGGGAACTTTGGGTATACTCTACGCCAACGATTCGACGGCGTACAAAAACAGCAACTACGGCACATACTCCTCTATGCAGGAATATGTCGAAGCCAACGGCTGGGCCGTACTTTGGGACAAGGCGTTCAATCAAAGAATAATGATGAAAAACTCTGTACGCGATACCTACGCGATCGGAGCTATATATACCCTGCTCAACGAACGCTCGGGCGCAAACGTTGCGTCGACTATGACCCCGTCGCTTGCGCTCAACGCAACTGACGCCGACAACGTGGCAAAGATTGAAAAACAACTCATCAAGCAAAAGGCTTTGCTCAGCGGATATGAAAACGACGAGGGCAAAGAAGTAATAATCCAAGGAGACATAGACCTGACTTTGCAGTGGGCGGGCGACGCAGTGTACGCTATGGGTTCGTTGCAAGAAGAACTATCGAGAGAAAGAGATATGTCGTACTTCGTGCCGTATGAAGGCTCTAATATATTCTGCGACGCATGGTGTATTCCAAAGTACAGTCGCAATACCACAGCGGCTAATCTTTGGATAAACTTTATGTGCAAAGGCGATATTGCCGTGCAAAATATGGATTATATAGGTTATACGTCGGGAGTAGTTTCGCAAGAGGTATACGATTATATTATTGAGAATTGGGCAAGCGACGAAGAGACGGATTATTATGTTGACCTGTCATACTTCTTTGGCGAGGACAGCGAATTCGATACGATAATTTACGTGGAAGAGGAAAACTACAACGCATTCGAAGCGCAATTCCCCACTTTAGAAATCGTGCAAAGATGCGCGGTAATGAAAGATTACGGCAACAAAACTCGCGCAATGAATAGAATGTGGCGTAACGTGAAAGCGTGATTTTTTTGTTTGGCTCAAAGGTAGGATAGTCAAGTCTAAAATGCATCTTTTTCGCCAATTCAGTATTGTACTCACTTTGACGTACAGCAAGTACGACAAAGCTCGTCCAACACCGCCTTGACGCAAAATCTACTATTTTATCCTTTGCCTATCTCCCTTCTCGCCAAACGAGAGTGGTTTTTCTGTCATTCTGAGCGAAGTCGAAGAATCTAATCTTAATAAAGTATCCTTAACCGTCGCATAGCGACGATATAACTCGCCGAAGGCGTATATAACTGCCACGCAGTGGCAATATAACTTTTGCCATAGGCAAAAATATAACTGTCCGCGCAGAGGACTGCTCGTCCACTTATTATATTATCACTGTTGCTCAGCAATAATCTCACTTTTTCTTCTTGCCACTCTTTTGAGAGTACTTTGCTGAATAGTTTAACTCGTCTTCAAACATTTGCGTAAGTCGGCTTTTATTGGATTGCGTATGCGGCTTACTCTTTGAATTATTGTTTTTGGACTTTGGCGATTTATCTTTTGGCGCGTATTTTTTACCATCGATATTTTTGCCTGTTTTGCCTTTTGCCGACTTGCTCTCGCTCTTCTTTTGCAAAGGCGCGTTTTGTTTTTGCGGTTTTTCTTCCTCTCGCGCCTCTTGGATTGCAACTTGTCTTTTGCCGAGGACCACGCCTTTGAGTTTAAACAGTTTGCTCTCGCAACCTTTGATAACCGATACGAATGCGTATGTATCTCTAATTTTAAGGTCGGCAATCTCGTATATTTTTAACGGCGTATACGTCAAAAGCAACTTGGTAAGACTGTCTTTGTCAAGCAAGTCGCGTTTGCCTACGTTGAGGAAAAATCTGCTTTGGTTGTCGTGAAAATCTTTGAGTTTATTAGATCCGTCTTTAGGCATAGTAAAGCTGTCGGAAATGACGCCTATATCCATATATTTAAGCGCGTTGTCCACTTTGCGTTGATACGAGGGAATATATCCCACTTGAGAACTGTCAATGAGAGTATAAGCCACGCCTTCTTTGTTTGCCCTTGCAGTCCTGCCTATGCGGTGCACGTAAAAATCTTCGTCCGTCGGCGGATCGAAATTGATTATCGCCTGTACTCCGTCAATATCAAGGCCGCGCGACGCAACGTCGGTGGCAACGAGTATTTTAAGCTCTTTTGCTTTGAACCTCTTTAATATCTGCGTGCGCTCGCTCTGTCGCAAGTCGCCGTGCAAAAGCGCAACTTCTCTTCCCTTTGATTTGAGCGCGGAGAAAAGTTTGTCCGCTCTCGTCTTGGTATTGCAAAATGCGATGACGAAATCGTATTTGTTGCCGTCGATAATCTTGAGCATTGCGCCAAGACGCTGAGCGTCCTTGACTACGCAATAATACTGCTCAATCTTGGGGGTATCTTCGCCGTCGACCGACGTCTTGACAAAGGTGGGATTGCGCAAAAGTTTCTCGATAAGAGACTTGATAGATTGCGGTATGGTCGCAGAAAAACAAAGTCTTTGAGCCTCGCTCACTTTGCCGTCTATCTTTTCTATATCCCCTCTAAATCCCATATCTAGCATTTCGTCGCACTCGTCAAGCACTAGGTAATTGACGTCGTTCAATTTCAATGTGCGTCTGTCGATATGATCGAGCAGTCTGCCGGGAGTACCTACGACGATTTGAGGTTTTTTGCGAAGACAAAAGAGCTGTCTTTGAATATTCTGTCCGCCGTAAAGCCCTGCGACTCGCACACGCTCGTAATACTTGCAAGCGTTTTGAATTACTTCGCAAATCTGGATTACGAGTTCTCTGGTAGGACAAAGCACGATCGCCTGTACGCATGAAGCGTCTCTGTCTATCTTTGCAAGCATAGGCAATACGAACGCAAGCGTCTTGCCCGTGCCAGTAGGCGCTTGAGCTACTACGTCTCCGTCTTGAAGCGCAAATGGAATCACTTCCCTCTGTATATCCGTGGGAAGCGTGATGCCTTGTTCGTCAAGACTCTTTATAATTTCGGCGTTCAATCCAAAACTTTGGAACGAACTTATCATTTCTTTATTATTTTCCATAGCTCAAGTATACAACAAAAGTTGATTTTCTTCAACCGATTGGATATAATAGTTGTATGAAAACTGCAATTATATCGGGAGCATCAAGAGGAATCGGCAGGGCTATAGCAATATCTCTCGCAAAAGAGGGTTATGCGGTAATAGTCGGATATTGCGACAACAAAGACAAGGCGCAGGAAGTATGCGACTTGATAATCAATGACGGCGGTATTGCGCAAGCGTACCAATGCGACGCAAGCAAGCCAAGCCAAGTTAAGGCAATGGTAGAATACGTCAAGACAAAATACTCCACCGTCGACGTCGTAGTCGCAAACGCAGGTATAGGCGCGTACGGTATGCTCATTGACCACTCAGACGAGACCATAGCCAAAGTAATAAATACAAATCTCGTCGGCTGTATTACTCTTTGCAAAGAAGCAAGCAAAGTAATGCTCTCGCAAAAAAGCGGCAATATAGTCACTGTATCGTCTATGTGGGGACAGGTAGGCGGAAGTTGCGAAAGCGTCTATTCGGCAACCAAAGGCGGTATTATATCATTCTCAAAAGCTCTTGCAAAAGAACTCGCCCTATGCGGAGTGCGCGTCAACTGCGTTGCCCCGGGCTTTATTGATACGGAAATAAATAACAATCTTACTCAAGAAGAAAAAGACGCGTTAATTGCGGATATTCCACTGGGGCGCGCGGGTACGCCTCAAGACGTGGCAGACGCAGTGATATGGCTGACGAGTGAGAAGGCGGGTTACGTCACAGGACAAGTCATATCTATTAATGGCGGACTAGTGATATGACCGAGTGCGTATTGCGGCACACCTTTTGCCTGATCTGCGAGTCGACCTCGGGGTCACGTACGGCAAGTACGCTCACCGCTCGGTCGCTCTTGCTAATACAAAATCTGCACCACTCTCCGCACTCGCCAAAAACTTGTTAAAGCAAAGTAGAGAAATCTCAATCCGCATAATGTAACTAACTAATAAATGTTTTACATAATATAAAGCGACGGCAAGTCAAAAATTCTGCTTACTAAGAGAAATACATATATAATGAAAAGACTGAAAAACTACAAACACACCTTTAATTCTTGTTGCGTCGCCGGCGCAATTCAAGCCTTTGAAGTCAATCTTCCTCCGCTGTTGTTCGTAAGCTTCCAAGACGAATTTTCTATATCTATCACGGGGCTGACCGCGCTTATTACGCTGACGTTTATAGTACAGCTTTTGATGGACGCTTTGAGCGCAAAAATTATAGACAAAATAGGCTACCGCACTACTATGATATTGTCGCACGCTTTCGTGGCTACGGGCGCAATTCTTATGGGAGTACTGCCATATATTTTTCCCCCGTATACCGGATTGATAATTGCTATCGTAATTATGGCAATGGGAGGCGGATTGTTGGAAGTTATCACTTCCCCGATAGTAGAGGCAATACCCAATCAAAAAGAGGGAAAACTACCGCTTTTGCACTCATTTTACTGTTTTGGATACCTATTAACAGTATTGATAACAGTGCTGTACTTTCTTGCGTTTGACAAGACGCAATGGCGATATTTAGCGTTTGTACTTGCAATTATACCCATAGCTAACGGCATTTTCTTTTTCTTCGTGCCCTGCACCACTCTCAACGAACAGAGAGGCGAAAGCATAGGTCTAAAGGGTTTGATAAAAAATAAAATGTTTTATCTCTTTTTGATATTGATACTGTGCGCCGGAGCATGCGAACAAGCCATAAGCCAATGGGTGTCGTATTTTGCGGAAAAAGGATTGAATTTAAATAAGTCTATGGGAGATTTAGTAGGACCTTTCAGCTTTGCTCTGCTTATGGGATTGGGTAGATTATTTTATGGACTTTTTGGGTATAAAATTCATCTCAAAAGAATATTGCCGATTGCAGGAATCGGCTGTCTAATATGTTATATTACGGCAGTCGCAAGCAATTCTCCTCTGCTCTGTCTGATAGCCTGCGCGCTATGCGGACTTACCGTCAGCATTACTTGGCCGGGCACTTTGGATGTCGCGTCCAAAAATATCCCGCAAGGCGGAACGGCTATGTTTGCCTTGCTTGCTTTGGGAGGAGATATCGGCTGTACGCTAGGTCCAAGTATAGTCGGATACGTGTCCGACGCGTCGTCGCTAGGACTTAAAGGCGGAATAGCAACCGCTACCGTATTCGTGATAATATTTGTCATCGCTTCGTTTGTATTGATGAAAGCGGATAAAAGTGAAAATTTAAAAATGCTAAATGAAATAAAGCGCTCAGAATGACATTAAACATTTTAAAAACATGCAAAGTTGCCGGTATCGATAGAATAAAAATCCACTCTACGTTCGACGAGAAGTGAGTGGCGTAAGAATTTTACGAGCAAGAACGATTTCCAGACAATGAAAACGAATGCAGTCGTACTTGCCGTACGACAAGTGAGTTTGAAGAAGTATAGGGAGCGTTATTGCCGTATAAAATTACGACACCTCACTTTGAGTCGAATACAATAATATCTTCGAGTGTTATGTCGCAGAGTTGGCAGTACACGTAAAGGTCTTCAATAGAGATAACCGACCTTGCGTCTTCCCAATTGGCTATCTGAGAATCAGACCAGCCCACAACCGCGCGGGCAAGTTCGCTGCGCGAGATGTGATTGTCCATCTCAAACGTGCAGGTCTCGCACTTTGCTCCGCCTTCGCAATAAGTCTTGCTGTCTTCTTGACTTCTGCAATAAGCGCAAACGTTCTTAATAAGTTTGACGTTATGTCTTCTCAAATACTCAAGGTTTTTGCCCGTCTTAACCCAATCAATTGTTCTTCCGCAAAATTGTTTCATAGTTCCGCTCCAAAGTTTTGTAATGATATTATAACATATAAAAATTAAATTTTCAATAAATTTGAACGCGCTTTTGATTTTGGCAAAAAAGCCTCGAAAACTTTAAAAATTCTATTGACATAAAATATTTTTTAACCTATAATAAAACTAATAAAAAATTAAAATAACTTAGGAGGTTATTATGAACAAGAAGAAACTAGTCATTTCTTTGTTGATCCTTGTGATGGTTCTTACTCTTGCTCTTACCGCTTTGGTAGGTTGCGGTCCAAAAGACGAAGACAAAGACACCCCACCTGCGGGATACAGTAAAATGGCGACACCACTATCGGAAGCATTAAACGATGCTATCTACAACACTTCAGATGGTAAGGATGTAAGCTCGATCAAAATGGGCGCAGAGCTTAGAGTAGCTGCTAAGTACGGCGACGCGGCATGCGACTATCGCATTAAATTCGGCGCTAACGTTGCTTTGAAAGCTGACGACGCTAACAAGACCACGTTTGGCTTGTCCATCGTTGACGCAAAAGCTAACAACGCAAACATTTTGAACGTATATTACACTGAACGACCTGACGAGTCTACAGAAGAAGGCTACAAGACAGGCGAAGGCACTCTCTTCCTTGACCTTGGCAAACAAAAATTTGCAGTTGACGCTTTGAGCATCAAGTCTGTCATGAAGAGTGAGAACGTAGTTGTCGATGACGAAAGCGTTACCAACGACGTACTCGACGCACTTGGCGACGCGCTTGAGAAGATGCAAACCGTTTTCAGCCTTGGCAAAACCTGGCAATCAAATGACAAAAAAGAAGTTCTCTTCCGACTCAATCTTGCACAAGTCTTGGAAAACGCAAACGATTTGTTGGAAGGCTTGGAGATCGAAGAGTACACCGGACAACTTGGTCTTGCTTTGAAGACTAGCGACATCAAGACCCTTCTCCCATCTTTGACGCTTGATCTCCACTTCAAGATGGATGGCGCAGAAAAAGACAAATTTGAAGACGCAAAATTCATGGGCGTTGACGCTAAACTCAACTTGGGCACCAAAGATCTTAAGTTAACAAGAACTGACGAAACTAATTTCGTACGTATCAATTTGGATAAGAATACCGAATTGGGACTCGGTCTTGATTTCAAATTCGGCGGAGACGTAACCGTACCATATATAATTGGTTCTGCAGCATCTTATAAGGCTATCAACGCAATCAACTTCACTGCAGGCGGCGAACTTGAAGTTAAGAAACCTATTGAAGTTACGTTGAATCTCAATGGCGAAAAGAAGCTTGGTATACCTACCGGCACTTACACAGTTAATATTGCCGCTGACCTCAACCCTGTTGGACTTCTCGGAACGAGCTTTAAATCAAAGAATACTGACGAGACATTGTCGTTGATTAGCAAAATCTTGACAAACGTAGTTGACTATCTCAGCATTGAAATTAAGGATAAAGATCATCCAGAAGATGAAGATAAGCAACTTATCATTTCGCTCAAGAAAATCTATACAAGTGAAACCACCGTTGACTTGAACGTTAACTTGACAAACCTTGCATTGTTGGGCGACCTCGGCGCAATGTTCCCAAGCGGTACTGTTAAACTTGGCCGCGTTATTGACATAGTCAAGGGATTCCTTCCTAAGGAAGAAGCAAAACCTGAAATAGGTAGCGGTAATGCATCCGGTAACGTATCGGGTAACGTATCTGGCGATCTTTCAGGCGCTCCTTCCGGCGACGACAAAAAAGACGGCATAGATATTCAAAAATTAATGAAGACTCTTGCTCCAATCATCAAGAACTTGACCATCCTCGTAAACTGCGACGGCAAGTTGGCTGACGTAGACTTCAAGAACTACTCTGTAGCTAGCAACATTTGGAAAGCAACTGAGACTCAGAAAAACGAGAAAGGCGAAGACGTTGAAGTTGAAGTTATCGACGAGAAGACCGGCAAGCAAAAAGAAGTAGATTTGGGCGACACCACATTGGACGCAACCGTAGTAGCTGACAAGACGGGTATCGTACTCCAAGCTTCTATCAAGAACATTATAATCAACGCAGCAAACGCTGGTAAGGCAGCAGCTGGCAGCAACGCAGGAAGATTGAACGTCTCTGCTAAAATCGAGGCAAACAAGAACGGCATAACCGTTACTGCTAAATCTGCTACTTCGCTTACAGGCGAAGCTCAAACAGTTGATTTCGGCGGCGGCATTGCATTCCCAATAGATGTAGTTTTCAAATTTAATCAATTCAAGATTGGTAATGCTAGTGACGCTAACGCTTAATATTTAGCTTAGCTAAAACAACACGGCGAGTCGCAGATTACTGCGACTCGTTTTTATTGATAAAATATATAAAAACATTTGACAAATTAAAATATATATTATATATTCAATATATAAAAAATAAATATTCGCCGTGGGTGCTGTAAAAGGCTGAGATTATACCACTTGAATCGGACAAGGTAATACTTGAACGAAAGAGCGTAAAACGCAGGAAGTATATAGGCGCCCCACTTTTAATGGGACGTCTTTTTATTTCATTCGTCGGCGGAAAAGGAGACAAAAATGAACAACCTCTTTGTATTGATGGCTGTCAAGACGTCGAGCGGCGACGAATTGCCCGATCTACTCTTCTGGCCTATCTTTGCACTATTCATTGCGCTTTTTGCATTTATGTTTTTAATGTATTTGCGTAAGCGCGCCCCAAAGACTATCGGTATATGTATCTACGTTGCCATAGGACTTTGCATTGTTGCCACGATCGTGTGCATTTCGCTCATTGGCAAGTATTACGTCGACAATATCAAAAATGACGGGTACTACTCCCCTTACTTCAAGAACGCGCCTCTTTATATAAGCGCAGTCGTATTGATAGGCGCGGTAATAGGCTTGACCTTCTTGCTTGGCAGAAAAGAGAATTTTAAATTTGATTCTCGCTCCGTTGCGTTTGGCGCAGTCTGCATTGCAATGAGCTTTGCATTGTCTTACGTTAGACTGTTTAAATTACCGCAAGGAGGAAGCGTAACGCTTGCTTCCCTACTTCCGCTTATGCTTTTCTCTTATATCTTCGGAGTGAAGAAAGGCTTGCTTGTAGGTTTAATATACGGCGTATTGCAAGCAATTCAAGACCCGTACATTATTCATCCCGTGCAATTCTTGCTAGATTACCCAATCGCCTTTTCTGCAATTGGACTAAGCGGAGCGTTTGCAAAATTTTACGTGTTCAAAAAACTTCCGCAAGTATCTTTGTTGCTGGGCGGCATTATGGCAAGCGTATTGAGATTTATGGCGCACTTTCTCTCGGGCGTATGCGCATTCGGAGCGTACGCGCACGACGCAGGACAGAATATCTACATATATAGCCTTGGGTACAACTCTTTCGTATTCGTGGATATCGCAATAGTACTCGCAGTAGGTATGTTACTCTTCTCGTCAAAAGCATTTATGAATGAAGTGGTATACAAGCAAAGAGCAAGAGTTGCGAGCGACGGCATTGCAAGCGCGGAAGTCGGCAACTCCGAACAAAGCGAAGTGATAAGCAAAAACGATAACGTCGAAGAAAGTTAGCAAACAGAGCTTGCAAGTTATATTATTTTCTTGCAAGCAAGAAAATAGTTATATTGCCCTTCGGGCAGTTATATTATTGCTTCGCAATAGTGAGATTAAAATAGAAGGCAAAAAGCCTTCTATTTTAGTTACGGATAATTATTATAATTTTTTATTGACTGTGAATATTAATGTTGATAAAATTTAATTGAGGTAAATAGTAATGAGCGATAGTGTATTGAGAGAAAAGTCAAAAGCGTTTGCAAAAGAAATTATTACTTTATGCAAAAGTATAAATTCGTCAAAAATTGAAAGCGTTTTGGCAAATCAACTTATTCGTTCAGGAACGAGCATAGGAGCAAATATTTATGAGGCGCAGTATGCTCAAAGCAAGTTGGACTTTATATCCAAGTTTGAGATTGCCTTAAAAAATGTTATGAAAGCGAGTATTGGTTGGAACTTCTATTTGAAACAGGCTACATATCTGAAAATGATTTTAAAAAACTTAATAATAATTGTGGCGCAATAAGAATTATGTTAATTTCTTCTTGCAAAACACTAAAAGAAAACTAATATTAGTTTTCTTTATAAAATCTAAATAACTTATCCGTAACTAAAATAGAAGGCTTTTTGCCTTCTATTTTAATCTCACTATTGCGAAGCAATAATATAACTGTCCAAGGGGCAATATAACCCCATCAACGGCGGAATATAACTGCTAGAATAAGCTTTTGGCTTATTCTAGCTCAAATGCTCCGGTATACAACTGATAATACTGTCCGCCTTGCGCAATCAACTCGTCGTGATTGCCGCTCTCGATAATACGACCGTGATCTAGCACGATAATCATATCGGAATTTTGCACGGTGGAAAGTCTGTGCGCGATAACGAATACCGTCCTACCTTCCATAAGTCTATCCATACCTTGCTGAACGAGCGCTTCGGTACGAGTGTCAATTGACGAAGTTGCTTCGTCCAAAATCATTACGGGAGCGTCTGCTACCGCCGCTCTTGCGATAGAAAGCAACTGTTTTTGTCCTTGCGAAAGATTAGCGCCGTCGCCCGTAAGCATAGTCTCATAGCCGCTCGGCAGACGCGTGATAAAGTCGTGCGCGTTGGCAAGTTTTGCAGCGGCGATACACTCTTCGTCCGTCGCGTCAAGTCTACCGTAACGAATATTATCCATAATAGTACCTGTAAATAAATTGGTATCTTGCAAAACTATTCCCAAAGATCTGCGCAAGTCGCCCTTCTTTATCTTATTTATATTTATACCGTCATAGCGTATCTTGCCGTCGGCAATATCGTAAAATCTGTTGATAAGATTGGTTATCGTAGTCTTGCCCGCGCCGGTTGCGCCTACGAAAGCAATCTTTTGTCCGCGTTTTGCGTGTATTGTTACGTCGTGCAATACTATCTTCTCGGGAACGTATCCAAAGTCTACTTCGTTGAGTTCGATATCTCCCGTAAGTCTTTGATACGTAATCGTGCCCTCTGCTTTATGCGGATGCTTCCACGCCCAGATACCCGTACGTTCCTCGCACTCAACAAGTTGTCCGTTCTCTTCCTTTGCATTGACAAGCGTAACATATCCCTCGTCTGTCTCGGGAGATTGATCCAACAATTTGAAAATTCTGCTTGCGCCGGCGGTAGCCATTACAACGGAGTTGAGCTGAGTAGATACTTGCGATATATTGAACGTAAACTGTCTGCTCATATTCAGGAAGGCCACGATTGCGCCCATCGTTATTCCCTCTGCGGCAAGACCTTTGAGCGAAAGATTATGCGCGCCTGCAAGCGACAGTACTCCGCCCACTATGGCTACTACTACGTAAAGCACGTAGCCTATATTGCCTAGCGTAGGCATGAGGATATTTGCGTACTTATTGGCTCTTTCGCTGTCTTTAAACAAGCCGTCGTTGATAACGTCGAAGTCTGCCTTTGCCTTTTCTTCGTGACAAAATACTTTGACAACTTTTTGCCCGTGCATCATCTCTTCAATAAAGCCTTCCGACTTACCCATTGCTATTTGCTGACGCATAAAGTATTTTGCGCTCTTGCTGCCAATCAACTTTATTACTACAAACATTAAGCACACTCCCGCAAGTACTACGAGCGTAAGCCATACGCTTGAGACCAACATTGTGACAAGCAAAGTGATTATCGCAACAAACGACGAGTACGTCTGCGGAACGCTTTGCGAGATGAGCTGTCGAATAGCGTCGGTATCGTTGGTGTATATACTCATAATATCGCCGTGCGTATGCGTATCAAAAAACTTGATTGGAAGCGACTGCATCTTTTTGAACATATCGTTGCGGACGTGATACAAAAAACCCTGCGTTACGTGAGCCATTATTCTATTGTAGGTAAACGACGCTATAAGTCCCACAATATATATGCCAACCATTATCGCTACTATGGTAAACATAGTATCTTTTACGCTGTCCCATCCGTGTTCAAGACCTGGAATAATGACGTCGTTGGTTATTCTCTCAATAAATATCGACGAACTTATTGCCGCCATAGCGTTGAGCGTAATGCAAATCAACACTACTATAAGCTGCAATTTATAGTACTTGAACATATATTTGATAAGTCTGCCTAGTATCGGCATCGTACCTTTTATGCTTCTAGTCTTCTGCGCCATCTGCCTTTACCTCCTCTCCGTCGTTGTTGGTTTTGTTTTGAGAGTAATATACCTCTTGATATATCTCGTTGCGCGCAAGCAATTCGTCGTGCGTTCCCACGTCTGCAACGCTGCCGCCGTCCATTATGATGATTTTATCCGCGTCTTGCACGGAAGCAACTCTTTGCGCAATTATAAACTTGGTCGTATTGGGTATCTCTTCTGCAAACGCTTTGCGAATAAGAGCGTCCGTTTTGGTATCTACCGCGCTAGTCGAGTCGTCAAGAATAAGTATCTTTGGTTTTTTAAGCAAAGCTCTTGCAATACAAAGTCTCTGCTTTTGTCCGCCTGATACGTTAGTTCCGCCTTGCTCGATAAACGTATCGTATTTGTCGGGAAAGCCCATTATGAAGTCATGCGCCTGCGCCAACTTGCATACCCTCTCAAGTTCTTCGTCGGTTGCGTCGGCATTACCCCAACGCAAATTCTCCTTTATCGTACCCGAAAAAAGCACGTTCTTCTGCAAGACTACCGCGACTTCGTTACGCAACGTCTCAAGGTCGTATTCTTTAACGTTGCGTCCGCCGACGAATACGTGCCCGCTCGTTGCGTCGTACAGTCTCGGTATGAGATTGACAAGCGACGTCTTACTGCTACCCGTACCGCCGAGAATACCCACGGTTTCGCCCGACTTAATGTCGAGATTTACGCCTTTGAGCGCGCGTCTGTCTGCTTTGACGTCGTATTTAAAGTCGACGTCTTCAAAACGCACGTCGCCGTTCTTGACCTCGTAGGCGGGATTTTCGGGATTATGCAAATCGCTCTCTTCGCTCAATACTTCGACGATACGCTTTGACGAAGTATTGGCTATCGATATCATTATCATTACCATATTGAGCATCATCAGCGATGACAATATCTGCGTAGCGTACACGATAAGCGAAGACATTTCGCTGGCTATCTCGGCAGACGCTTTGTCTTCTGTCGACGCGCCTATGCCGGCTTTAACTCCAATCATTGGCACTAAAAAGCATATCATCAATATGGAAAACCACATGCAGAATTGCATAAGAGGTCCGGAAAGCGCAATTATCTTTTCTCCCTTAAGGAAGTCGTAACGCACGTTGTTGGACGTCTTCTGGAATTTCTCGTCTTCGTATTCGTCTCTTACGTACGACTTGACTACTCTTATACCCTTGATATTTTCCTGTATGGACTCGTTCATAGCGTCGTACTTTTTGAATACTCGCGTGAATATCGGGTCTACGAATCTAAACATAATAAACAAGCCTATGGCAAGCACCGGTATGACCGCCAAGAAAATCAACGCAACTTTAGCGTTGAGAACGAACGCCATTGCAAGCGAGAATATTAGCATTAACGGCGCGCGCACTGCAACTCTGACTATCATCATATACGCCATCTGCACGTTGGTCACGTCGGTTGTCATTCTCGTAACCAAACTTGGCGCGGAGAACTTATCTATGTTGGAAAATGCAAAACCTTGAATACGGTAATACATATCCTGTCTGAGATTTTTGGCAAAGCCTGTCGATGCGGTCGCGGCAAACTTACCCGCAAGTACGCCGAAAAGCAACGCAACTCCCGCCAATACCAAAAGTATTGCGCCGTATAACAATATGTCAGTGATCTTCACGTCGGGCGTATTTATCTTGGCTATCATCTCTGTCATATATAGCGGTATTATACATTCCATTGCAACTTCCAGCGCAACGCAAACCGGCGACAAAATCGACGCAGCCTTGAACTGTCGGATACTCTTCATCAATTTCTTAATCGTGTTCACCTTAATCTCCTTAAATAATTATTATCTATTATATTTGTTGCTTTTCGACGTTATTCTTGACTTTGTCAAGTAGACGGAAAAGCGTGTCGAGTTCTTCTTCGCTGATTCCCTCTCTCAATTTGACTTCTATTTTTTTGAATTCGCCGACTATGCAATCGTGTATGTCAATCGACTTTTGCGTCAACACAACTTTCTTAAGTCTGCCGTCTCCGTCCACCGAGCGCCTCTCAATCAAACCTGCCTTTTCCATTTGATTGAGAAGATTGGTCACACTTGAACGTCGTATCGACAAATGCTCCTCCACGTCTTTTTGATAGATATCTCTATTGCTATTCTCACTCAAAAATCCAATGACGTGACCGTATATTCCCTTAATGTCGTTGTTCTGCAACGTGGGTATAGAGTTGATTCTTCTCTTGATCTGATTGTTGATAAAACGCAATTCAAAACTTATCGTCTTTTCCATTTGCCACCAATTGTTAGACTTCTAACAATCATTATATCATTATAAATATTAATGTCAATAAAATGATGAGGGGTATTATATGATTTTTATGTAAAAAGTTTGTATTGTGAATTTTAAGCGGTTGGACTTCGCCCTTCCCGACCAAATGTAAATTACGCTTCGCTACATTAAGTCGGGACTTAAATAATCGGTATATTTATCAGAGATTCTTCGACTCCACTACGTTTCGCTCAGAATGACGTCAACAGCAACAAGTAGAGATTGGTTATCACATTTTTTGTGGTGTCTCAATACCTAATAAGGATAGCGCATTGCCAATAACTTGTCTTACCGCCTTAGTCAGCATAAGACGAGCATTCTTTATCCCTTCCCTTTCTGTATTTATTTTACACTCAAAGTAGAACTTGTTAAAAGCTTGCGAAAGGTCTATAGCATATCGTGTGACTACGCTAGGCTCGTACTTCTTTGCGCTTTCTTGAAGTACTTGCGGATATTTGTCAAGCAGAGCTACAATGGCTTTGCTTGACGCGTTGTCAAGACCGGTATAATCAATCTCTTGCCCAATCTCTCCGCACTTGTCGAATAGACTGTTACACCTTGCGTAGGTATACTGAACGTACGGTCCAGTCTCGCCCTCAAAGTTGAGTACCTTGTCGAAAGAGAATACCATATCCTTTATTCTGCTGTTGTAGAGCACGCCGAAAAGCGTTGCGCCTACGCCTATTTGCTCGGCAATTTTGTCCTTGTCTTCAAGGTCGGGATTTTTTTCTTCGATAACTGCTCTTGCCTTGTCAACTACGCTGTTGAGAACGTCTTCAAGAAATACTACGTTGCCCTCTCTAGTGGACATTGCTCCGCTCTCCAAAGATACCATTCCGTGCGCTACGTGTACCATATCTTTTGACCACTCGCAACCCATCATCTCGAGCACCTTGAAAATCTGCTGGAAGTGAAGATTTTGCTGATACGCTACGACGTAAAGACACTTGTCAAAGTTATACGTGTTTTTTCTGTAGAAAGCCGCAGCCATATCTCTCGTGGCGTAAAGAGTTGCGCCGTCGGAGCGCTGAAGCAGGCAAGGCGACATACCGTCGTCAAACATAACTACCTTTGCGCCCTCGCTCTCTTGCAAAAGTCCCTTTGCCGTCAACTCGTCAAGTACGGGTTGCATCTTGTCGTTGTAGAAAGACTCGCCTGCGTAGCTGTCGAATTTAATATGCAATCTGTCGTATATTCTGTTGACTTCTTTGAGGGTAATCTCCTTGAAATATTCAAAGAGTTCCAACGCCTCTTTATTGCCTGTCTCAATTGCCTTGAACCAAGCTCTAGCCTCGTCGGCAAGCGCGGGATTATTCTCTTCTTCTTTGTGGAATCTGACGTATATCTCCACAAGAGCCCTTACGCCCCTCTCTTCGATATCTTTCTTGTTGCCCCACAACTTATACGCTACGATTAGCTTGCCAAATTGCGTACCCCAATCGCCCAAGTGATTGATACCCACGACGTTATAACCAAGCGCGGTATATATGCGGTATATCGCTCCGCCAAGCGCGGTGTTGAGCAAGTGTCCCATGTGGAATGGCTTGGCTATATTTACCGAAGAATAATCTATGCAAATAGTCTTGCCTTTTCCCTCTTGACTTTTGCCGTAATTCTCTCCATTTGACAATACGTCGTCAAGAACTTGCTTTGCAAACTTAACGTTGTCGAATTTGAAATTGACAAAGCCGGCTACTGCAGATACGCTCTCTATCATATCTCCCTTGTCGACTGAATTTGCAATCTCCTGCGCAATGACCATAGGCGGTTTTTTCATCTCTTTTGCAAGCTTGAAACAAGGTATGCAAAGGTCGCCCATAGAACTGTCTTTGGGCGCGGAAACAAGCGTAAGTAAATCTTGCTTGTCTATACCGTCTAACTTTATGCTGTCTATAATAAGCTGTTTGTAATCCATAAAATCCTCAAAACTTTTATACGTTGAAACGGAAAAGCACTACGTCGCCGTCCTTGATGACGTAATCTTTACCTTCGCTTCTCACTTTGCCCTTTTCCTTTGCGGCAACGTAAGAACCGCACTCCAAAAGCACCTTCCAATCGACGATTTCCGCTCTGATAAATCCGCGCTCGAAATCGCTGTGAATCTTGCCTGCCGCCTGCGGAGCTTTTGTGCCTTTGGTAATCGTCCACGCTCTTGTCTCTTTTTCGCCCGCAGTAAGATAACTGATAAGTCCCAATAGGTCGTAGCAAGCCGATACGAGTTGGTCAAGTCCGCTTTGCTTGATGCCGTATTCTTCTCTGAAAAGTTGTTTATCTTCTTCGTCAAGTCCAGCAAGTTCTTCTTCAAGTTTTGCGCATATCATAACCGTCTTTGCGCCTTGCGCCTTGGCAAACTCCTGCACTTTAGTTACGTAATCGTTGCCGCCGTTAGCCACGTCGTCCTCGCCTACGTTGGCTGCGTAAATAACAGGCTTTGAAGTAAGCAAAAACAAGTCTCTTGCAATCTCCTTTTCGTCGTCGGTCATATCTATCAATCTTGCCGGCGTGCCCTTCTCCAACTCGGCGTATATCCTGTCCATAAGGTCTGCTTCAACGAGATACTTTTTATCTCCGCCCTTTGCGGAAGTCCTTGCCTTGTTAGCGCGTTTTTGTACGCTCTCCATATCGGCGAATATCAATTCAAACTCGATCGTCTCAATATCTCTCAAAGGATTGACGCTGCCGTCTACGTGCGTAATATTGGTATCGTCAAAACATCTGACTACGTGCACTATTGCGTCAACTTCTCTTATGTGCGAAAGGAATTTGTTGCCCAATCCCTCGCCCTTGGACGCGCCCTTGACAAGTCCTGCTATGTCGACGAATTCAAGCGCAGTCGGCGTAACCTTTTTGCTGTTGTACAGCTTTGCCAAAAGGTCCAATCTCTCATCGGGCACGGCTACTACGCCCACATTGGGCTCTATCGTGCAAAAAGGATAATTGGCGCTCTCAGCTCCTGCTTGAGTAATCGCGTTGAATAACGTGCTTTTTCCCACGTTGGGAAGTCCTACAACTCCAAGTTTCATATCCACCTCTACTTATTCTGATTATCTTGGGTATCTATATTTTGCGTATCTTGCATACTGTCTTGACCGTCTATGCCGTCTTTATTTAAATTTTCTTGCCCGTCGTCGACTTCTTTTACCTCGTTTTTGCCGACGAGCGAAAGAGTATTCTCTTTACCTTTCAAAAATCTCTTTACGTTGTCTTTGTGTCTTATTATGACGAGCAACCATATTATTAAGCAGCATACGATTGCTATTACGCTGTGTTTGTACTTAATGCAATTGGCAATAGTCAATGCGGTTACGGCAAGATACGAACCTATAAATCCTATCTTGCAAAGCAGCAAATATATCACGAGTCCAAGCAATACGCAAGGTCCGACTATAGGCGTCGCAACCAAAAACATACCCAACGTCGTGGCTACTCCCTTTCCGCCTTTGAATTTGGTGTATACGGGGAAAACGTGTCCTATCACGGTTACCGCGCCTAGTATAAACATCCAATCGACAGAACCGCCGTCAATTGCAAACTTGCCAATCAAGGCAAAACTCACGCCTTTTGCGCAGTCAAAAGCAAAAGTCAAAGCTCCCCACCCCTTGCCTATACTTCTCATTACGTTCATAGTGCCGGGGTTACCGCTGCCGAGATTTTTGATATTCTTACCCTTTATCGCCCCTATAATAGTCGCCATATTGATTGCGCCCACAAAATAAGCCGCAAGCGTAGCAACTATTTTCCAAACTATTTCCAAAGTAGATTTTCACTCCCAAAGTCTTTCTTTGCCATTATTTTATCATAAATTATTTAATAGCACAACTTTTTGAGTAGAGTAATTATTGGCGCAAAGAGAATAGTTTCGTCCGCCGTTAGATATATTGCAAAAATTTTGACGAATTTAAGGGAATTTGATAAAATCATGCGTAATATTGGCGTTTGCAAACCAACCGAGAACGTAGGAAAAACCTTTGGGGGTTGACATATACTCGGGATATAATGTATACTTTATTTAGTGATATACCGCATAAAAGTATATCTTTGGAGATGATTATGAAAAAAAGAAAGACATTGATAATCGCGGCTATACTCGTCATCGCGACGTTGATCGCCGCAATATTTGCAGGTTGCGTACATACGCCCACAAATGCTGAAGCAAGTCTCGAATTCGACGGATTGGCTTCCAAGCCTACGCAAGAAGCAATCGCAAAATCTACTCCGGTAGATAAAGATAAAATCGCCTTGAGCGAAACTGTAACTGAAGACAAAGCCGTGCTCGACTCAATCGAGTATCTTTTGAGACTGTCCAACAAAAATTTAATTGAAACCGATTTCTTTGCCGCAGGCGCTTTTGGCTACGGCACGGCTACAATCAACGGCGGTACGATAGTCGGCTCTATGCAAACTCGCGAAGTACGCGTGTTTGATAACGATACATATTACTTTGACTCCTATGGTCTTATCGTCGACGGATATACCGTAAAAAAAGACGGTTCTCACGGCAAAGTCGACAGCAGTATTTTGAGCGTACTGTCAAGCGCGCTAAACTATACCAAGAGAGTCTACTCCCCCAACGGTAAAGATTTTTATTTCTCCGATAAGGGATCGACAAATCAAAATACTATAGTCAATTTCCCTGACCAAAACGCCGTAATCTACAAAAAGCCGAAAGCTAAAAAGATGACATACAACGAGTATATGAAAATGACAAATTCAAGAGAAAGTTACAAGAGCTTTACTACGGATAATTACGACAACGATAAGCCTATTACGGCAGGAAAATTGACCTACAACGCAGACGCAGGCATATACCGTCTTGAATGCGATATCAACTGCAAAAACAATACGCTTGAAAATTCTGTCAAAGATATGCTCGACATAAGCGCAATCAAAGAATTTGAGTACGCTAAAAAGCACTTGACCATAGAGATTTGGGAATGCGGACTTATCAGAACGTACGTCAACGCAAATTTGTGGAACGCAAATATGATTCTTAGCCTCAAAGGTTCAAGCGACAACTACTATGAGCAGTGGTTTACATACGATAAATCAAAACTCGATAAAATGAATATTAGCGATAATTTGAAGAACGCTTTGATGAAATAACAACAGTTTTCGCATACAAAAACAAGCCACCGTAAAGTGGCTTGTTTTTTATTTACTTTTGATTTATTTTATATCAAAGCTGTCGGGATAAAGTTCGCTTATGTTGGTGGTTACTACGTCGCCGTTTTTGTTGGACACGAATATCACGAGGTCGTTGCAAAACTCTTTGATAAACTGTCTGACTATTCCGCAAGGATAAGGCATACCCTCTCCCGAGCCGACTATAGCCATTGCCAAAAATCCTTTTTCACTGCTTGCGATAGCCGTACCCATTGCGACTTGTTCCGCGCAAATAGTAGCTCCGTAGCTTACGTTTTCGATATTGCAACCTACGTAAATTTTTCCGCTCTCTCCCATAACCGCGCAACCTATTTTAAATCCCGAATAGGGCGCGTGCGCATTCTTCATTACGAGCAATGCATTCTCAAGTAATCTCTGTCTTTGCATCATAGTGGTGTCCTCCTTTTATCTCCAAAATACGCTCAAGTTATCTCTGTTCAAGACTCCCCAGCGGTCGTTTTGTCTCACTATTGCTTTGCCGTCAGAAAACGGCGTGGCTATATCGTATATAAAATCGACGATTTGATTGCCATCCTGATCTATATATCCGCTCTTCTCGCCTACGGTAACGGACGCAAGTCCCTCGCTGAAAGACGTCGCGCAATCGTATTTGAAATCTATGACGAGATTGTTTTCTCTGTCTATATATCCCAACTTTCCGTCCTTTTCTACGCAAGCTCGCTCTTCAAAAAAGCCAAAGGCCTCTTCATAAGACGGCGGAACGATTACGTTGCCCTTCCAGTCCTTATAGCCCCACTTGCCTTTGCGACAAAACTTGATGAGGCTCTTTTCCGTAAGCGGGGGTCTTTCGATTTTTTCTACTACGGGACGCTGTCTTCTGCCCATAAGTATCTCCGCCCAAGTCATGCCTGCGTATTGCTTAGTCAAATACTCGTTGAGAGAATCGTTTTCGCCCTTTTGTTTTTTATTCTTGTTGTTTTGCGACTTATCGCGATTGTCTTTTAACTGTTGAGAATTCTTGCCGCCTTGATTGTTGTTTTCTCTTCTATCGGCATTTTGATTATTTCGTTGCGGTTGATTTTGTCCGGCGGACGCATTATTATTATTTTGAGCGTCGTCTTTTGCAAAATCCACGCCAAACTTAGCCATTGCCTTGGATATTTCTATGCAATTCTTCTTGCCTATGTTCTGGATTTTGTACATCTGCTGGAAAGTTCTGCACGCAAGATCCGCCACTATATTTATCTTGCCAATCTTAAGCGCATTGTAGGTGGCTTCGGAAAGTCCCAGTTCTTCAATAGGACGCATGAGGTCTTGGCTCTTTTCCTTATTTGCATCCAAAAACTTTTGTACCGCGCCTTGAGAATCGAACTTTTTCTTATTATTGTTTTTATAATGAAACTTGTTTTTTGCCATATATTCCTTAAACTTTGCCGATTGCTTATTATTATACGAATACATTCTAGCATATTTAACTGTGATTTTCAATCTTTCTTTATTATATTTCTTAATTATGCTATATTTTTTTGCTTTAATTTTTAAATATAGTGTGTTATAATACTGTTATGAAAAGAAAAATCTTTGGATTATCCTTAATATTGTGTTTGGCTGCCGTCTTGTGCCTAACAAGCATTGTTTCAACGCAAGACGTTGCCAATGCAGAAAACGTAGACGTGCTGGTGTCGTTGAAGAGCGACAGCTTGCTGACGGCTTACGGCGATTACTTTGTCTATACCAATTCAAAAGGGATATACCTTGCAAAAGACAACAAATTGTTGAGCTATGAGGAAAAGAGCGATTTCGACGGATTTATTGATATTGCCATGGACTCGACGCATATTATTGCGCTTGCCCAAAAAGGAGATGAAAAATACCTTTGGGCTTATGAGTACAACGATATGCGTATTGCAAAAATCAACTTTGCGCTAAACGATTTGCACGTGGAGTATCTTGTGGGAATATACGCAAATGAAGACGGCTTTTATGCAATGGAGACCAACAAAGTTATACATATATCCATCAATCCTCCGGAAGTCATTTCTCAATACTTCAACTCTAATACCGATTGGACGCTTAATCCCGCCTATAAAGACGTAAAAGATTTTGCAGTAATGAACAATACTCTATACTGCATTTTGAACGGAGATTTCTACGCGATTGACGAACAAAACTTCCATTACGATGATTTGTCAAAGTTCCTCAAACGCAGCGGAGATTATACCGGAATAACCGTATCCGGCAAAAAGATATTGCTGCTCAGCGCAAGCAACGTATATCAATTCAACGATATAGACTCGTCTATCTCCACCTTTGCGGTCGATGGGCTTGACGGAAACAGCAAAATATGCTCGGCTTACAACGGCGACACCGACACGTCGTACGTATATACAAAATCCAATCTCAACGCAGTCAATATGTACGTCCATACCGACGGCAATCTAGAATACTACGGCTGTTTTGACAATACGGTATACATGCACCCTGCGGAGTTTGACATCGTCAAGCTATACAAAACGGGCGCAGACGTCACGTTGTATTCTTCTCCAAGACATTTGCAACGTATGGGAGTAATTCCTCAAGGCAGATATTTTATCGTTTTGAGCGAAAAAGACGACTATCTTTACGTGTATTATCACGACTCCGTTGAGAACAAAACTCAGTACGGATATATCAAAAAGGCGGCGAACATAACTCTCTGCCCTGCAGAAAAAGAGAACATAATCGGAGCTTACGCTCAACCTTTGCACCAAAACACCGCAATTTACAAATATCCTTTTGAGGGCGCAGGCAGCGAAAAAATTCTCGACGCTACGATATTTATGCAACTCATCGTCATTGACAACGTAGGTCAAGACGGCGACTTCACATGGGGGTGGTACAAAGTGGGATTTGTCGGCAGTGACGGCAAGACTCAATACGGTTACGTCAAGACGCAAAATCTTTCGCCGTATACCGAGCTCACTGCTCCGTCGCTTTCAAAATCCGTAAAACTGACGTCAAAGAAATTGGGACAGTATATCACGCTTTACGCTCTGCCTTATCAAAACGCGGAAGACGCTATAGAGCTTACCCAGCTCCCCGAAGGTACGACAGTATATCTTAAAGAAAAATACAACAAAAAAAGCGAGTGGACGGCAGTATACTTTGAAGGCAAAACTGCTTACGTCAAGACTGCCAACGTCAAACCGTCGGGTCTTACCTCTTGGCAACTTGCTTTGGTAATAACTATCCCTTGCGTAGCCGTCGCAACGGCAATTGCAACCGTATTGATAGTATTTGCCAAAAAGAAAAAACGCATATAAATAATCTAATTTTCAGTATATAGGAGGTTTGGCTATGAAATTGACAATGACTCAAAAAATTCTGGCTAGAAAACTCGGTATGCCTTTTGAAGAGGCTGTTACGGCTCTTTCCGCAGGTACTCTTACTCTCGTGGAAGTCGACACCGCTCTCTCCAACGACGTAACTGCGCCGGTGGCTATCGACGTATTTAATAAGGCTGACGGAAAACTCCACGACGCCGACAAAGTGACTTTCGTACTCGACCACTTTACTCCCAACAGAGATATCAAGTCTGCGGAGCTTTGCAAATGCGTACGCGCCTTTGCAAGAAAAGAAGGCGTCAAGAATTTCTTTGACGTGGGCACTATGGGTATCGAGCACGCTTTGCTCCCCGAAAAAGGAATTGCAAAACCTTGGTCTGTAGTGATAGGCGCAGATTCGCACACCTGCACGTACGGAGCGCTGGGCGCGTTTTCGACGGGAGTAGGCAGTACGGATATCGCAGGCATAATGCTATCGGGCAAAGTTTGGCTCAAAGTTCCGTCTGCAATTAAGTTCAATTTGATTGGCAAACCAAGCAAGTATATCTCGGGTAAAGACGTGATACTTCACATTATCGGCATGATCGGCGTGGACGGCGCTTTGTATAAGTCAATTGAATTTGCAGGCGAAGGCGTAAAATATATGACGATGGACGACAGATTTACGATATGTAATATGGCTATCGAATGCGGAGCAAAGAACGGCGTCTTCCCCGTCGACGAAATCACGCAAGAGTACGTCAAAGTATCTTGCGGAAAGACTTTTGAAAGTATGCAAGCGGGCGACGACGAAGCGTACGAACAAGTGATAGATATCGACTTGTCGAAGATTAAACCGACAGTAGCTTTCCCGCACTTGCCGTCAAATACCAAAGCAGTCGAAGACGTCAAAGAAGATATTATCATCGACCAAGTAATAATAGGTTCTTGTACCAACGGCAGACTTTCCGACTTGGCAGCGGCTGCAAGAGTGCTCAAAGGCAAGAAAGTCAATCCAAACGTGCGTACTATAGTAATACCCGCTACCAACAAGATTTATCTTGAGGCTATGGAAAAGGGATATATCAAAACCTTTATTGAAGGCGGAGCAGTCGTATCTACCCCGACCTGCGGACCGTGTCTCGGCGGACACATGGGAATACTCGCAAGCGGCGAAGTCGCCGTGACGACTACCAACCGCAACTTCATCGGCAGAATGGGCGCAAAGGACAGCTATATTTATCTTGCTTCCCCCGCTACGGCAATGGCTAGCGCAATTGCAGGCAAATTGACCTGCGAAAGCAAATTGGAGGTGTAATTATGTTGAAAGGAAAAGTTTTTAAATTCGGCGACGATATTGATACGGATATAATCGTACCTGCTACGTATCTGTCGACTTTTGACCCAAAAGAACTTGCAAAGCACTGCATGGAATATACCAATCCCGAATTTTACAACGAAGTAAAAGAGGGAGATATTGTCGTCGCAGGCAAGAATTTCGGTTGCGGTTCTTCAAGAGAGCACGCGCCTATAGCAATAAAGGGCTGCGGAGTATCTATAGTAATTGCAAAGTCTTTTGCAAGAATATTCTATAGAAACGCTCTAAATATCGGTCTTTATATTCTCGAATGTCCCGAAGCCGTCGACGGTATTAAGCAAGGCGACGAAGTGAGCGTAGACGTAGATACCGGCGTAATTACCAACCACACAAGCGGCAAGACGTATCAAGCTCAGCCCTTCCCCAAGTTTATTCAAAACATAATCGAGTGCGGCGGACTTATCAACGCAATCAAAGCAAATAAGATTTAGGAGTTATATAATATGAGTACATTTAATATAGCTGTAATAAAGGGAGACGGAATAGGTCCCGAAGTTACCACCTCTGCGATGAACGTATTGACGAAAATCGGAGAGAGATTTAATCACAAATTCAACTTCACGGAAAGTATCTGCGGCGGATGCGCTTACGACAAGTACGGAGAGCCGTTGCCAAAAGAAAGCCTTGATATATGCCTTGCGAGCGACAGCGTACTTCTCGGCGCGGTTGGCGGCCCGCAATACGACAATCTTCCCTACGAGCTTCGCCCCGAAAGAGCGCTACTCGGCGTGAGAAAGGCTATGGAGCTTTACGCAAACTTGCGTCCCGCAAAAATGTTTGAGGCGCTCAAAAGCGTTTGTCCTCTCAAAAATCCAAAGAATATCGATATCATGGTAGTGCGCGAGCTTATCGGCGGTATCTACTTTGGCGAAAAGGGAATTAGAGACGGCAAGATGGGTCGCGAAGGATACGACGTAATGGCGTACGGCGAATTGGAAATCGAAAGAATATGCCGTACAGCATTTGAACTTGCGCAAAAGAGACGCGGCAAGGTGTCTTCGGTAGACAAGGCAAACGTACTCAAGACTTCGGGCGTATGGAGAAAAGTAGTACACGAAATACACGAAGACTACCCCGACGTAATCCTTGAAGACGTACTAGTAGACAATATGGCTATGCAACTCGTAAGAGAACCGTCGCAATTCGACGTAGTAGTTACTGGCAATCTCTTCGGCGACATACTCTCCGACCTTGCGTCGCAATGTGTGGGAAGTATAGGCATACTCCCATCCGCATCTATCAACGAGACGACGAGAGGACTTTACGAGCCTATACACGGCTCTGCTCCAACCATTGCAGGTAAGAATATTGCCAACCCGATAGCGACTATTCTTTCCGCCGCAATGATGCTCAAGTACGCTTTCAATCTTATAGAAGAAGGCGACGCAATTGAAAATGCAGTTGAGAAAACTCTCAACAGCGGAGCAAGAACGGCAGACCTCAGAGAAGAAGGTCACGAAGTGCTTGGTACGAGAGAAATGACGGATTTGATAATAAAGAATATCTAATTTGCAATTAAACTAATAGCCCGCTGATTTCATAAACTAAATACGGCGGGCTAATTTTATCTATTGCTTTTATAATCTATATTTGCCAATTTTGCTTGGCTACACAAATCTTTTGTTTGTATTTTATATTGTTTTCCATCTTTTAACGTATAAGTTCCGCATTGTCTAAACTCAAAACCAACGTTCTTGCTTATACACTGCTGTCTAATATCTAACGCCCAGTCAAAATCAAATACCCTAGCGTTTATATCAGATTCTCCGCCTACTACGACTAATTCGATATCATCAAGATATTTTTCAATATCTATTCTCTCTAACAATGGCTGCGCTGTTATACATTTATGTTTTATCGGTAAATCTTTAAATATTGATAATTTATAATCGGCATTTTTTTGATTTTCAATAGTGCAACATACGACAACGTTGTTATATCCGTCATTCCAGTCATTAGGAATACATTTGATAAATCTATCTATTCTTTTGGTTAGAAATAAGAAAGTACAGTCCTGTCTTTCTTTAATCATTTTCCAACATTCATCTCTCCACTCGTCTGCTTCCTCAATAAGAAAATCCGTAGAAAAACATAAATAAACGATTCCCGACTTGATTTTATAATTGCCGTTTTTCAATTTCTCTATAGGTTTTTTAAAGTCTTTGGTCTTTATAATTTCATTAGTGTTTACGTTTCTTTTAAAATCCCCTTTATGAATATAGCAATGTAAACAGCCATCGCTACATTTTTTACATCCTCTCCACGGATTCCACATTGCCATATTATATCACTCCTACTAAAAAGCATAAAAAAACGGAGTCGTACAACTCTCGTCTTTTATTTGTATATTGCAAAATATCTTATATCAATTTTTCGATATATTCTACGACGTCGCCGACAGTCTTGAAATTGAGCGCGTCATCGTCATCGACTTGAATATCAAATTCCTCTTCGATTGACATGATAATCTCAACTATATCGAGAGAATCTGCTTGCAAGTCCTCTTTTAAGGAAGTATCTTGCGTAATTTCATTTTGCTTCATACCGAGTTGTTCTGCTATGATTTTACTCAACTTTTCAAGTACCATATTGTCCTCCAAAACCCAAATTCAGGTCGTTAATAATTATATCATTTTATTAGTCTTTATGTCAACTCCAACGGCGGGCTTTATACCAAAGCCACGATTTGAAAATCTTTTGTCGTTCCGCAAACGCTGACTACGTATTTTGCGAATCTCTTTGTGATAATCATGTCGTCGGGCAATTTCTCAAAGAGCATATCTCTTGACAAACCAAGCCCCGTCCATTTAGCGTACGCCTCTATCCGCGTCCACTTCTCAATACTTTCGCATACTTTTGACGAGACTTCTCTGTCTGCCCTTTCTAAATCTATGCCGATTTTATCTTTTGAAAACGCCATTGCAAGCCAACTGTCTGTATGACTTATCGAGACGCATCCGCTTGGCTTTGAATTTGCAATCAACTGCGGCGCTCCGCTTGGCAAATACTCTATAGTATAAGTTTTTCCCTTTGATTTCTTAGAATACTCTTGCAAGATACGCTCTTTAGCCTGCTGTAAGTCTGTATATTTAATTAAGTATACGCTTATCAAGATACTTTTTCCTCTGCGCCGGCGAGCACTCCCATAAAGAACTCGTCGACTTGATCCATAAACTCTTCGTCAATGGCAAAGACAGTCATCCTCTCGCAATACTCGTATCCTACGTTGACGTTGTATTCAAATATATTGCTCTTGCCAAGCGAAAGTTTTGTCTTCTTGCCCTTGTGGAGTCTCTTAATTTCCTGCTCGACTTCTGGCGGACGGGAAAGCGTATGTCCTCTGTCGTCCAAAATTACGAACTTTGCTTGCGGATTGGTATTCTCCTCATAATGAATTGCCACTGAGCTGTCATACGGCACCGTCTTGTCGTCAGTGCTGTGCATTACCAATACTGGTCCTTTAAACTTATTTACGCCGTCTATGCCCTTATATCTCGCTCTTTTGCCATATAGGAGAGAATAATGCAAATAAGTCCACGGCTTTACCAATACGACGGCTTTGCCGGTATATCTCGCCATTTGATATTTGCAAATGCCCCAAATATCGTTGAAGCCCGAAAGCGTTGCCGCGCCAGCCAGTTTCTCGGCTGTCTTGCTGTTCAACTCGCTTGCAAGTCCGTATCCGCCCCAGCTGTGTCCGTAAGCCAATAATTTATATTTCTTAAGTTCTGGAATACCGTCAAGATACTTTATCGCATTATCCAAATCCACTTGAGATTGAGTAAGTCCTTTCAATCCATTGCCCTCGCTCTCAAAAGTACCAGTGCAGTCAAAGGCAAATACCAAGTATCCCTTCCTTGCAAAATAGTCGTATCTGTTTAGATATCCCGCTCTAGAACATCCTATACCGTGCGCTACTATCAACACGGCTTTATATTCTGTGACGTCTTTATCTACGACAAAGTCGCCTGCAAGTTTGTTTTTACCGCTTTTGAATTTGACGGGATAGGTCTTGAGATTGGGATAATCGTCAAGCGTCAAATGGTGTATAGTCTTGTTGACTCTTCTGCCAAATACGAACTTGAAAATTACCGCCGTAGCTATCATAGGAAGTACGATAGTTATGGCAAAAACTCCGTAAACGAGTACGATTAAAAACTCCAAAAATTTATTGTTCTTTTTCATATTTTCATTATAGCACACGCAATTACCAATTTCAATAACAAAATATAAATCGTAAAAAATAAAGCGTTCCAATCGGAACGCTTTAAATAAAATCAATTGTAGATTACTTTGTCTTTTCGGTGTTTTTAACGAGCTCCAACTTTGCCATTTCTGCGCCGTCGCCGCGTCTCTGACCGAGTTTGATTATACGGGTGTAACCGCCTTTCTGTCCGAGCTTTGCAGCTCTGTCAGCATAGAATAAAGCGTGCTCTCTGAAAATTTTCTCGATAAGCGGATGCTTAACGTCTTTTGTTCTCTCTTTGTAAGCAGACTTGCTCTCGTCCTCTTTCTTGATTTCTTGAAGATCTCTAAGGCTTGCCATGAGTTTTCTTCTTGCAGCCAACTTTCTTGGACCGTCATTGGTAAACTCCATAACTACCTTTTCGCCCTTGTCGTTCGTAACGGTCTTTTGAACCTTTACAGTATCTTCATAAGTATTTATAGCGAGAGTTATCATGCTCTCGGCATAACTTCTTACCTCTTTTGCTCTATCAACTGTGGTCTCAATAGATCCGTACCACAATAGTTCTGAGGCTTGATTTCTAATTATGGCCATTCTTTCTTCGGCTGTTCTGCCCAACTTTCTTGCCATTGTCCTTTACCTCCTATTATTCATCCTTGTCCTTGAGTTTAAGTCCAAGATCGTCAATTTTCTTCATAACTTCTTCGAGCGACTTCTTACCGAGATTTCTCACTTTAAGCATGTCGTCTTCAGTCTTTTCCGTCAAATCCTTGACAGTGTTGATGCCCGCTCTTCTCAAGCAGTTGTAAGATCTAACCGACAAATCCAAGTCTTCGATTGCCATTTCGTAAATCTTAGCCTGAGATTCGTTGTCTTGAGAGATGAGTATTTCTTTTTCTGCCATATTGTCAACAAGTTTGACAAAGATGCCAAGGTGATCGTTCATAATCTTGGCAGCCAAGCTGATGACTTCGTTTGGCGTAGCGGTACCGTTGGTCGTAACGTCAATCGTGAGCTTGTCAAAATTGATGTCCTGACCTTTTCTGGTGCTTTCTACTTGATAACTTGCCGCGATAACAGGAGTAAAGATTGAATCTATTGGAATATATCCAATGCTTTGCTCTTGATCCTTATTCTCGCTTGCGCCAACGTAACCTCTGCCTACGCCGATATAGATTTCCATCTCAATGCTTGCGCCCTCTTCGAGAGTACAAATCTCAAGCTCCGGATTGAGGATTTCTATGTCGTCGCTGTGAGAAATATCTGCAGCGGTAACAACGCCGGCCGTATACTTATTGATAGTACAAAGTTGTTTGAAGTTTTTATCTTCGGTATAAGCCTTTACAGCAAGTCCTTTGATATTGAGAATAATATCAGTGACGTCTTCTTTAATACCCGGAATAGCCGTAAATTCGTGCTGAACGCCGTTGATTCTTATACCGATGGGAGCTGCGCCCGGCAATGAACCCAAGAGTATTCTTCTCAAGCTGTTGCCAAGGGTAATACCAAATCCGCGCTCTAACGGCTCAACGGAATATCTGGTCTTTCTGCCCGGCTCCATATCTTCTTTATTGATATTTGGTTTTTGAATTTCTATCATTGTTAGCCTCCTATTCAATGTTCAATTGAGTGAAACTGTCAAAGCGTATTATTATTTAGAATACAACTCGACAATCATGTGCTCTTCAATCTTTTGCTCTATGTCTGCTCTCTCCGGCAAATCAATTACCGTACCGACCATAGTTGCGTTGTCAAAAGTCAACCACTTTGGAAGATTGAGTGTCTTAGCCTCCTTGATACCACTGAATACCTTTTTGTCGGCTTTGTTTTCTTTGACGCTTATTACGTCGCCCTTCTTCACGAGGAATGAAGGAATATTTACGCACTTACCGTTGACGGTAATCAAACCGTGATTTACGATTTGTCTTGCCTGTGAGCGGGAAGATGCAAGTCCAAGACGGTAAACGGTGTTGTCAAGACGTCTTTCCAAAAGGATAAGCATGTTTTCACCGGTAATACCTCTCATCTTCTCAGCCTTGTCGTAGTAGCCTCTGAATTGCTTCTCGCAAAGTCCGTAGATTCTCTTGGTCTTTTGTTTTTCTCTGAGCTGAGTAGCGTATTCGCTGTTCTTCTTTCTATCAGCGCCGTGTTGTCCCGGAGGAGTGCTGTTCTTAGCGAAAGGACACTTTTCCGAATAACACTTTTCGCCTTTCAAAAATAATTTTTCGCCTTCGCGTCTGCATTGACGACAATCAGGACCTGTATATCTAGCCATATAATTGCAAACCTCCTATTACAGTCTTCTGCGCTTTGGTGGGCGACAGCCATTGTGAGGAATTGGAGATACGTCTTTGATGAGCGTAACGTTCAATCCTACGTTTTGCAAAGCTCTGATAGCAGACTCTCTGCCGCTACCCGGACCTTTTACATATACTTCAACGTTTCTTACACCTGCATCGTAAGCAACCTTGCCTGCGTCTTCGCTTACCATTTGAGCGGCAAACGGAGTGGACTTCTTGCTTCCGCGAAGTTGCAACTTACCGGAGCTGGACCAGCTGATAGCATTGCCTTGCGTATCGGTAATCGTCACGATGGTATTGTTGAAAGAGGCGTGAATATGAGCGCAACCGTTTTCTCCGCGGCGCTTGTTTACAGTACGTTTTTTAGTAACAACTTTTTTAGCAACTGCCATTATTCAATCCTCCTTATTTCTTCTTACGGCTAACGGTCTTCTTCGGACCCTTTCTTGTACGAGCGTTTTGTTTCGTACTCTGACCGCGAACTGGCAATCCCTTACGGTGTCTAACACCGCGGTAACAACCGATTTCTTGCAGTCTCTTGATGTTCATTTTGATTTCACGCTTCAAATCGCCCTCAACCATGATATTGTTGTGGTCGATGTATTCACGAATCTTGTTTACTTCTTCATCAGTCAAATCCCTAACTCTTGTATCAGGATTTATACCTGTATCAGCGAGAATCTTGTTGGACGTAACTCTGCCTATACCATAGATATAGGTAAGACCTATCTCAACTCTTTTCTCATTTGGCAAATCAACGCCACTAATACGAGCCATGAAAATACCTCCAATAATTTAATAAATGTTTTATTATATTATTAAACGCTACGAGAAGTTAGATTGTCTGTTGTGATTGGAATGAAACAACCTATTAGCCGCTCCCCAACGATTAATGTCATTTAGCGTGGGTATTATAACACGATTTAATAAATCTTGCAAGCGTTATAATACACTTTTTTTATTTTTTACGCAATAAAGGAATTATGGATAGCTCCATAATCCTTTTTAGCCTTGCCCGAGCGATTATCGCTCAATTTCTCTCAAGAGAAACTATTAGCCTTGTTTTTGCTTGTGCTTTTTATATTTTGAGCAGATAATCATGACTGCTCCGTTTCTCTTTATTACCTTGCACTTATCGCACATCGGTTTTACTGATGGTCTAACTTTCATTGTTATATCCTCCGTTAATCTACCTTAATTCTTGTTACGCCATACAATTCTGCCTTTCGTAAGGTCGTATGGACTTAATTCTACTTTGACTGCATCGCCTTCGAGAATTTTGATATAATTCTTTCTCAATTTTCCTGACAGGTATGCTACGATAACGTGTCCGTTTGACAACTCTACTTTAAAATTGGTACCGGGCAATACTTCTATTACTTTTCCCTCTGCTTCGATTACGTCTTCTTTGGACATATATACCTCCTATTCAACAGTATCAAGTTTAGCTAATCTATCCGCTATGCTCTTATCGTCGACGTACGACTTGGTCTGAATTGCCTTTTCGATGAGTTTGACGTGCTTGACGTTTTTTTGTTTTGGACTGTCGAGCTTTCTCGACTTACCGTCGGCAATCAATATATAATTCTCATTTAGCATAGCTATTACGACGAAATACCTTTTTGCGTCGTGACCGCTCTTTGATTGCACGATATCTCCAACTTCAACCGTCATCTTTACCTCACAGCGACAGTATCTCAACGCCGTCTTCTTTTATCCACACCGTATTTTCGTAGTGCGCCGACGGCAATCCGTCTTTGGTAACTACCGTCCAGCCGTCCCTGAGCATATACACGTCGTAAGTACCCATATTGATCATCGGCTCTATGGCAATAGTCATATTCTTCTTGAGTCTCATGCCGTGGCCTTCTCTGCCGTAATTGGGAACTTCAGGACTCTCGTGCATATCTTTGCCTATTCCGTGTCCCACCAAAGCTCTTACTACTCCGTAGCCGTAGGATTCCGCATACGCCTGTATCGCGTGTCCCAAGTCTCCAAGTCTAACGCCTTCTTTGAGTATCTTGACGCCTTCAAAAAAGCTTTGCTTTGTGACTTCGACTAGTTTTGCTTTTTCCTCGCTGACCTTGCCAATCATAAAGGTTCTTGCCGCGTCTCCGTTGTAACCCTTGTAGATACTTCCGCAGTCTACGCTGACAATGTCGCCCTCTTTGATTATCACTTTGTCGGAAGGAATACCGTGTACGACTTGTTCGTTTATCGACGTGCATATCGACGCGGGAAATCCGCTGTATCCTAAGAAGGAAGGTTTTGCGTCGCACTTGACTATGTAGTCGTAGGCAATCTTGTCTAGCTGCGCCGTCGTCATACCCTCTTTGATCTTTTCTTCGAGAAGATTGAGCGTATCTCTGACGATTTGATTTGCCTTGCGCATGAGTTCTATCTCATAGTCCGACTTAATGGTTATCATTCAATATCCTCACTATGTCGTCAAAGACCTTGTTCATCTCCTGCGCGCCGTCAACGTCTTTGAGAATACCCATCTTGCCGTAATACTCGATGAGCGGAGCCGTCTGGGCGTTGTATACTTCAAGCCTTGACTTTACGGTGTCTTCTTTGTCGTCGTCTCTTTGATAGAGCTTTTCGCCGCACTTTGCGCAGGTGTCTTTGTTATACCACGATACATGATAGCTCTCTCCGCACTTGCACATTCTGCGACCTGCGATTCTCTCAACGACGAGCTTTTCGTCAACGGCAATGTTGATTGCGCAAGAAATTTTTGCGAAATCGTTCAAAGCCTTGGCTTGCTCTATCGTTCTCGGAAATCCGTCAAGCAAATATCCCTTTTGACAATCTGCCTCTTGAAGTCTTTGTTTGACGAGTCCGATTACGACTTCGTCAGGCACGAGCAAACCTTTGTCGATGTAGCTCTTCGCTTGCACTCCAAGCGCCGTGCCTGCCTTGATATTAGCCCTCAATATGTCTCCGGTGGAGATATGAGGTATATTATACTTTTCACATACTCTCGTAGCTTGGGTGCCTTTGCCTGCTCCCGGAGCTCCTAAAAATACCAAGTACATAAAAACCTCTTTTACTTAAGGAAGCCCTTGTAGTGCTTCATCATGAGCTGTCCTTCAAGCTGTTTGTTAAATTCAAGCGCAACGCTTACCGCGATAAGCATACCCGTAGAGGATATAGCGTTGTTGATTCCCAATCCAGAACCGATGACTTGGAACAAAGCCGCCGGTACGATAGCTATAAAGCCAAGGAACAATGCGCCGAACAAAACTATTCTGTTGTTTATTTTTTGAAGGTAATCGCTTGTGGGCTTACCACTTCTTATACCTTGTATAGAGCCGCCGTACTGTTGCAAGTTTCTTGCCACGTCTTGCGGGTTGAACTGTATCTGCGCATAGAAATATGCGAAGAATATAATCAGAACTAGCATTACCAAATAGTAGAATACCCAGCCTACCCATTGCCATTGCGAAGTAGTATTTCCCGGATAGCAGAACGTCATATAGTTGACGAACGCTTGATTGTTTTGTCCCGTAAATTGGAATATCATCATAGGTATCGTCATAAAGGACGAAGCGAAGATGATAGGCATAACGCCCGAGCTGTTGACTTTGATTGGTATAAACGTCGACTGTCCGCCGTACATCTTATTGCCCTTGACTTGTTTTGCGTAGTTGACTTTGATTCTTCTCTCGCCGCCGTCTACGAATACGATAAATGCAAACAAGAACAATACTACCAATATATATCCAAACAAGTTCCAAAGCTTCGTAGGATCGTTTTTGATTTGCGGAATGGTATTTACGAGCGCCAAACCAAACGAGGACAAGATGCCCACGAAGATTATCAATGACGTACCGTTGCCGATACCAAGTTCCGTAATTCTCTCGCCAAGCCACATTACTATCGTACTGCCCGCAACGAGCAAAGCGATAATCATAATTGCCGTAAGCCAACCGTTCTTTTCGCCAAACATAGGTTGAATATAATCCTTATAAGCTACTACGATACCGATTGCCTGTACTACTGCTAGGACTATTGCCACGTATCTGGTGATTATTGTGATTTTTTCACGCCCCTCATCACCTTGTTTTGAAAGTCTTTCAAGCGGTGGAATGATAAGTGTGAGCAACTGCATTATGATAAAGCTGTTGATAAACGGTAAGATACCCAACGCGAAGAGAGTAAGATATTGCATTGAACCGCCGCTCATCATACTCAGAAGTTGGAATATCGTGTTGCTTGTCCCCGTACCTCCGAACTGACCTGCGTAAAAGTCTGCCTGTATGCCCGGAAGCGGTATCCAGCAACCGATTCGGAATGCAAGAAGCAATCCGAACGTCGCGAATATTTTGTTTCTGATGCTTTTATCACTAAATGCGTTTTTGATAGTTTGCCACATTATAGCACCTCTGCTTTGCCACCTGCTTTTTCAATTATTTCTGCAGCTGACTTAGTAAATTTGTTTGCTTTAACCTCAAGCTTTTTAGTTAATGTACCATTGCCAAGAACCTTCAAACCATAAGGCTCAACCTTACTAAGAACACCCTTCTCAAGGAGAAGTTCTGCCGTAACTACCGTTCCGTTATCAAAGACTTCAAGGTCGCTGACGTTGACGATAGAATATTCTTTCTTGAAGACGTTGTTGAATCCTCTCTTTGGAATTCTTCTTACGAGAGGCATTTGTCCGCCTTCAAATCCCGGTCTTACTCCGCCGCCGCTACGAGCCCATTGTCCCTTGTGACCTTTACCCGAAGTCTTGCCGAGTCCCGAACCGATACCTCTGCCGAGTCTTTTAGACTGCGTCTTTGCTCCCTCTGCAGGAGCCATATTGTTCAATTTCATATCTAATCCTCCTTACGCCTGCTCAATCATTACGAGATGAGAAACTACCTTGAGCATACCCTCGGAACAAGCGTTAGACGTGATAACGTTGCTGCTTCCGATCTTGTGAAGCCCCAAAGCCTTGATCGTATCTTTTTGCTTTTGCGAGCAACCTATCGTACTCTTTACGAGCGTAACTTTAATCTTTTCCATAAGTCGCCTCCTCTTAGCCTATAATCTCTTCAACGCTCTTGCCTCTCAAAGCGGCGATTTGTTCTGCCGTCTTCATCTTTGCAAGTCCGTCAAAGGTAGCCTTGACACAGTTGATTTTGTTGTTGCTGCCCATAGACTTAGTTCTCACATCCTTGATGCCTGCGCATTCAAGTACGGCACGAACAGGACCGCCGGCGATAACACCGGTACCTGCGCTAGCCGGCATTATGATAACCTTGGAGCTACCGAAGTTGCCTATTGCCTCGTGAGGAACAGACGTGTCCAACTTGGCGATCTTTATCATATTGCGCTTTGCTTCTGCCGTTGCCTTACGAATAGCTTCCGGAACTTCGCCTGCCTTGCCCATACCGAGACCGATAGTACCTTGTCCGTCGCCGACTACTATAAGAGCCGCAAATCTCATCGTTCTACCGCCCTTGACAACCTTGGTTACGCGGTTGACGCAGATGAGCTTGTTGAGCAATTCTTCTTCTTGATTGTTAAATCTCTCTTTTCTAGCCATTTTGCATCTCCTTAGAATTTAAGTCCGGCTTCTCTTGCGCCGTCTGCAACGCTCTTAACGCGTCCGGTATAGAGATATCCGCCTCTGTCGAATACTACTTCGGTGATACCTGCTTGCAAAGCCTTTTTAGCAACTGCCTTGCCTACTTCGGCTGCGGCCTCAGTCTTGGTCATATCCTTGACTACCTTAGCCATATCCTTATCAAGAGTCGAGCAAGAAACGAGCGTCATACCTTTGATATCGTCGATGATTTGAACGTTGATATTGTTGGTACTTCTGTATACGTTGAAGCGAGGTCTCTCGGCTGTGCCACTGATTTTAGATCTAACTCTTTGATGTCTCTTTTGCCTAATGGCATTCTTATCAATCTTACTAATCATATTATCTCACTCCTTATTTCTTACCCGTCTTGCCTTCCTTGCGTACGATAACTTCGTCTTTATAACGAATACCGTATACGTGGTAAGGATCGGGATTGCGAACTTTTCTTATGTTGGCAGCCATCTGACCTACCAACTCTTTGTCTATACCCTTTACGACAACTTCCGTTACGGAAGGACACTCGTAAGTAATGCCGGGGATCTCTTCAATCTCAACTGGGTGCGAATAACCTACGCTGAGAACCAACTTCTTGCCTTGCTTAGCTGCCTTGTAACCTACGCCGTTGAGAATCAAAGATTTCTCAAAGCCCTTGGATACGCCCTCAACCATATTTGCAATAAGTTTTCTGTAAAGACCGTGCATTGCCTTAACCGGCTTATCGTCGTTGGGTCTTGTTACGTGAACTTCTGCGCCCTCTACCTTTACGGTGATGATGCTGTTTACTTTGAGAGTCAAAGTACCCTTTGCGCCTTTAACCGTAACGATATTTTCGGGGGATACGCTTACTTCTACGCCTGCAGGGATAACTACTGGAAGTCTACCTATTCTTGACATATTCCTACCTCCCTATTACCAAACGTAAGCGAGAACTTCGCCACCGATATGAGCTGCGCGAGCCTTCTTGTCCGTCATAATACCCTTGGAAGTGGAAATAATTGCTATTCCCAAACCGTTGAGGACGACAGGAAGTTTCTCCGAGTTTGCATATACTCTCAAGCCTGGCTTGGAAATACGCTTAATTCCAGAAATGACCTTTTCATTGTTAGGTCCATACTTCAAATTTACCTTCATAACACTTTGAACTTCGCCTTCAACTACTTCATATCCGTTGATAAAGCCTTCTTCAGTCAAGATGTCGGCGATTGCCTTCTTCATCTTTGAAAGAGGTACTTCAACACTGTCGTGTCTTGCTACCAAAGCGTTACGGATACGGGTGAGCATATCTGCGATTGGATCAGTTATCATCATAGTAAATACCCTCCTATTACCAACTTGCCTTCTTTACTCCGGGGATTTCGCCTTTGTAAGCGAGCTCTCTGAAGCAAATTCTGCAAATTCCGTACTTTCTTAAAACTGCATGCGGTCTTCCACAAATTTGGCATCTTGTGTATGCTCTTGTGGAGTACTTTGGAGTCTTTTGTTGTTTGTTAATCATTGCTTTCTTTGCCATAATTTAAATCTCCTTATTTCACAAAAGGCATACCGAGGAGCGTCAACAACTCCTTAGCCTCTTCGTCTGTGTTTGCCGTAGTTACGACGATAATGTCAAAACCTCTTACCTTCTCTACCTTATCGTATTGGATTTCCGGGAAGATGATTTGTTCCTTAACGCCCATTGCGTAGTTGCCGCGTCCGTCGAAGGAATCGCTTGGCACGCCCTTGAAGTCTCTTACTCGAGGAAGAGCGACTGATATGAGCTTATCCATAAAGTCATACATTTTCTTGCCTCTCAAAGTTACCTTTGCGCCAATCGTCATGCCTTCTCTCACCTTGAAGTTTGCAACGCTCTTTTTAGCTTTGCACTCTGCGGGAGCCTGACCTGCAATCAACTTGAGTTCTTCAACTGCCTGTTGAAGGCTCTTGCTATTGTCCTTAACGTCGCCGAGTCCCATGTTGAGAACTACTTTCTCGATCTTAGGAACTTGGTTTACGTTCTTGTAGTTAAATTTTTTAATCAATGCAGGAACTACTGTTGATTTATAGTATTCAAGCATTCTGTATTCTCTATTTTCCACAGTCGTTAACCTCCATTAATTCTCTTCCACGTCAGTGGTTTTCTTTGCCTTTGTGGCAGTCTTCTTTGCCTTCTTAGCGGTCTTTGCAGCTTTTGAAGCCGCTACGTCCAAAGATGCTCCGCACTTCTTGCATATACGAGTCTTGATTTTCTTGCCGTTTTCATCAACGCTTACGTTGTGAGCAACTCTTGTTGCGCTGTTGCAGCTTGGGCAGATAATCATTACGTTGGATACGTTGATAGAAGCCTCTCTTTCGATAATTCCGCCTTTCTCTTGAGCGTTGCGAGGCTTAACGAAGCACTTTACCGTCTTCAAGTCAGAGCCTTGCAAAACTACTCTTTGGGACTTGGTATCTACTGCCAATACTTGACCTGTCTTACCTTTATCGACGCCTGCGATAACTTTTACCGCGTCGCCTTTCTTAACATTCATACTCATATTGGTCTACCTCCGTTAAATTACCTCTGGGGCAAGAGATATGATCTTCATATAATCCTTATCTCTCAACTCTCTGGCAATTGGTCCAAAGATACGAGTACCCCTAGGTTGTTTTTGATTGTCGATAATAACTGCTGCGTTGTCGTCAAATCTGATGTGCGAACCGTCGGTTCTTCTGATACCTTTCTTGGTTCTTACGATAACTGCTTTGACAACGTCGCCCTTCTTAACTGCGCCGCCAGGGGTAGCCGTCTGAACGGATGCCACGATTACGTCGCCTATATTACCGCTTCTACGGAACGAACCGCCCATTACTCTAATACATTTGATCTCTTTTGCGCCTGAATTATCCGCAACGACCAATTTTGTTTCCGGTTGTATCATTCTCGGGGTCCTCCTTATTTAGCCTTTTCGACGATTTCGACTACTCTCCAACGCTTATCTTTGGAAAGCGGTCTTGTTTCAACGACACGCACGGTATCGCCTATGCCACATTCATTTTGCTCATCGTGAGCCTTGAACGTCTTTGTTCTATTGATAATCTTGCCGTAAAGAGGATGCTTAACACGCTCTTTGATAGCAACAACGACTGTCTTTTCCATCTTGTCGCTTACCACTACGCCAACTCTGGTTTTTCTAAGATTTCTTTCTTCCATGTCTTTTATCCTCCTTACTTATTCTTCTTAGCCTTTCCGCCCTTGTTGGGTTCGTCGGAAATTCCAAGTTCTCTTTGACGGATTATCGTCTTTACTCTTGCAATATCTTTCTTGCAAATTGCAAGTTGATTAGCATTCTCAAGTTGACCTGCTTTATGTTTAAAGCGAAGATTGAAGAGTTCTTCTTTCAAAGAATTCAATTTGAGATTAAGTTCTTCGTTTGTCATTTCAAAAAAATTACTTGCTTTCATCTTCGACCACCTCTTCTCTCTTTACGAACTTGCACTTAACGGGCAATTTGTGTGATGCAAGTCTCAATGCTTCGCGTGCGACTTCCTCGCTTACGCCTGACATTTCAAACATTACACGACCCGGCTTAACAACTGCTACCCAGTATTCTACGCTACCTTTACCGCTACCCATTCTGGTTTCTGCCGGCTTCTTCGTGATAGGCTTGTGGGGGAATATATTAATCCATACCTTACCGCCTCTCTTAATATAACGCGTCATTGCTATACGGGCTGCCTCAATTTGGTTTGAGGTAATCCAACTTGGCTCAAGCGCTACAAGTCCGTACTCGCCGTATGCAACCTTGTTGCCCTTGTTAGCCTGTCCCGTCAATCTGCCGCGGTGTACGCGACGTCTCTTAACTCTTTTAGGCATTAACATTACGCATTACCTCCTTCCTTGTTTTCCTTTACGTTTCTTCCAAGAACTTCGCCCTTGTATACCCATACCTTAACGCCGATAATACCGAACGTGGTGTGAGCTTCTGCCGTACCGTAATCGATATCTGCTCTCAAAGTTTGAAGAGGTATCGAACCTTCGTGATAGCTCTCGGAGTTTGCAATTTCTGCTCCGTTAAGACGACCGGATACCATTGTCTTAATACCCTTAACTCCGCCTTTCATTGCCTTGGAGATACAACCCTTCATAGCTCTTCTGAAAGCGATACGCTTTTCAAGTTGAGCGGCAATGTTTTCTGCGATAAGTTGAGCGTCCGTATCGGGTCTCTTAACTTCCATTATGTTGATGCTTACGCTCTTTTTGGGAGCAAGCTTCATAACTTCTTTCTTGATTTGCTCAACGCCTGCGCCTGCCTTGCCAATCATGATACCCGGCTTTGCGGTATAAATCGTAACTATTACGATATCGTTTGCCGAAGAAAGTATTCTGCTGATTGTAATCTTGGAGATAGAACATTGATAATATTGTTTCTTCAAGTAAGTTCTGATCTTGTGATCCTCAATGAGGTTCTTAGAAAAGTTCTTCTTGTCAGCATACCATTGAGCGTTCCAATCTTTTATTACGCCTACTCTCAATCCGTGTGGACTAACTTTTTGTCCCATTTTTGATACCTCCTCGATTATTCTGCCTTAGCCTCATCCAAAACGATGGTGATGTGGCTGGTGCGTTTGTTGATTCTTGCAGCGCTTCCCTTTGCTCTTGCTCTGATACGCTTGAGTATCGGGCCTGCGTTGGCGTAGCACTCTGCTACGTAAAGCGTGGATTTGTCCATATTCAAATTGTTTTCTGCATTTGCGGCCGCTGAATTCAACAACTTGATGAGCGGTTCGCAAGCAGCTTTACGCGTAAATTTGAGTATTGCCAAAGCCTCTTCGTATTTCTTGCCTCTGATTACGTCAAGCACGATTCTAACCTTATCGGGAGAAATTCTGACGTATTTGGCTGTTGCGCTCGGACGCTTGTCTGCGTTTTCTTTACGAGCGGCGCTCTTTTCTCTTAATCTCTTTGCCATCTTACGCCTCCTTATTTCTTACCTGTGGTTTTTTCGCCTGCGTGACCTTTAAAGGTACGGGTGGGAGCGAACTCGCCGAGCTTGCAACCTACCATATCTTCAGTGATATATACAGGCACGTGCTTTCTGCCGTCGTGTACGGCTATCGTGTGTCCTACCATCTCCGGGAAGATTGTGGAAGATCTTGACCAAGTCTTGACAACCTTCTTTTCGTTGGCATCGTTCATTGCGATAATTCTCTTTATAAGTCTTTCTTCGACGAAAGGTCCTTTCTTTACTGATCTACTCATTTTTGATCCTCCTAGTTCACACGCTTGATAATGAACTTATTGCTCTTGTTCTTCTTTCTGGTCTTGTAACCGAGTGCAGGTTTACCCCAAGGAGTTACAGGACTCGGCATACCTATCGGCGACTTGCCTTCGCCACCGCCGTGCGGGTGATCGCAAGGGTTCATTACAACGCCGCGGACCGTAGGTCTTACGCCCATATGACGTTTACGTCCTGCTTTACCCAAAGATACGATCTCGTGCTCGAGGTTGCCAACCTGTCCGATAGTAGCTCTGCACTTGATAGGTATATATCTCATTTCGCCGCTTGGAAGTCTCAACGTTGCGTATTTGCCTTCCTTTGCCATGAGTTGAGCGGAATTACCTGCAGATCTTGCAATCTGACCGCCCTTGCCCGGGTGCATCTCTATATTATGAATAACGGTACCTACAGGTATCTTCTCAAGAGGAAGCGTATTGCCCGTCTTGATGTCTGCGTTTTCGCCGCTCATTACCGTGTCGCCCTTTTGCAATCCAAGCGGAGCGATAATGTATCTCTTTTCGCCGTCCGCATAGTTGAGGAGAGCTATGTTTGCGCTGCGGTTTGGATCGTACTCTATGGAAGCAACGACTGCCGGGATATTATCCTTATTGCGCTTAAAGTCAATTATTCTGTACTTTCTTCTGTTGCCGCCGCCGATATGTCTTACGGTAATTCTACCCGTAGCATTTCTACCGCCACTCTTGCTCTTTGTCTCGAGCAATCCTCTTTCGGGAGTGGTCGTAGTAATTTCGGTAAATTTGGATACCGTCATAAAACGACGAGCCGGAGAAGTAGGTTTAAATCTCTTAATAGCCATTTATATTACCTCCTATTATGCCAGACTCTCAAAGAATTCGATAGTCTTGCTATCTTCTGTCAACGTTACGATTGCTTTCTTGTAAGAGGAAGTCATGCCTTCGTTTCTTCCCATTCTCTTCTTCTTACCGTTTACGTTGACGGTGTTTACTTTTGCTACGCTAACGCCGAATATATCTTCGACTGCCACCTTGATCTGAGTCTTCGTAGCATCGCAAGCTACTTTGAAAGTGTATTTCTTTTCTGCGATACCGTCATAGCTCTTTTCTGTAAGGATAGGGGATATAATTATATCATACTTATTCATTCTTATATGCCTCCTCTATTTTGTTTACTGCATCAACGGTGAAGATGCACTTGGTGTTTGCAGCCAAATCGTATACGTTGATAAGGCTAGCGTTGATAAGAGTCAAGTTTTGAATGTTTGCGCAAGCTCTTTGAACTGCTTCGTCGTCATTTCCGACTACCAACAAAACTTTCTTATCGATTTCCATTGCCTTGAGCATTTGCGCGATGTACTTCGTCTTTGCCTCTTCAAGTACCAACTTGTCAAGTACGATAAAGTCGTTGTCGCTTACCTTAGCGCTCAATGCCGACAATGTAGCGGCAACTTTCATCTTCTTGTTGATCTTTTGAGAAAAATCTCTGGGCTTTGGAGCGAATACAACGCCGCCGCCTGTCCATTGCGGGCTACGGATACTACCTTGTCTAGCTCTACCTGTACCCTTTTGTCTCCAAGGCTTCTTGCCTCCGCCTCTAACTTCAGTGCGGGTCAAAGTGCTCTTGGTGCCTTGTCTCTTGTTTGCCAATTGAGCAACTACTACTTGATGAATAAGCGGTTCGTTATATTCAACGCCGAATACGCTTTCGTTAAGCTCGATTTCGCCTACTTTCTTGGCTTTTATATCTAAAACATTAACCTTCATTTTTGCTCACTCCTTTAACCGTTTTGCTTTACAACAACGATGTTACCCTTTGCACCGGGGATAGCGCCCTTGATGAAAAGAAGATTACGCTCGGCATCGACTTTTGCCACCGTGAGATTCTTGACGGTAACCTTTTCGTTACCCCAATGTCCCGACATCTTTTTGTTCTTGAATACTCTCGAAGGAGTAGAACATGCGCCCATAGAACCTACGCCTCTGTGGTAACCCGAACCGTGCGCCATAGGTCCGCAGTGATGATTCCATCTCTTGACAGCGCCCGTAAATCCGTGTCCCTTTGAAGTACCGCTTACGTCTACCAAAGAACCTACTGCGAATTGATCGCACTTGAGTTCTTGTCCAAGTTCAAAACTTGCAACGTCCGTCTTAAACTCGCGAAGTACTCTTCTGGGTGTAACACCTGCCTTCTTGTAATGACCCTTTATCGGCTTATTGACGTTCTTTTCTTTGATTTCGCCAAAGGCAATTTGAACTGCCTCGTAACCGTCATTGTCAAGGGTTTTCTTTTGCACAACCGGACAAGGTCCCGCAAGCACTATCGTAACTGGGATTACCGTGCCGTCCGGAGCAAAAATCTGACTCATTGCCAACTTTTTTCCAATGATTGCTTTATTCATAATAAAGTTCATCCTCCATTTTTATTTTGCAAAATCGCTATACGCAATTTTATTTGACTGATTTAATATTAGAGCTTGATTTGAATATCAACGCCTGCCGGCAAATCAAGTTTCATAAGAGCATCAACTACTTTTGAAGTAGGATTGATTATATCAATAAGTCTCTTATGGGTACGAAGCTCGAATTGCTCTCTGCTGTCCTTATACTTGTGGACTGCTCTGATGATGGTAACTACTTCTTTCTCCGTAGGGAGTGGAATAGGTCCCGATACTTGCGCACCGCTTCTCTTTGCCGTCTCGACGATCTTTTCTGCTGCAACGTCGATGAGGTTGTGCTCGTAAGCTCTCAATTTGATTCTGATTGTTTGTCCTGCCATTTTCTAGTTCTCCTTTTTTGCCTAACTTATTTTTTACTATACACTTCCGTGCGTTCCGCCTCCGTCCTTTTTAAAAAGGCTCGCAGTTAGCCTTTTTGTTAGTCGCCCGATTGTCGGACTCTTGTCAACGGAAGTTCTCCTCTTATATAAAGCGGTAACCTCCCGTCTCATCCCTATTTGACGTAAGCCTGTTTAGCATACACATTATAAAAAAATATGTCAAATACTTAATGTAAAATTTATGTAAAATTTTCAAAACATAGTAAACTAATAAAGAAATTGGCTAAAATAGCCTTTCAAACTTTCAAAAATAACATATGATTGATAATCATACTTCGAGAAATAACGCGTTAATTATCTTATAATAGATATACGAGAGGTATGACTATGATTACGATAAATCAAATTCAATTTAACTTGGCAAAAGCAATAAAATACAGCGGAATGACGCATTTGCAAATAGCGAGTCTTATCGGCGTGTCAAAATCATGTATTGAGCATTATATAAAAGGCGATAGATTGCCAACGTTAGATATCTTTGCAAACCTATGTAAAATACTTGACGAGTCCGCGGACTATTTACTTTGCTTAGACGAATATAAATAATCTGATCGAGATTTCTCCACTTCGGTCGAAATACCATTGGGTTTTTAAATCGGGGAGATTCTTCGACTACGCTCAGAATGACAAAGGCGAGAGTTCTCTCGCCTTCTTTTTTATTGATTTAGATTTCTCCGCTTCGTTTCGGTCGAAATGACATCCACCTTTAAAAAGTTTAGCGCAACCGCAGAGAGTACTGCTATTTTTGTCCGTGCGACGATAACCGAGTGGTAAGCGTACTTGCCGTACGTGACCCCGAGGGCATTCAGTCGTTAGGGCAAAAAGAGCTGTGCTATATGCGGTTGGTTACTTACTGAGCGAAGCTTACAACCCCAATATCATTGCGGTATCATAAAGTTCCTTATTAAACTTACTTGGCATCTTAAGAGCCTCTTCGATATCCATATCAATGATTTGATTTTGTCTTATGCCGACTACTCTGCCGCCCTTGTCTGCCATAAGCAAGTCGACAGCCTTGACTGCGCATCTTGCTGCAAGCACACGGTCGGACATCGTGGGCGCTCCGCCTCTTTGGATATATCCCAGCGTAGTCGTCTTGATAGAGCCCGTCACGCCGTTGTCTTTAAGATACTGTTTGAGTTCCTCGGCTTTGCATACACCCTCTGCAAGTACGATAATATCCGACGTCTTACCAATTCTTTGGTTGAGGCAAATCTTCTTGACTACTTGCGTGAGATCGGTCTCGACTTCAGGCACGAGTATGACTTCCGCGCCGCCGCAAATACCTGCGTAGAGCGCAATATCTCCGCACTTTCTGCCCATAACTTCTATGATACAAACTCTGTCGTGCGACGTCATAGTATCGCGAAGATTGTTGATTGCCGACACGACGGTATTTACGCTTGTGTCAAAACCAAGCGTGTAATCTGTGTAAGCCAAATCATTGTCAATAGTACCGGGGATACCAATTACCTTTACGCCAAACTTGGTGTACAAATCCTGCGCGCCTCTAAAACTGCCGTCTCCGCCTATTACGACGAGTCCGTCAATGCCGTACGCTTCCATATTCTCTACGGCAATCTGCATATACTTATCCTCTACGAATTCGGGACATCTAGCAGTCTTGAGAATAGTACCGCCCCTTTGGATAATGTCAGATACCGAACGCTTATTCATCTCATTGATATGATTGTTGATGAGACCCGAATATCCGCGCTCAATGCCGTATACGTTCAATCCGTTGTAAATTGCATAACGAACGACTGCTCTTACGCAAGCGTTCATGCCCGGCGAATCTCCGCCGCTTGTTAAAACTCCTATTTTTTTCATAAGTCCTCTCATATGCCTTGCAAAACATTTTATATCTCGCAAGTTTAAAAATTTTTATCTATTGTATTATATCAAAGGCAATTAGATAATACCACAGTTTTAAAGTAAAATTTCAAAGATTTTTACTTCGCCCGCTAAGATCTCAAACGTATCTCCTTGCAATTTCTCTCCCGACAGCAATTCCTGTTTTGCCTTAGGACAATAGAACGTCTGCGTATGCTCAGTGTTGTTGGCAACGACCTTCAATACCTTCTTTCCGCCTCTGCGACAAAGCGCGAGTAAGCCGTTTTGATTTTCAAAATACGTGTTGCCGCAAATTTGCGTCTTATACTTATTGCGGATTTTTCCAAGTCGGATATAATGCTCTAACAATTCTTTGTCGATATTATCCCAATCGAGAGCGCGTCTGCACAACGGATCTTCATAGCCTTCCATGCCCTGCTCGTCGCCGTAGAAAATCGAAGGCACGCCGGGGAGCATAAACTGCAAAGTAGACGCTAATTTTAATCTGCGTTTTGCAAAATCATAGCCTTCTTTGCTCAAACGGAAATTCTTGCGGTATTCCTTATCCGTACCGCTCATATCCACGCCGCTCAACACGCTCAAGGCTCTTGCCGTGTCATGGGAGTCAATTAAATTCATTGTCACGTCCAAAGATTGCTTTGGATAATTCTCCACGATAGTCATTACGGTATTTGCAAAGTCGGTTGCGCTTCCGCCCAATGCGTACGCTAAAGTAGCTTCCTTAAAAGGATAATTCATTACGCCGTCAAGTTCTTTGCCTTGGAAATAATGTCTGCGATAAGAATAGGCAATTTTGTTTGACGCGTCTTCCCATACCTCGCCAATTAACAAATTGTCTTCGCCGTTGCGCTTTACCGCCCATCGTATATCCTCGACGAAATCTTCTCTCAACTCGTCTACTACGTCAAGTCTCCAACCTTTGACGCCAAGCCCCGTCCACTTGTCTATAATGCCGCCTTCTCCGCTTATCATTTCTCTAAACGCTATCGCTCTCTGGCTTATCGTAGGCGTGACGGTAATGCCCCACCAACAGTGGTATTCGTCGGGGAAATTATAGAAATCAAACCAATCGTAGTACTCGCTTTGTCTCGATTGATATGCGCCCAAAGTAGGATAATTGCCGAATTTGTTGAAATACTTGCTATCTGCGCCCGTGTGATTGAATACGCCGTCAAGCATGACGTATATTCCCATACTCGCCGCTTTTTGCAAAAGCTCTTTGAATTTATCTTCGTCTCCCAAAAGTTCGTCTACAAACTCGTAATCGCCAGTATCGTATCTGTGATTTGACGACGACTTGAATATTGGAGATAAATAAAGCAAGGTTACTCCAAGTTTCTTGAGGTAGGGCAATTTATCTATAATGCCTTGAAAGTTGCCGCCGTAAAAGTCGTTGGCTCTGAATACCCCGTCTGAATCGACTATGGTTACCTCTTCGCCCCAATTCTTCAATACGCCGTTCTTTTTGAATACCGCATTGTCGTCTTTGCCTTTGCAAAATCTATCGACAAAAACGTGATATATTACGCCGCCTTTGACCCAATCGGGCGTGACGTAATTTTTGTCGTATACGGTAAGTTGAAAGTCGTCTCCCTCTCTGCGGTACTCAAATTCTCCATTCTCCGTCTTGAATAAAAATCTGTACCAATAAAGTCCGACTTTGTTGAGATTGATTTTGGCAATATATTCGCTCTCGTTTCCCCTCTTGCAATTGAAAGACATATGAAAAACGAAGGGTACGTCCGCTCCGTCTTCGTAAATGTGCAACTCAACGGCGTGAATAAATACTCCGTCCTTGACGAAGATTTTGAAAGTCATTTCTTCGTCTTGCTCCACACTCCCAAAAGGAGATTTGCAATGGGGATTTTTGCTGTCGAAATATATCAGGTCTCTCACTGTCTATCCTCATTTTAATAGCCTCATTCAAGGCGAACAAGGCTATTTGAGTTATGCTTTTATTTGTACGGATTTGAGATTTCTCGACTCCGCTCGAAATGACGTTGCGTCAGTTATTACTTCTTTTTCGTCGCCTTTGTTGCGGTAGTCTTCTTTGCCGGCTTCTCTACTTGCTTTTCTGCCGTCGCATTGGAAGAATAGTTGACGGGGTTCATCTTCCAAATTCTGTCGGCGTATTCTTTTACGCTTCTGTCCGAAGAGAAGAAGCCTGCGTTTGCCGTGTTGAGAAGAGACATCTTTGCCCAAGCGTATTTGTCGCTGTAAGCCTTATCCAATCTGTCTTGGCAATCGCAATAGGATTGGAAGTCTGCAAGCACCTTGTAGCCGTCGCTGGAAATCAAAGCGTCTGCAATCTCGCCGTAGTTAACTCCTGCGATACCGCCTCTCAAACCGTCGATAACGCGTTTGATTCTTTGATTGCTATTGTAATACTCTCTTGGATTGTAGCCTCTGCGGTTGAGTTCGTTTATCTCGCTTGCAAGCATACCGAAGATAAAGATATTGTCCTTGCCTACGTTTTCGAATATCTCTATATTTGCGCCGTCCATAGTACCCATGGTCACTGCGCCGTTGATCATAAACTTCATATTACCCGTACCGCTCGCTTCTTTACCCGCAATGGAGATTTGCTCCGATACGTCGGAAGCAGGCATAATAATCTCTGCAAGCGTAACTCTGTAGTTCTCGATATACACTACTTTAATTTTGCCGTTGATGTCTGGATCGTTATTGATAAGATCGCCAAGCGAATGTATAAGGCGAATAATTTGTTTTGCCATATAGTAGCTTGGAGCAGCCTTTGCGCCGAATATAAACGTACGCGGATTGATATCGAGATTTGGATTTTCTTTCAATCTGTAATATAAATCAAGAATGTGAAGCGCATTGAGAAGCTGTCTCTTATACTCGTGCAATCTCTTGACCTGTACGTCAAAAATGGAATCGGGATTGACGTCGACGCCGTTGTGCTCTTTGATATACTTTGCAAGTCTGACCTTATTCTCTCTCTTAATCTTCAAAATCTTGTCGAGTACCGCCTTGTCGTCCGCATACTTTGCAAGGTTTTTGAGTTTGTCAGCGTCTTGCTTAAAGCCGTCTCCGATAAGTTTCTCTATATACTCCGAAAGCAACAGATTGGATTGACAAAGCCATCTTCTATAGGTAATACCGTTGGTAACGTTGGTAAAATTCTTTGGATGCATATTGTAGCAGTCTCTAAATACTTCGTCTTTGAGTATCTGCGAGTGCAACGCCGATACGCCGTTGACAGTATGCGAAGCCGCCAAGCAAAGATTAGCCATCTTGACTTGACCGCCCGAGAGTACTGCGTTGTATTCAACTTTGCCGTAATCGTTGGGATAGAACGCCCAAAGCTCGTCGGTAAATCTGCGATTGATTTCACATACGATTTGATAAATTCTCGGCAAGAGTTGTTTAAACAATCCCTCCGGCCATTTCTCAAGCGCCTCTGCCATAACCGTGTGGTTGGTGTACGACGTGGTGCGCGTAACTATCTTCCAAGCCTTGTCCCAAGAATAGCCATACTCGTCGAGAAGTAATCTCATAAGTTCGGGAATGCAAAGCGTGGGGTGCGTATCGTTGATATGTATAGCAACCTTATCTGGAAGCGTATCCAAAGTCTTGTAATCTTTGATGTGTTGTTTGAGAATCGATTGAATTGACGCAGATACGAAGAAGTACTGTTGTTTAAGTCTCAACATTTTGCCTTCTTGGTGGTGGTCTGCCGGATAAAGTACTTTACAGATACTCTCTGCCAAAGCCTTTTGTTCCAAAGACTTGACGTATTCGCCCTCTGCAAAGAGCTTCATATCGAAATCGACGGGCGCTTTTGCCGTCCAAAGTCTCAACTTGTTGACTGCAGGCACGTCGTAACCGCTGATATTCATATCGTAAGGTATAGCCTGCACGGTGTAGCAATCTTTTTGGTCAATATAAAGTCTGCCGTTGTCCCATCTCTCGTCGATATATCCGCCAAACTTGACTTCAAAAGTATCTTCCATTCTGGGAGAAAGCCATACGTCGCCGTTCTCAAGCCATTCGTCGGGAAGTTCTACTTGCCAACCGTCCTCTATCTTTTGTTTGAATATGCCGTAGTCGTATCTTATGGAAAAACCGCTTGCAACGTAATTGAGATTTGTCAAAGACTCCATGTACGCAGCCGCAAGTCTGCCAAGTCCTCCGTTGCCGAGTCCGGCGTCGGGCTCTATAGCGTACATATCTTCTATGGAATAACCGAGCTCTTTGCAAAGTCCGTCAAATACGTCGGTCATCTTGAGATTGTAAAGGTGATTTTTGAGCGATCTGCCAAGCAAAAACTCCATTGACATATAATAAACTTGCTTTGAGCCTTGCTCCAATCTCTTTTTCTTAAAGGCAAGACGCTTGTCGGTGAGGATATCTCTGACAGTCATGCAGATTGCTCTGTAAATTTGATTCTTACTTGCATTCTCAATCGTCGTACCGAAGTAAGTCTGGCATTTGAGCGATACAATCTTTTTAAGTTCTTTTACTTGATTTTCCATTACTTTCTCCAAAATAAGCAAAAATATTGTCAAACCTGCCGAAAAAGAGCTTTTAAAAATCTTCCCGACAAATTTGTACCTTAAAATTATATCATATATTTTGCTTTTGTGCTACATTTTGCAAGCTAAAATAGAGATTTTTTATAAAAAATCAATATTTTATAAATTTTTACCTATTTTTTTTGAATATTTACAACTCTTTGTACAAATCTACGTAACGAAGAGCGATATTTTTCCAACTAAAGTCCTGAGTCATAGCGTTGTCGACTATCTTTTGCCAGTCTTGCTTATAGTCTCTGTACATTCCCACCGCTCTCTCGACAGCGTTGAGCATATCGTAAGCGTTGTAAGAATAGAAAGTAAAACCAGTTCCTTTGCCGGTAGTGTAATCATAAGGAATGACAGTGTCTTTGAGTCCGCCGGTTTCTCTAACTATTGGCAACGAACCGTATCTCATTGCAATCATCTGCGAAAGTCCGCACGGCTCGAATTTGGAAGGCATAAGGAACATATCGCTTGCGCAATATATCTTACTTGCAAGTTCTCCCGAGAAAGTAATGAGCGCGCGCAAGTTGTTTGGATATCTGCTTTGACAGCTTCTAAGCATCTCTTCGTATTTATAATCGCCCGTACCCAAAACGACGAGTTGGACTCCCATATCGAGTATTCTCGTGATTATAGGCGAAAGCAAATCCAATCCCTTTTGGTGCGTAAGTCTGCCTACCATACCTATCATAGGTATATTTTTATCAACGGGAAGTCCCAAATCCTTTTGGAAAGCCGTCTTATTGTCAGCCTTTAATTCAAAGGTGTCGAGGTCATAGTTGCTGTACGCAAATTTGTCCGTCTTCGGGTCGTTGGACTTGACGTCTATGCCGTTGATAATTCCCGAAAGTTTGAACTGTCTGTTGACTAAAATATTGTTCATACCGTAGCCGAAATAAGAATTGAGTATCTCCTGCGCGTACGTCTGCGAAACCGTCGTAACCTTGTTGGCTCTCTCGATACCGCCTTTCATATAGTTGACGTCTCCGTCAAAGTCCACGTACTCTCTTGCCCAAGTGGGAAGACCGAGTACGTCGCCGGACATAAATCCGCTGTATCTGCCTTGGAATTCAATATTGTGAATGGTAAACACCGTCTTAACGTTTTTGAAAAGCTCGTCGCCTCTGTAGAATACGTCGAGGAATACCGGTATCAGCGCGGTCTGCCAATCGTTGGAATGAATAATATCAGGCACAAAACCGTCCATAAGTCTTACGCTTTCGATTACCGCCCTTGCAAAGAAAGCAAATCTCTCTCCGTCGTCATAGTAGCCGTAAAGTCCGCTGCGCTTGAAGTAATATTCGTTGTCGATAAGATAGTACGTTACGCCGTCGACTTCGGCTTTGAAAAGTCCGCAATACTGATAGCGCCAAGAGAGAGAAACGTATATATTGCCTATATAGGTCATCTTGTCTCTCAATTCTTGCTTTATATCCATATAAAGCGGTAGGATAACCCTACAATCGACTCCGCCGTCTACCAGAGCCTTTGGAAGCGAACCCGCTACGTCAGCCAGTCCGCCCGTCTTGATAAACGGCACTGCCTCCGAAGTCGCAAATAATATCTTTTTGTCAAAATCTATCTTGGTTTTCTTCTCTCGTTGAGTCGAAGTCGCAGACTTCTTAGTTTTAGCTGGCATAGCGCTATCCTCCTTATGTCGCTTTGCGACAGTTATATTCCGACTGCGTCGGAGTTATATTTTGCCTTTGGCAAAGTTATATTCGCTTTTGGCGAGTGTTAAAAATCATCATATAATCTTATCAAACCGTTTTGTTCTTTACAACTACGACCGGATAAGCGTCGCTGCCGCTGAGCGCTTTGTCCTCCGTAACGGTTACGTTTTTATCGGTAATGGCGTAGTTGAGCTTTGAACCCTTCATAATCTTTCCGTTTTCCATTACGATACTGTTGACGACTTCCGCTCCCGCTTCGACGACAACTCCACGGAAGAGAATTGAATTCTCAACTCTGCCGTTGATTTTACAACCGTCTGCAATCAGGCTGTTGACAACCTTTGCTCCGCTGTAATACCTCGTAGGCACGCTGTCCTTGACCTTTGTAAATACTTTGCCCGCGCTGTCAAACAAACTGTTGCGCACGTTTGCGTCAAGTATCTCCATACTCTCTCTATAGTACGACTTGATATCGTCTACGAGCGCGGCGTGACCTTTGACTTTGTACGCGTGAATATTGAGCACGTCAAGATTGGCTTGCAAAATATCTCTCTCAAAGTCTATCTTGCCTCTTTCATAGCTATCTGATACAAGTTGAATAAGTTGCTTTCTATTAAACAAATAACAGAAGAGTCCCAATTCGTATTCTGTATCGCTTGCGTCGCGCGTAATTCTCATACCTCTTACTCTTCCGCTCAAATCGCTCTCTACGACTACTCTTCTCGAAGTCGTGGGCTTTGCGTTATAAGTCAACATAGTTATGTCTGCGCCGCTTGCAATATGAGCCGCATATACTTCGTCGAAGTCAATACTTGCAATGATATTGCTGTTGGTTACGATTACGTACTCGTCGTCTGAAGGCTCTAAGAAATCAAGGATTCCGTAAAGCGCTTCTATCTTACCCTTGAATACGTTGGTCGAAGTATTGGAAGCGTACGGCGGAAATACTACGATACCGCTGTTTTTTCTATTAAGGTCCCAATCGCGACCCATACGGATATGATCCATAAGCGAAGAATAGTTGTTGCGCGTGATTATACCTATCGAAGTGATCGAGCTGTTGACAAGATTGGAAAGCGCAAAGTCGATACATCTATATCTGCCGCCGAATGGCAAAGACGCCGTCGTACGGTGCAAAGTCAATTCGTTGAGTTTTGACTCGTTGTCGCTTGCGAAAATAATACTCATAGCGTTGTTCATTTGCCTTTCCTCCTTAATCTACCATTGCCTTGACAGGCACGACTTGATTTGCTTCCACCGTTGCGTTAGGTCCTATGACTGTAATTTGCCACTGTCCGTCGACCATACCGTCTTGTTTAGCTCCTACTACGGCGTTTTCTCCAACGACTGCGTTGTTGCCGACGATGGCGTATTTTACTACCGCGCCTTTGCAAATCTTTGCGCCGGGCATTATAGTTGAATCTTCTACCGTTGCGCCCTCGCAAATCTCCACTCCCGTGGACAGTACGCTGTTGACGACTTTGCCGTTGATTTCACAGCCTTCCGTCACAAGCGAATTGTTGATGATTGCGTTCTTTCCTACGAAATGCGGCGGTTCTGCGGTATTTCTTGCGTATATCTTCCAAGCGCTGTCGTCAAGATTGATGCCGCTCGAAGTATTGAGCACGTCCATATTTGCTTCCCAAAGCGACGAGATTGTTCCTACGTCTTTCCAATATCCCGAGAAGTTGTACGCAAAGAGTTTTTGTCCGTCGGCAAGCATCTTTGGAATAATGTTCTTTCCAAAGTCGTTTTGCGAGGTCTTGTCCTCTTCGTCCTCAATCAAATACTTACGGAGTTTCGCCCAATTGAATATGTATATACCCATAGACGCGTTGGTGCTCTTTGGATGCTTTGGCTTCTCCGCAAACTCGTATACCGAGTTGTCGGGATTGGTGTTCATAATACCAAATCTCGAAGCCTCTTCCAAAGATACGTTGATGACTGCAATCGTGCAGTCTGCGCCTTTTTCTTTGTGGTATGCAAGCATTTGCGCATAGTCCATCTTGTAGATATGGTCGCCCGAAAGTATGAGAACGTACTCGGGAGAGAATTTATCTACAAATTCTATATTTTGATAAATCGCGTTTGCCGTGCCCTTATACCAATCGGAAGTCTCGCCTTTCATATACGGAGGCAAGACAAATACTCCGCCGTTGAGTCTGTCAAGATCCCAAGGCTGACCGTTGCCAATATATTGGTTGAGGTCAAAAGGCTTGTATTGTGTCAATACGCCTATGGTGTCTATGTTTGAATTAATACAATTTGACAGAGGAAAGTCGATAATTCTATACTTTCCTCCAAATGATACGGCAGGCTTTGCCAAATCTCTCGTCAAAGAGTAGAGCCTCGTGCCCTGTCCGCCAGCCAACAACATGGCTACGCATTCTTTTTTATTGCTGTGCATTTTCCCTCCTATTATCTATACCTTCGTTATATTTCAAATCTATAGCAGTAAGCGTCACTTGCTTGCTTTTTCTTTATCCTTATTTTTAACTTTCCTTGCGGCTGTTATATACATTGCGCTGTTGCCTGGTATCGTCATTTCGATATAGTACGGATAACCGTGCATATCTCCCTTTTGCGCCGTAAAGCTCATCTTATCGCTCTCTCCGCCGTACTTCTTATCGTCGCTGTTGAGTACGACTTTGTACGCTCTCTTCTCGGGAACGCCCATGCAGTAATGCTCTCTCTTGACAGGAGAGAAGTTGACTACGGCAATCGTGTAATTACCTTCGCCGTCGCTTCTGATAAACGATACGATATTTTGAGTATTGTCGTCTACGCATATCCACTTAAAGCCGTCGTAAGTCGTATCGAGATAATACATCTCTTTATTGGCAAGATAATATGCGTTGAGGTCTTTAACAAATTCATGCAAACCCTTGTGCGAATCGTAATCGAGCAAGAACCAATCAAGTTGTTTTTTGTAATCCCATTCTATAAACTGTCCGAATTCTCCGCCCATAAACAAGAGTTTCTTGCCGGGATGCGCCATAGTGTATCCAAAAAAGGCCTTGAGCGAATTGAACTTATCCATATACGATCCGGGCATTCTGTTGAGAAGCGAATACTTGCCGTGAACTACTTCGTCGTGCGAAAGCGGCAAGATATAATTCTCGCTGTATGCGTAAGTAATTGAAAAAGTCACTTTGTTGTGGTTGTCTTTTCTAAAGAATGGGTCAAGCGATACGTAGGAAAGCATATCGTTCATCCAACCCATATTCCACTTGAAATTAAATCCCAATCCCTTGTCTTGAGGAGGCTTGGTCACGTTAGGGAACGCAGTGGATTCTTCTGCAATCATCAACAAGCCTTTATATTTTGACAGCATATGCGAATTAAGCTTTTGCAAAAAGTCAATTGCCTCTAAGTTGTGATTGCCGCCGCTTGCGTTGGGTCTCCACTCGCCGTTTTGTCTGCCGTAATCGAGATAGAGCATTGACGCAACCGCGTCTACTCTGATGCCGTCGACGTGATACTCGCTGACCCAGAAATCAGCCGAAGAAATCAGATAAGAATGCACCTCTCTCCTACCGTAATCGAATACTCTCGTACCCCATTCTTTGTGCTCTTGTTTTAGCGGGTCGGAATATTCGTAACAAGGCTCTCCGTCAAACTCGTAAAGTCCAAACGCGTCCTTTGGGAAGTGCGCGCATACCCAATCAAGGATTACGCCTATTTTATTCTTGTGCAATTTATTGATGAAATATTTGAAATCGTCGGGAGTGCCGTATCTCGAAGTGGGCGCAAACATACCGCTCACTTGATAGCCCCAACTGCCCTCGTAAGGATATTCGCATATAGGAAGTATTTCTACGTGCGTATATCCCATTTGCTTAATATACGGCACGAGCTCGTCCGCCAAATCGCGGTAATTGAGAATGTTGCCGTCGGCATATCTTCTCCAGCTTCCCACGTGCAACTCATAGATATTCATAGGAGAGTGGAAAGCGTCAAACTTTTCTCTCTCTGCAATCCAACTCTTGTCAGTCCATTTGAACGTGGACTCATACAGTTTCGACGCATTGGCAGGCGAAGTCTCGCTGTGTCTTGCGTAAGGATCGGCTTTGAGTCTCAATTTGCCGTCGGCAGTCTCCACGCTGAATTTATATATATCGTATATTTTTAGGTCTTCTACGAAGCCCTCCCATATACCGTCGCTGATTTTGCTCATCGGGTGTACTTCTCTATCCCAATTATTAAAGTCTCCGACTACGCTGACGGACTTTGCGTGGGGCGCCCAAACTCTGAACGTCCATCCGTCTTTGCCGTCTCTCTGACTTTGATGTGGCGACATAAACTTGTAAGCCTCATAATTCGTCCCCTCGTGAAAGAGATAAACCGGTATTTTTTTGTCCAATTATTCTTTCTCCTTTTTCATACTTTACCAAATTATACCATATTAAAAACTAATATTCAATACCGAATTTTGAAAATGTTAAATTTTTTTTAATTTTTTCGCTTGCGTTTTGTAATATTTCAGCGTATAACATATATGGCAATTTTTTGTGAGAAATTACGGAGGGGTTATGGCTACTAAAGATATGTCGGTCGGCAAGCCTATCAAGGTGTTGTACGCGTTTGCGTTGCCAATGATTATATCCGTATTATTTCAACAGTTTTACAATATTGCAGACTCCCTAATCGCAGGTAATTTCATAAATGACGACGGCATAGCCTTGGCTGCGGTAAACGCCGCGTATCCGGTAACTGTCGTATTTATCGCAATAGGCAACGGCTTCGGCGTGGGCGGCAGCGTAGCAATATCGAGAATTTTCGGCGCGAAACAGTACTGTCGCACTAAGACGGCAACGTTGACTGCTCTCATCAATATTTTTGTATTCGCATTGATTTTTACTGTAGTGGGAGTATTTACCTGCAAACCTCTGCTTTCCGCAATGAATTCTCAAGACTTGGGCGAAGACGTCTTTACGCAAAGCGTAGATTATCTCAGCATTTATATATACGGTCTGACATTTCTCTTTATTTACAACGTGGTAAGCTCTATATTTCAAGCTCTCGGCAACTCCAAAACTCCCCTCTTCTTGCTTATCTTTTCCACGATACTCAACGTAATCGTCGATATAGTATTCGTCAAGTATTGCAATATGGGAGTCAAGGGGCTTGCGTGGGGCACTTTCCTCGCTCAAGGTATTGCAAGCGTGCTGTCTCTTATACTACTGCTTGTCAATATAGCCAAACTTCCAAAAGACAGTCCCGAAACTCAAAGACCTTTAAGAAAGAATTCCTGGAAAGAAAATCCCGTTTTCTCGTTGTCGATATGGTCAAGTATTATGCTTATGTCGCTGCCAAGCATATTGCAAAATTCTACCGTGTCAATTGGTCAGCTATTTATGCAAAGCCTTATCAACTCTTTCGGCAATGCAAATCTCGTTGCCGCATACGGATCGGCTTTTAAAATAAACTATATAATCATATCCATATTCTTGACAATATCCAACGCTATGGCTACCTTTACTTCGCAAAATATAGGCGCAAATCATTTAGACAGAGCAAAGGAAGGACTCAAAGGCGGCCTTATAAGCATGATAGCAATAGCCGTTGTATCCACTACAGTATACCTTATTTTTGCAAAGGGACTTGTCGGCGTATTTATCAAAGAGCAAAACGACGAGATAATTTCCATAGGCTCGCAATTCCTCTATATACTCGCTCCATTCTATATCGTGGTATGCATAAAGATCATATTCGACGGATTTATCAGAGGCGCGGGAGATATGGCGGGATTTACGTCCGCCACCATGACAGACTTATTAATAAGAGTGGGTTTGAGTTATATCTTCGTCAAAGCGTGTCACTTGTCCTACGTATCTATTTGGTGGAGCTGGCCAATCGGTTGGTTACTCGGCGCAACGGTGTCGGTATTGTTCTATCTGTCAAAGAGATGGAAAAAGACTTCATTAAGAAAGTTGTAAGAATTAACTTGACGTAAATCTCTATAAAATAGCATAATATTAAAGAAAAATATTAGTAAGGAGACGAGACTTAAGTGACACGGATAGCAAAATTGCCGTGAAAACTTAAGGCGAGACGACCATGCGACGAAAAGATAGGCAGATGCCAAAAGAATGGGCATTAGAAATTGTCGACAAATGCGAATGGGCAACGCTTGCCACGATTGACACGGATGGCAAGCCATATTGTATACCTTTAAGCATAGCGAGAATTGAAAACGTTATATATTTTCACTGCGCGAAAGAAGGCAAAAAGATAGATTGCTTCAACCGCAATAATCAAGTGTGTATATCTTGCGTAGGCGCTACGCTTCGCCCCGAAGACGAATTTACCACCAAATTTGAAAGCGCAATGGTATTCGGTAAAATATCTCAAGTATTGGAAGATAGCGAAAAGATAGAGGCTTTGAGAGCAATTTGTCAAAGACATACGCCCGCCAATATGCCCAACTTCGACGAAGCCATTGCAAGAAGTCTTGCAATTACCGCAATATGGAAAGTGACTATCGAAGATATTGACGGCAAAAGACGCAAATAATTATTCCCCTCTTCTACTCCAATCAATAGGCTTTCTGCCATTTTTAATCAAAAAGTCGTTGGCTTTTGAGAAGTGTTTACACTCCAAAAAGCCGTTGTAGAAAGACAGCGGACTTGGATGCACGCATTTGAGCACTAAGTGCTTTGACTCGTCTATAAATTTTGCTTTGGCTTTTGCCGGATTTCCCCACAGCATAAACACCGTGGGATAAGGAGAATCGTTTATCATCTTAATTACGCTGTCTGTAAATCTTTCCCAACCGATACCGGCATGACTTTGAGGTTTACCCTCTCGCACCGTAAGAACCGTGTTGAGCAACAATACTCCCTCGTCCGCCCAACCCGTCAGGTCTCCGCAGTCGCTTTGCGGTATGCCTAAATCGTATTCGAGGGCCTTGTATATATTGACAAGAGACGGCGGGCATTTTACTCCTTTGCGCACGGAAAAACTCATGCCGTGCGCCTGTCCGTAGCCGTGATATGGGTCTTGTCCCAAAATGACGACTTTTACATTTTCGTACGGCGTATGTTCAAAGGCTGAAAGTATCTCTTTCAATGGCGGATAAACTCTGAAGTTGCTGTACTCCTCCGCCAAAAACTTACGAATATCTTTGAAGTAATCTTGCGAAAACTCGCTCTCTAATTTTTCATCCCAACTGTTGCCTAAATGCGACGACATAATATCCCCCATGAACTTTTTTTATAATTTTACCACTTTTTGGCGAAATATGTCAACTTATCTTGTTTGACACCGCAATTCAAAAGGTATAAAATATAAATGTTATGTTTGACACTCACACACATTGCAGACACTCGCACGATAGCAAAGAAGATCCGATAGAGATGATTGAATACGCCATATCGCAAGGTATGGATTATCTTGCTTTTACCGACCACTTTGACGGCGAATTGACATTCCTTCCCGAATTTGATTACATACCGCAAATTGATCTTGAAAATCACTTTGACGAGATAAGAGCGCTTAAAGAAAGATATAAGGGCAAAATAGAAGTTGGCGTGGGTATTGAGTGCGGATATATGAAAGAGGCAAACAATCTCTATTTATCCAAACTATCGGGATTCGATACGGATATAATTATCAACTCGATTCATACGATTGAATACGAAGACTGCTATATGCCGTCATACTTTGCTAAACGCACAAAGTCGCAAGCATACGGCGCATATCTCAAAGCTGTGAGAGAAAGCCTTGACTGCCCTTACCACTTTGACAGCGTAGGTCATATAGGCTACGTCGTGCGCAAAAGCACTTACGAAGACAAAGCTCTCGTATACAAAGATTTTGCAGATATTATCGACGATATATTGAAGACTATTATCGCAAAGGGCAAAGCTTTGGAGATAAACTCTCAAAGCAAAGGCACGGGGCTTGACTTCCTCCCCACTACTGAAATTTTGTCGAGATATAAAGAACTTGGCGGCGAATTGCTTACCTTTGGTTCAGACGCTCATTTTTGCGGACGTATAGGAGAAAAGTATTCCCTTGTCGCAGAATGGTTGAAAGCAACCGGCTTTAAGTATCTTTTCAAGTATTTGGCTCACAAGCCAATTGCCGTAAAACTTTGATTAAATATAATTAACAAAAACGCCTTGCTTGATAGCAAGGCGTTTTGTATTTTTAACTTTTAAATTACTATGCTACTTCTTCCAAAGTCTCGGTCGCGGCAGACGCTTGGCTATACTCAACCGTTCTGCCGTCGGGGTTAAAGTTTGCGTCCCAACCGCCCGGCTTAGAAGTATGCGCTGTCTTAATCGTCAAGCTGCTGCAACCTTCAAAAGCGTAAGCTTCTATGGTAGTTACGGAAGTCGGGATAATAATTTCCTTAATTCTCGTATTGCCCTTGAAAGCGGAAGCTTTAATCTTTGTGACGGCATAATCTGTTCCGTTGAAATTGATTGACTCTGGTATCGCATAACTCGTGTTAAGAGATCCAACCGCTATGTTTGATCCTATCAATTCTGCGTGTCCGTCGGTGTAGAAGAGATAAGTATACTCGGCAGGCAAAGCCGGCGACTTTGTCGTATCTTTGTAGGTCTGCGGCAATCCAGCTACGCCCCATACCTTGTCATGCGTTTGCGTAAACTTACCAAGCAACGTTCCTATGCTTCCCATAATATTCGACAAGTCGAGGTCTCCCAAATCGCTGACGCCAATCTTGGTATCCCAACCGATCGCATAACCCGTAAGCGGTTTTTTGTCTTTTCCTAAGTACAACGTCAAGTTGTCTATACCGATAAATGCAAGTCCGCCAATCTTGGATACGCTTGCAGGAATATAAATCTGTTTGAGCGCCATATTCATCAAGAACGCTTGCTCGCCGATTTCTTCAAGCGTAGACGGCAAGTTGACGGTCGATAGTACTATGTTGTTAGCAAATACTTTCTTACCTATCTTCTTGATATTCTCGCCGAGAGTTACAGTATTAAGTATATTCATACCCGACAGCAATTCGTCGGCAAGCACTTCTACTCTATACTCGACTTCTTTATAAGTAACAACACCCGGTACTTCAAGATTTGTCTTCGTAGCTTTGTTGCCAAGATATTCCGCAACTATCGCAGTGCCGTCCGACTTGAAGATATAGTTGAAGTCGCCGACTACGTCAAAGCCTATTACGCCCCAATATAGAGTTCTCACTCCCGTACCTTTATCAGTCAACGTAGCGTCGCGGTTCTTGTTCCAATCGTTGTTCCAACCGCTTGGATTGTCATTAGGTACACCAAGGGTCTTAGGTTGTTCCATTTGAATATATACATCTGCCGTAACGCCGCTGAACGCATATTTACCAACTTTGGCTATTGTCTTCGGAATATATATACTCGATAGATTGGTACAGTTCTCAAACGCAGATACCGCAATTTGCGTAACGTTGTAATTTCTATCTTCGTATACCGTTTCGTAAATATCTCTTTCTACTTCCGTCTTGCCGATGTCTTTCCACTTGGTTGAAGTAAAGGACGCTGCCTTGTATGTCAAATCGGCAGGGATATAAGCATTTGGAGCGGTGTTGTTGATAAATCTATCAACGTAAGCGTTGCCGTCTTCAAAGATCATATATTGGAAATCGCCTACCGAGACTACGCCGTCTACACCGTATGTTACCGGTCTATTCTTTTCATTCCACGGCGGTAAGAACTGGTCTCTATTCCAATATTCCGCCCAACCCGACGGTCTAGTCAATGAGGCTGTTGCTTTTTTAGCTTGAATGTATATGCCGCCGGTATCGGTAAGATTAAGTCCCGCAAACGCATATGCCATAACCTTAATATTACTTGGAACATATATGCTACCAATTGAATTTGGCGTAACGACGTCAGACGCCAAACCTCTTTCCGCAACTTTCGTTACTTTCTTTCCATTAGCCGCCATAGGAAGGACGAGATTGATTTGCGCATCTTGTACGCCCTCATATCCTACAATCTCATTGGCATCGTTAAATTTCAATCCCTTCATAACGATATTACCGAAGAGCATCATAGGTCCGTCTACGGTCTCGTTTTCTTGATCGAATACAGTATCGCAATTTGGATCTCTGTACCAATGGTCAAAATCATAGCCGTTGTAATCAATCGTCGTCGTTATCTTTGTGCCGTAAGCAAACTCACCAGTCGAGATAAGCGCGCGAGTAGCCAAGTTGAACAACGTAACCACATAAGATCTGATATTATTTTTGTAGACCGCATTGATATCCACGTCGCCTTCGACAAGACGGTCTGCCGCTCTATCCCAATCTTCAAATTCAAAGTCATATTCAAGAGTAGATACTTTGGTAGGAATTATATTCGTTCTCGGAATTACTTTGTCGTATTCTTCATGGAATTCCTCAACCAATTCGCCTTCGTTGTAATATCTAATCCAATACTTTCTTATTGTAGAGCTATATATTGCATATACGTTGATATTAGCCTCAATCTTTGTCAAGTCTCTGCTCCAATTGGTAAAAGTATAATCGTACTTAGGAACAGACTCTTTGAACGCCGTAGGCGCTTGATAATCTTCTATCTCGCTCGTCAATACGTTGGTGCCCCAAGGTACAGTAATTTCTTTCAAAATATTCTCGTCGTTTTCTTCGTTGAAGAATTTGACGACATATTTTTGGATAATTCTCGAATACATTGCGGTATAGGTAATGTCGCCTTCAACCATTGTGTTTGCAGGGTCTAATACCTCGTATCCGTCAAAGTTTTCGACCGTATCTCTGTAATCCGTGCCGTCGTCGGGATCTATATCGTTCTCTCCGCCTTCTATAGTAGTGTCTACGTCAAGTACTTGCCAACCGAGGAAATCAAACGCCCATTTAACGGTATGATTTCTGATATTGTTGCCTGTCGGCAAAGTAGGACACTTGCCGTACTCTACTTCTTGCGTGAGTATAGCTATACCGTTGTTGATAAACTTAACGATATATCTTCTCAAGGTCTCTTTATATATTGCGTTGACTTCCATATCTCTCGATACGTAACCGAAATATTTATCCCAATCTATAAACGTGAAGTCATATTGCTTCGTCGAAGCCTTATCCGTATTTGTTGGAATTTCAGACGAATACGTCTCGTTAGTTGACAAGTCTGTGCCGTAAGGAACTCCGGTAATCTCTTTTGTCAATCCATGTCCGTAGTTGAACGTAACTGTATAAGTTCTTATAACTTCTTTGAATTGCGCATACGTAGAGAAACTACTCGTGATGTTATCCAGAGCTTCCTCATTTGTCCAACCCGTAAATTCATAAGTATACTTGTCGTTTGCTTCGCGGGTAGGCGTCTCTCCCACGTAGGTGGACTTGCCTGCGCTCTCTACGCTGTCCGTGTAGAGTACAGTGCCGTCCCAGTTGACGTATTGAATAGTGTAGGTATTGGCAATCTTATTGAATACTGCGTTGACAACTGTATCTTCAACGATATTGTCAAAGTCATTATCCCACTCGATAAACTCATAGGTAAATCCGTCGTCTTCGATTTTGACCGGTTGAGTCGGAGCCTCAACGCTTGAGCCGTAGAGAACGTTTACCGACTTAATGCAAGTGTCGTCTACGAAGAACTTAACTTCATAGCTCCTTATGCTTTGAGTATATCTTGCGTTTATTACGGTATCTTTCGTTATATTGTCAAAAGTAGCGTCCCAACCGATAAACTCGTATTCGTATTGAGCCGTCGAAGCTTTTGCTACGTTTGAAGGTACGAGATTGGACTTTGTCAAGTCGGTACCGTATTCTATATCGGGATACGACGTCTTTTCATTGTCGCCGTATTTGAAAGTCACGCTAAACGTCTTGATTTGAGAAATAAACTTTGCCTGCACGGTTATATCTCTAGTAACCGCCTCAAGTTTATCCTCGTCGGTCCAGCCTGCGAAGATATAATCAAATTTATCGTTTGACGGACGCGTAGGCGTTTCTGCGTTATAAACAGCGGCTTCTCCGCTACCGACTTGCAAAGTGGCAAGCAAACTACCCTCCCAATTGACGTACTCAACGGTATACGTATGAGAAACCTGCCTAAATCTTGCGCGTACGTCAAGGTTGTTAGTGATATTGTCAAAAGCTACGTCCCAGCTGGTAAATTCATATGTAAATCCGTCGTCCAAATTTTTGATTGGCTGAGCCGGCGGTTCTACGCTTGAACCGTAAGGCACGTTAACATATTTAATGCAAGTATCGTCTATCCAGAACTTGACGTCGTACATTCTGACTTGCTCGACATATTTTGCATTAACTGTGGTATTTTGTTTGATATTGTCAAAAGAATTGTCCCACCCAACAAAAGTATAGCTGTATTGAGCGGTAGACGGCTTTGCAATTTCGTTTGCGCTTGGCGCGGTTGCCGTAGAGCCGTACTCGGTTTTGACAGTCTTGCTCTTGTTGTTGCCGAACTTAAACGTAACGTCAAACTTCTTAATCTTTTCTTGGAATTTTGCATGTACGTCGGTGTCTTGAGTAATATTCTCAAAATTACCTTCCCAACAAATAAACTCATAATCGTATTTTTCGGTAGATTGCTTTTGCGGAGCAGCGACCAAATCTTTATCTGCGTCTTCTCCGTATTTGACACTGTCTGTATAAATCAACTCGCCGTCAACAAAATAATTGAATTTGAAAGATCTAAATTGAGTTGAATAAATTGGATTCGCAGTAAAATAACCTTGAGTCAAATCGTCGGTATTGCAATCCCATTTGTCAAAAGTATAGGTAAACTTCTCGTCGTCGGGACGCTTGGACGGACGCAATTTTGCAATATCCTTTGCAAGTTGATCGTCAGTGCGCTCATATTCTTTCTCAAGCAATATTCCGCCGTGATAATCGCAAAAAGCCACGGTAATCTTGTTGACGATTTCTACCCAATAAGCGTATACGCTGATTGACTTGTTTCCCTTTGAAATTTCCTCCAAATTGGAACTGTCTACTTCTTGAGTCCACGTTCCCTTATCGAGATACCAACCTTTGAATACAAAACCGTCTCTTGACGGCTGACTGTCCAAAATTTCTTTGGCTTTGTCAATACCAATCGTCGTAACATACTGCTCTTCGTTGCTGACGAAGGTCAACGACAACTCCTCACGTCTTACTTTGCAGGCAACGAACGCGCTCAAAGCCAAAGCGACGATCAAAATTGCCAATATTATCTTACTCCATTTTCTCATTCTTTTCACTTCCTTATCTAGCAAGCCTACGCGTACGCGTCTCCTTATGCGCGTATGCATAGTAGGTATAAATTACCGTTACATTTTACACCTATGTAATCGTTTTAGGAATAATGTAATTGGGTTTCTTTAATATTTTTTTAATTTTTAGATAAACATTTTTTATAATACCGTAATAATAAAACTTAAAGTTGTTTAAATTCGTTAAATTTATAACAATATGCAGACGAAAAAGCGAGAGTATTTCTCTCGCCTTTTGGAATTTGTTTAAGTCCTTCGACGTCCTATTTTTTCGCCAAACAAATATTTAGAGTCCTTTTTGCCGTAAGTTCCAACTCTCCCCTTGTGATACCGTCTTTTTTATTCAACGTGGCAAGCAACGTGCCGTCGCTCTTGTACTTGCCCGAAGTTCTGCTATGGTTGCCCGGCATAAAGACGTCGACTCCCGCCCTCACACGGTACGCGTGCGTTTTGAGTTTTGGGAACTCTTGACTATTGCTCTTTCTTAGCCACCAATCGGTTATGACAAGGCCGTCATATCCCCATTCGCCTCTCAAAACCGTGGTTGCCAAATCGTAGTTATAATGCGAGAATACTCCGTTGATCTTGTTGTAACTCGTCATAATATTAAGCGGTTTGCTTTCTTTGACGCAAATCTCAAAGCCCTTGAGATATATCTCTCGCAAAGCGCGTTGAGATACTCGGCTGTCGTTGTAATTTCTGTTGGTCTCTTGATTGTTGCAAGCAAAATGCTTTGGACAAGCTATCTTACCATTGTCCTGTATACCGTCGACGAATGCGCACGCCATTTTGCCCGACAATATCGGGTCTTCGGAAAAATACTCAAAGTTGCGTCCGCAAAGAGGATTGCGGTGTATATTCATACCCGCGCCCAGCAGCACGTCGGAGCCGTAATGCGCCATTTCTTCGCCGACTTTTTTGTAAACTTCCGTCGTCAAATCAATATCCCAAGTGGAAGCAAGCGCAGTTCCGCAAGGCAGCAACGCCGTGTATTTTGCTATTCTTATTCCCGACGGTCCGTCGGTCGTGATTACCGCAGGGATTTTTTTCTCCGCAAGCGATGGGATTATTCCGCCGTATGCGCCGGCATTGCCAACTACGCCTTGCCACGCGTTCATGCCGCCCGCGCCTCTCGTCAACGCTTCGAGTTCTTTGTCCGTCAATTGCGATATGAAGGTATCCATATCCACCTTGCCGTCTTTCAAGTCGTCAAATGTGAAGCCTTGATTACCTTTGTAACCAACCGTCTTTGGTAAGCCGTTCAAGATACGCGTTTTCATATCCGTCTTGCCAAGCGGTACTTTCTCAACCTCAAGCGCAATTGCGCCGTCTTTTTCGACAGCCTTAAATCTGTCGAACGGTATTTGCATGTTGCACACTTCATGCAAAGTCTTGATTACTCTGTCTGCAACCAATACGTCTTCGCCTGCTAAAATTTCTGTCCTAACGCTATTGCCTACGTAGAATTCATACTTGCCGCTCTCAAGTACGTAACTGTTGGCATTGCCCGTCGCGCCCGTGTCGTCATAACTTGCAAAGTCATACGTATTCCACTCAATTTCCAAAACTTGACTTTGGTTGGGTTGCAACTCGGCAGTCTTCTTGAAGCCGACAAGAACCCTAGACGGCTTGCCCAACTTGCCCTGCGGACAGCGCGCGTATAACTGCGCGACTTCTCTGCCTGCAACTTCGCCAATATTTTTAACCTCGACTGCGCACTTAAATCTATCGTTGTCTATTACGAAGTCTTTAGGAGTTATCTCAAATTGAGTGTATGACAATCCGTAACCAAAAGGATAAAGTACTTTATCCTTTGCAAAAGTCTCAAAATAGCGATAGCCTACGAAAATGTCTTCTCTATATTCATTAAATTCTTTGTTGCCAAAACAACTCGACGAGGGATAGTCCTGAAAATTCCTTGCAATCGTGTCGGGCAGTTTTCCGCTGGGATTGACTGCGCCGCTCAAAACGTCGACGAGCGAATGCCCGCTCTCCATACCGCCTTGCCATGCAAGGAGTATTGCAGACAGCTTGTCTCCATACTTCTCCGTCCAAGCCATATCCATTAAATTACCGCAGTCCATTATTACGACTGTCTTCTTAAATGAATCGGTCACAAGGTCAAGCATATTCTGCTCTTCGTCAGTAAGATAATAACTGCCCTTTTCTAAGGTATTCTCTCTGTCTTCGCCTGCCGCTCTGCCTATCACGACGATTGCCGCGTCGCTTTGCTTTGCGCTCTCTTCTACGACGGCTTTAGTCAACGGCATTTCGGGATAGTTCATAGGCCAATGCCCCCACCAACCGTCAAACGGTAAATTCTCTTTTTGCGCGCACCACTGCGTATAAACGTCGGCAAGCCCATTATCTATCGCGAACTTGCCTTGTTCTGCAGCCTCTTGCATAGCTTGCAAAAAACCTACTTTATACGGCGGTTTTACGTCTCCGCCGCTTCCGTATCCCACGTAAAAATAATCTACCTGACATCTGCCGAATATCGCAACTTTATCGCTGCTCTTGAGAGGTAACGATCCGTCATTCTTGAGCAGCACGCATCCGTCTGCGCTTGCTTGCCTGATAAGTTCCGGCAATCCCTGCGTAACGTATCGCTCGCCTACGGGCACGTTGCTCTCTTGGCTCAACGACGAGCCGTTGAACTTATCGACTATCTTCTGAACCTTTGAAATAAGTTTGTCTAAAAAACTTGCCATAATCTTCTCCCAATATTTTACAATACTTACACTTTATACTAATTATATATTATAAAATCAATATTTTCAACCCCCAAATTTATTTTCTTTGACCTTTAAAATTCAATCCTATGGTCAGATAAATACCACTTCTTTAAAACAGTTGACATTACCCATTTCGCACGTATATAATATTATTGCTTAACAAAAGCAACTTAATTTAATATGGGCAATTAACTCAGAGGGAGAGTGTCTTCTTGACGTGGAGAAAGTCATAGGTTCGAATCCTATATTGCCCACCAGCCAAGACCTAAAACGAACCTCGTTTTAGGTCTTGATATTTAACTTTTTAACAAAGGAAAAAATATGAATTGGTTATTACCAGCAAATTCCAACAAATATGACCACCATACTGCGTTGATGGAAAGCGGTTATATAGATTGGCATCAACAAGCAAATTTCTCGGTAGGCGACATTGTATATATTTATTGTGCGCAACCTACTAAAATGATAAAGTACAAAACTGTTGTTACTGCAACAGGACTCAAATTTAATGAGACAGTAGACGATAAGAAATTTTGGAAAGACTTAACTCTATATGAAAAAGCGAAAGATGCAAAATATTGTCGCCTTGTACTTATCTCTGATTTTTATAACGAAAATCTTTCATTACCAAATCTACTTGAAAACGGTCTATCTAGTGCCCCACAAAGACCCATAAAGATTTCCCCGCGACTCAACGAATATATAACGAAAGCACTTTATGAAAATGAGTTAATAGCATTTGACTTAACCACAAATGAACAATTTAGCGAAGGACGACAATTAATTAAACAACACATATCAAGAGAACGAAACTCTGCATTGATTCAAGCAACAAAACAAAAATTCCAACATGACCACTCCGGTAGATTATATTGCGAAATATGCGGGTTTGATTTTTATGAGGTTTATGGCGAAATTGGTAAAGACTACATTGAGGCTCATCACAAAAGACCTATTTCTACAATGCAAGAAGGCGAAATGACAAATATAAATGATATGGCTATAGTTTGTTCAAACTGTCATCGTATAATACATAGAAAAAAGCCGTGGCTTTCTATCGAGCAAGTTAAAGCTTTAATAAATAAACGAAATAATTAATAAACATTGATATTCGTTTTACGTTATCACTGCTCCACCAGATTGCAAGCCCGCCGTTAGATGGGAACACAAAAGAGAGTGAAACCACTCTCTTTTTTTGCATCTCCAAATTCGGCGACTCGTTTTGTTTTAATCGATTTTTATGTATTTCATAAGAGCTTCGCGATAATATGAATTTGATACAGTTTATTTAATATGACTGATTTTAGTACGTTCTCAACGCCCGCGCTGTATCGACGAAAGTCCAAAAGTAATCAAACTTATACGCCGTGTACGCTTCTTTCGGGACGTAAATATAACAATTGTCGGCGCCTTGCAAAATATTGCTCGAAACGTGAAAACTGCCAGGATCCAAAGACATGACGTAAACTCCTTCCAAAGCGCTGCAACCATTAAATACGTTTTCGCCGACGACAGCGATATTCTTGCCAAGCGTAAGCTTTGTGATCGTCGAATTATTTGCAAAAGCGTCGTTTGCAATCGTTGTTACCGGCAATCCCGCCAGAGTGTCGGGGATCACTATTTCCTTTAAAGTTTTGCCATATTCCGTCAAGCCGTCGATTGTCCATTCGCCCTTGAAAACAACTTCTCCGTCGCTTGATACGATATCCACACCCGATAGATTGAATATCTTTGCTGCTTCCTCAAGATCGGCTGACACGGATCCGCTTACGCCAACGTTTGAAGGCGTTTGCGGTTTTGTTGGCGTATTTATTTTTATCGGAGTAAACATATTCAATTCCGCCTTGATTTCTTGCGCAAGTAATGCAGTATAATATACCGATCCCGCGTCGTTGAGGTGGAAATTGCTGTCGTAAAACCAATCACTGTCAAGCAAATGCGTCAATGGGTTACCTATAACCGTGATATTCAACTTGTCTCTTAAATAGTCGTAATACTCTAATATTTTATCTTGATTTGAATCGCCGCTCAACGCTTTGACGTTCATTGGAGAGAATGCATAAAACGTCTTTGCTCCGGATTTAGCAACCGCATTTGCGTATGAATTCAAATAGTCAATAAACTCATTGTTTATGAGCGATTTGTCAAATGATATAGGCGTCGAATTGTCAAATCCATCCTTCATTGAGTTGTAGGGGCGTTCATATATTATATCGCCAAACTTATTAAAAGATTTAGCGTTGTACACTCCCTCGGGATCTGGCTTGTTGTTGTTTTGCCAATAACCGTACTTACTGCTGGTAAAAGTAAGAAACTTTCCAAGCATATCCGCATAATTGTCTCTATCTATCTTTTTGAGAATCTCATATTTGCCGTCTACGGAATACCAAACCGCTTCGGCGTTGAAATACAACGACAATGCTTGGCTGTTTTGTTCAGGCGCAACGATTACTATATCGTCTTTTCCTATAAAATCTTTTGCTATGTCAAGCATATATTTGGTGCCAAGATTGGCGTATAGCCCGAAATTGACGACAGGCATATCAAGTTCCTCTTCGAGCAAGTCTGATCTTAAACCAAAGGCTAAGCTCGAACCGCCTATAACAACGACCTTTCTACCGGAAGTATTCTTCAACCTATCGTACTTTATTGCCATACCGCCATAGAATGAATTGTCATACTGCGGAGAAATACCAAACGCAAATGAAATCAGAATCACCGGTATGAGTACGATTGTCAATACTATTAAACTTGTCAACAAAATTTTCTTTTTCATCTTGCACCTAGAATTGGAAGTATATAAACGCACTTGCGCCGCTGCCTGTGACATATATAGATACCCACGCAACGACAATTGCCAAAAGCATAAGTCCGTAAGTCACATAGCGCGTAGCCAGCATACCGCCGGACAGTTTGACGCCATCATTGACTTCACTCATGATTATATTGTTTGCAAATGCCAAAATACCGCACATAAGCGCCACGCGAATTATGTAAGTCGCATTGACTCCAAGATTTGACAACGCTTTAGCGCTACCCGACCAATCTGTAAATATCTTGGTTATAGCGACCCCGCAATCGGATATTGAATTGCAGCGGAAGAATATCCAAGCAAAGCATACAAGCGCAAAGGTCGCAACTCTCTTGAGCCAAAGCATTGCGGTATTGTCTATAAGTTTGATTTTGCCTTTACTCTCAAGTTTCTTCAACCCTACGTTTTTCAACTTGCCGATTATTTGGTATACGCCGTGTATTCCGCCCCACAAAATAAAAGTCCAAGACGCTCCGTGCCACAGTCCGCTCAACAAAAATACTATCATCACGTTTAGCGCCCAACGCCATGCTTTGCATCTGTTTCCGCCAAGAGGTATGTACACGTAATCGGTAAACCAACTTGTAAGCGAAATATGCCATCTACGCCAAAAATCACGTATGCTAGTCGCAAGATAAGGTTGGTTGAAGTTGTCGCGCAACTTGATTCCCATCATACGGGCAACGCCTATTGCAATGTCGGTATATCCTGAAAAGTCGCAATATATTTGAATTGCAAACAACACCGTAGCAAGTATCACAGTCAGTCCCGTAGCTTGCTTGATATCGTTGTAGACCAAATTGACCACCGTCGCAACGCCGTCGGCAATGACAACTTTCTTAAAAAATCCAACGATTGCGATTCTAAATCCGTCGCTCAAATCCTTCTTATCGAATTTGCGATCTTGCTTGAGTTGAGGAAGAAGATTTTCAGGACGCTCTATAGGTCCCGCGACAAGTTGGGGGAAAAAAGTGACGAACAGCGCATAGTATCCAAAATGTCGCTCCGCTTTAATCTTGCCTCTATATACGTCGATGACGTAAGAGAGCGTTTGAAAGGTATAAAATGATATACCAACAGGCAGAATTAGATTGAGCGAAAACTCCGCGACATTCTTGCCTCCAAGATTGATTAAACTTATTATTGAATTGACTGCAAATAAGAAATATTTAAAGAAGAAAAGCACACCAAGACAACTTACGATTGTAATTATCAAACAAGCCCTCTTGATTTTCTTGCTGTCATACTTATCCATTAAAATTCCCGATACGTATGACACTACCGTAGTGAAAAGAATTAAAAATATCAGCCACGGATTCCAACACATATAGAATATATAACTTGCCAAAAGAAGCATTATCCAACGGAACTTTTTGGGCAATATCCAATATAACAACACGACTATGGGCAAGAATATCAAAAATTGCCAAGAATTGAAATTCATAGACTGCCCTCGCTCTTTAGCCTGTCAACCAAAACCGAAATTACGTTTTTCGTATGCTCAATCCTAAACGGACTGCCAAGATGATAGTCGTTGTTGGAAAAATACCTTCCGTCATATATGGTATCGTTTTGCGTAAGCAAGACGTTTATAGACGGATCGTTCAAGATACCTTTTACGTTAGCGGTGTATTCATTGAGTACTTCTTTGTAATTTTCCTCGCTGCCGTATTTATAAAGTAGCCTATGCCTATTCATTGGCGGGAACGTGACGAACGTATGCACGCCTTTGGCAATCGCCGTTTCGTATATATCTTGCTTGGCAAACTTGGCGGTTTCATAAACGTCAAAGTTTATATTTGCAGTAGAAAAATACTTATCCACGCCGCACTCCTCCAACGCCTTTTCTCCCATAGGCGAGACGGACGGAGTTGCTTCAAAATTAAAATGTTGGGAATAATCCTGTTCGGCACTATTTCTCCTATCTCTGTTGAACTTAGAAAATATTGAGAATAGATTCCCGTACTTATTGACTGTCAAATTTGAAATAAACCCCCAATTGCACGACGCTAATATAAAAATATAACCTCCGTCTATCAACTTAGCCGACGGCTCAGACGTGAGCACAGACTGCATTCTATCTCCGTACCAAGCTCCTTTATATTGTTCGGGAGCATGTAAGAATACGTCGCCTTCCTTTAAATACGCATTTAGAATCTCAAATTGAGCAAATTCCGCATAATTGGCGTTGAATCCAAAATTGAATATTTCAACCTTCTTATTCGGGAATTGCTCGTACCACAATTCTTCGACAGTTGCAAGACTATAACCGTAATCTACGCTTGAACCGCCAAGCATGACGAATCTGGTAACGTCGTCTTTCTTTGAACTTACCAAAAGCCTATCGTATGCGTCGGCCTTTACGGAAACGTGCGACGTCATAGATCTTGGTTTGAGATATGCGTTCATATGCAGAGTAGTAAAATTTTTACAACCTGCAAACGCATCGTCACTCATATTCATGATGTTGTCCGACATATAAAAATCAGTCAAATTCTCGCAATTTTTGAATGCGTCGTTCTCTATAGTAGTCACACTGTCGGGAATATAGAAAGTCGACGCTTTGCAATTTTCGAAAGCATTTTTTGCTATTACAGTAACTATCTCGCCGTTTATTTCTCTTGGCGCCACGATTTCATCAAACCCACTCAAGTCGCTCTTTGCGCTTAGTTTCCCTTGATCGATTTGGAATAGATTGCTGTCGGTATAATCTTTCCATACCGCCGTCAACACCGTAGGGGTCTTGTCCGAAACGCTTACGCGACTACCCAAACCAACGTACTCGCCGTCTTCGGTAACGTAACCCGATAGATATTTGCTGTCACAATCTACCCCGCGCTCACGCAAATCGACCGCCGTATAGGTATTGGCTCGCGTATGACTAGCCAACAATTTCGTCACGTCTTGCTCGATTTCTTCTGCTGTGCCTGCTTTATAAATTATCAAATTGCCGATATTCGAAAGTTTTCTAAAATTTGCGTACAACTTACCAATGGATTTGAAATCAGCAATTTGTAGAGTTTTGTTGTCGTCAAAAAACTTGCCGCCCTCGTTCATATAGCCGTCTTTGCTCCAACACCAAAAGCGGTAATCTTTGTTGGCAGTTGCCGTCAGCGTCAATTTGTCGTCAACATAAAATACGTCGTCGCCAATTTGTCCAAACATAGAAGATATAGCAACTTTGCCGGTTTGCAAATCGTTTTCCACAGCAAACGAATTTGTCTCCATCTCGGCTGTCTCCAACCTCACAGTAGACTTGTAGTATACGGAGTCAAAGGTCACTGTCTGTTGGAAAGAATATTCTTCGCTTATTTCGCATTTATCGCCGTAAGCCCCTACGATCTTATATCCTCTGTCCAGACTCACTGTAAATACTACGCTTTCGCCTCTCTCGACAACTCGTTTATTGTCGCCCACTACTTGATAATGTTCGCCGTTGAGAACAGTTATCGTAATTCGTCTATCCGGTTGAACGCCTTTGTCTTTGCAAGCCGCAAAAGCCACACAACATAACAAAGCAAGCGCGATTACTATTATTATGGTTGCCTTTCTACGCCTCATTTTAACTCTCCTTGCTTGAGAGGTAAATTCCCTTCCTTCTCATCCTTATTATTAAATACGGTAGCGAATATAAGAGTATACGCCAAAATATACGTAAGTACTTCTTCTATCCCTACACCAAGCAAAAATGCGTAAGTCACGCAAAACAAAATACACACGTACGACAAAACGGATAATTGCAAAGCGATTGCCTTATAAATGTTGACGCGCGCAAACAACGCGCAAAACAACGCTACTACCGAAAATATTAAGATCGCGGAATTATTCAACATCGCCAAATCAACTTCCTTCACGCTTATGTATTTATTTTAGTATTTTGACTAAATAAAGTCAACCATTTAATTTAGTTGCCGCTGAATTTACTTTATTACCTCTTATGTCGCATTTCAGCTTAAAAGTAAACACTTTGTTTGTGTAATGAATTAATATACAAACATGTTCATTTTACGTTACCGCTGCTCCACCAAAAAAATTCGTGCGCTTCTGTATACGGATTTTTTCTACGTAATAGAAAGGAGTAGAAATAGCCAATCAGTATAATTTCACAATAATTCTCCAAGTTTGCCATTGAGCTGATTAGGAAAGCCATCTATATGAGTCTTGTTTATCACTATAAGATTGTCTTTATTACCGCGATAGTACCTGATAAAACTTGCGGCGGGATATACTGTCAATGACGTGCCGCCTACTATTAGCATGTCCGCCTTCTCGATAGCCTCCACCGCGCCATAAACGGCATTCTCGGGTAGTGCCTCGCCGCAAAGCACCACGTCGGGTTTAATCACACCGCCGCACTCACATTTTGGGACGGCGGGAGCGTTGATACAAACGTCTTCTAAACTATAACTTTTGCCACAGCGAACACAATGATTACAGCGCGTCGTGCCATGTAATTCAAATACGTTTTTGCTACCGGCGGCTTGATGCAATCCGTCTATGTTTTGCGTGATCACGGCAAGGAGCTTACCTTCTTTCTCCCACTGCGCCAGCCTTTTGTGCGCGGCATTAGGTTTGGCGGTCTTGCATATCATTTTATCGAAATAGAATTTATAAAACAAATCGGTATGCGCGTAAAAATAATCGGCAGAAAGTATTACCTCGGGCGGAACGTCGTACTTTTGGTTGTACAAGCCGTCAACGCTTCGAAAGTCGGGTATACCGCTCTCTGTCGATACCCCCGCCCCGCCGAAAAACACTATGCGCCGCGCAGCCTCTACGCGCGATTTATATTCCTCTAACTTCATAAAATGCTCCGATCATTTTTTATTATTATACAACGCAAAAGAAAACTTTTCAAGCAATGCAACTGTAACGCAGATAAAATTAAACTCGCCTTACGGCGAAATAAATAGTGTGGCTATGAAATTTTTATATTGACTGGAATTCTGAAAAGTGTTATACTCTTTATAAAAGATGCTATACTCTTAATAGCAAAATTTTATAATTTAAGGGGGAAAATTTTATGGCAAATGTATGCGTAATTACCGGCGGTGGAAGCGGTATGGGACTTGCTGCTGCAAAGTGCATGCCAAAAGAAAAAATCATTGTTATTTCAGGAAGAACTCAAAGTAAGCTTGAAGGCGCAATTGAAGAACTCAAAGCTCTTGGCTACACTGCTTATGCAAAAACCTGCGATACTTCTAATCGTCAAAGCGTTAAAGAACTTGCAGAGTATGCTGCAACTCTTGGAGAAATCAAAAACGTTATCAACTCAGCGGGTCTTTCGCCTGCAATGGCAAAGCCGGAAACAATTATTCGCGTAAACTCTCTTGGAACAGTTTACGTTAATGAAGAGTTTTCAAAACTTATGAACAAAGGCAGCGT